>JBGTIH010000206.1:0-28717 GCA_041745765.1 Pyrinomonadaceae bacterium | reverse complement strand
GCTGGTTTCAGCAACAGATATTTTTAGTTCCGCGCTTCTGGCTGAAAATTCGCCGCGAAAAAATTGATTTGGTGCATATCAACACGGCGCTCGTGCCGCTTTCCATCGTTCGGGACGCCGCGCTCACGTTTGCAGCGCGCCTCGCCGGTCGTCCCGTGTTGCTGCACCCAAACGGCGGGCGTTATTTGATGGAAAAATTCGACAGTCGTTTGCTCGCCTGGCTAACGGAAAAAATGGCGCGGGCGGCGAGCTTGGTTTTGGTTTTGAGCGAAGACGAGCGGCGCAGCTTGACGAACCGCTGGGAAAATCTGGACGTGCGGATTTTGCCGAACGCGATTAATATCGGCGAAGCGCCGAACGCCGAACGCGGCACCAAAAAAGAAAAAACGATTATTTATCTCGGACGACTTCACGAATCGAAAGGCTTGCACGAAATTATTGAAGCCTGCCGCATTTTAAAGAAGGAAAATTTCGAGTTTAGTTTCAGATGCTTCGGCGCAGGCGCGCTGAGGCATTTTTTCAACGGTGAAATGTCGCGTATTCTCGGCGACAAATTTTATTACGGCGGCGTTATTTCCGGCGCGGAAAAATGGCGGGAACTGGCAGCGAGCGATATTTTTCTGTTGCCGTCGCGTTACGGCGAAGGCTTGCCGCTGGCGATGCTTGAAGCGATGGCGGCGCGCTGCGTTCCGGTCGTTGCCGATGTCGCGTCCGTTCGCGCCGTAATTAAAACGGGCGAAAACGGTTTTATGGTCGAGCCTTATAACGCAGCGCAAACGGCGGAAACTCTCGCGTTTTTACTTTCCGGTAAAGCCGATTGGCGGGTTTTGCGCGAAAATGCGCGAAAATGCGTCGAAGAAAATTTTTCGATTATTGATTACGTCGAAAAATTGGAAAAAATTTATGCGGAAATCAGGAAATGATTTATTCCACCTCCGCGACCTCGATCTCGCCGTGTGTTTTTTTAAGCAGAGCGGTTAGAGCTTCGCCGAGATTTTCCAAAATTCCCTTTGTTTTTTCGTCGGTCATCTCGAAACTTTCGCCGTCGAACATTTCGCCGACTTTGGCAACGGCGATTTCCATCGGCAAAACGTTGACGAGCATAATCGTCAAAATGCCGCGAAGATGCGCCAGACAGCGGATTCCCCCGAACGCGCCGGGCGAAGCCGTCATAATTCCCGCCGCTTTTCCTTTGAAAACTTCGATCATTCCGAATTCGTCGGATTTGCGCGAAGTCCAGTCAATTATATTTTTCAAACCGCCCGGCACCGAACCGTTGTATTCCGGCGAAGCGATCAAAAGACCGTCGTGCGCGGCTAAAATTCTCTGAAGTTTGAGCGCGTTTTCGGGAAAGCCGTTTTCCTTGTGATCGTCCGCGTCGTAGATCGGCAGCGGATAATCTTTCAAATTAATAAATGTAACTTCCGCGCCCGCATTTTCAGCGCCTTTGATCGTCGTTTTGACGACGCGTTTGTTATAAGACAATTCGCGCAAACTGCCGGCGAATGCTAAAATTTTTATCTTTTTTGCCATAACTTTTTAAACTTATAATGGATAATGATTTTGTTGATATTATCCATTATCCATTATCCATTTGTAAAAACTATGATCAAATCTTTTCAAAACACACATCCGAAAATTCATGAGACCGCTTTTGTTGCTGAAGATGCGATAATCATCGGCGATGTTGAGATCGGCGCGGAATCTAGCGTTTGGTTCGGCTCGGTTTTGCGCGGCGATGTCAATTTTATACGCATCGGCAAGCGCACGAATATTCAGGACGGAACGGTCATACACGTTTCTTCTAAAACGCATCCGACCGTTTTGGAAGACGAGATCACCGTCGGTCATCGCGTCACTCTGCACGGCTGTTACGTCGAATCGAATTGCCTGATCGGAATCGGCGCGATTCTTCTTGACGGCGTGCGCGTCGGAAAAAATTCGCTCGTCGCCGCAGGTTCTCTGCTCACGCCCGGAACAATTATTCCGAAAAATTCGCTCGTGATGGGAAGTCCCGCAAAAGTAAAACGCGGGCTTACCGAAAACGAAATAGAAAATCTAAAAAGATCAGCGGAAAATTATGTCAAACTTTCAGAAAAGTATTTAAAAGGATGAAGGATGAAGGATAAAAAATTAGGAGTAAAATTTAGAGAATAAAATGGATAATACGGATTTAATGAAAAGGACGAAAGATTATGCTTTGCGGATAATTCGGCTTTATGTTGCTTTGCCGAAAACAACCGAAGCACAGGTATTGGGCAAACAGGTTTTGCGTTCGGGAACTTCTATCGGCGCACATTACCGGGAAGGAAATCGCGCCAAATCCGATGCGGATTTTATTCATAAACTCGAAACCGCTTTGCAGGAACTCGATGAAACTTCCTATTGGCTCGAATTGATTATCGAAGCAAACATTTTCAGCAAAAACAAGGTAAAACCTTTAATTGACGAAAATAACGAACTCAACGCAATTTTGACGACAATTGTAAAAAAAGTAAAACTTCGAAAGACTATTCGAAAGGATAAAGGATAAAGGATTAATGTCGGAAATTTCATCCTTCATCCTTTATCCTTTATCCTTTCAACATCCTTTCAACATCCTTTCAAACGCCCTTTTCTTTTCATCCTTCATCCTTTATCCTTTATCCTTATGAACACTAATCCGGCACGCGGAATGCGCGATTTTCTTCCTGCGGATATTCGCAAGAGAAATTATGTAATTAACATCATCAAGGAAGTTTACGAAAAATACGGCTTCGAACCGCTGGAGACGCCTTCGGTCGAAAATCTCGAAACTCTGACGGGAAAATACGGCGAAGAAGGCTCTCAGTTGATGTTCAAAATCCTCAAACGCGGCGAAAAATTGCAGGAGGAATTGGCGGAAGGAAAGATCAAATCGGAAAACGAATTAACGGATTTAGCCCTGCGCTATGACCTGACAGTTCCGCTGGCGCGAGTCGTGGCAAATTATCGAAACGAACTGCCAAAATTTTTCAAACGCTACCAAATCCAACCCGTCTGGCGCGCCGACCGCCCCGCGCGGGGGCGATACAGAGAATTTTACCAATGCGACGTTGACGCAATCGGTTCGAGTTCGATGATCGTCGAAGCTGAATTAATTTCGGCTATAAGCGAGATTTTAGAAAGATTGGGATTTGATGATTTTGTTATTAGATTAAATCACCGAAAGGTTTTATATGACATTTTGAAAAAATATGAAGTTCCTTCAGACAAATATTCTGATGCTTTAGTTGTTATTGATAAATTAGATAAAATATCAAAAGATAATGCATATAAAGAATTTATCAATCGAGGAATAGAAAAAAACTCTGCGGATCAACTTCTGAAATTGTATGAAGATTCTTTAAATGTTTGGAACACAGGAGTTGAAATGAATCATGTTCTAATGGGAAGTATTCTTCCAATTAATTTAGAAACACTTGGAAAATTGAATAAATTATTAAATTATGCACAGAATCCAAAACTCATGATTTTTCCATTTCTTGCTCGTGGTCTGTCTTATTACACAGGCGCGATTTTTGAAGTCGTTTTAACAAAAGGCGATTTTTCGGGAAGCATCGCAGGCGGCGGGCGTTATGACGGTTTGATCGGAATGTTCGGCAAAGAGCAAATTCCGGCGGTCGGTTTTTCCATCGGTTTGGAGCGTATTATTTATGTGATGGAAGAGCGCGGAATGTTTCCTGAAGATTTAACAGCGAATTCGGCGGACGTAATGATTACCGTCTGGAACGAAGAAACGGCGGGCGAATCATTAAAACTCGCCTCGGAACTCCGCGCCGAAGGCTTGCGCGTTCTCATTTATCCCGAAGCCGACAAACTCGGCAAACAATTCAAATACGCCGATTCGCTCAACATTCCGTTTGTTTGCGTCTTAGGCGAAACCGAACTCGCCGAAAACAAAGTCGCGCTCAAAAATCTGAAATCGGGCGAACAGGAAAAGATCGAGCGTAATAAGTTGTCCAAAAATAATTTTTTTGCCAACTGACAGAGCTTTACGGAGTGTTTGCAAATCGCTGTAAAATGCCGTTTATCATTTTTCTCATTTTGCCTAACATCAGCTGTAAAAGGGAACATTTCGGGTTTTTGGAAAATTCATAAACCAACTCCGTAGGATCGTGATATTTATAGAAAAAGTGTCAAATAACGAATTGAGTTCCGTAGGAACGGTATATTTTTATGCTGTTCCTACAGAACTCAGCTAAAATTTGATCTTCTCCAATCTATAAATATACCGTTCCCAACGGAACTATTAGTTTTTCAGAAGTAAAATCAAATATTAAAATACGATTTCTGTTATAAAACTCTTGTTTGCGGTGTTTTCAATGCAGGAGGCAAATTTATGTTTTATCAATTAATTTTGATCATCATCATTTCGGTTTTTTTAACGAATTCTTGTCGCGCACAGGAAATGAAGCAGATTTCCGAAACTTTTGGAAGTATCAGTGAGATTGCGAATTTAGAAAAAGCCAGAGCCGCGCACACGGCAACGCGGCTTTTGGATGGAAATGTTTTAATCGTCGGCGGAATGCAGAGCAACGGCGTTTTTTATGACGAAGCCGAGATTTTCGATTCCGGCAAAAATATTTTTACAAAACTCGAAAACAAAATGACCGCAAAGCGTGTCAGCCACACGGCAACGCTTTTAAATGACGGCAGAGTTTTAATCGTCGGCGGTTGGTCAAATCGCACAAATCCTGAAAATACGGCAGAAATCTTCGATCCGAAAACGCAGAAATTTACCGCCGCCGGAAATATGCGGTTCAGGCGTTCGGGGCATAGTCCGACGCTTTTGGAAAATGGCAAAGTTTTAATTACGGGCGGCAACAACGGCGAAAGAAATCTGCGCGAAGCGGAACTTTTTGATCCTGAAACCAATGCTTTTGAAACAATCGGCGAAATGCAAAGTCCTCGCAATTCTCATTCGGCGACAAACTTAAAAGACGGCAAAGTTTTGATAACGGGCGGCGAAATCAGACGCGGCGAAATTGCCGGGAATGCGGAAATTTTTAATCCGAAAACAAAAGAATTTACAAAGATTTTCGGTTCTTTGAATGCCGTTCGCTATAAACACGAGGCAGTTTTGCTTGCCGATGGCAGCGTTTTGATCTTTGGCGGTGCGGATGACCGTGACCGCGGCGGACGCTTAAAAAGTGCGGAAATTTTCGATTTTGAAAAACAGACTTTTTCGCCAACCGAAGATATGAATTTCGCCCGTTTCAAAATCAACGGCGCGGCAACGCTTTTAAATGACGGCAAAGTCCTGATCGCCGGCGGAAGCAAAGAGGCGGAAATTTTCAACCCGGCAACAAAATCATTTTTCAAAATTTCGGGCAGTTTCGGGAAATCTTTGCATTTCGCTTCGGCAACACCGTTAAAAGACGGGCGTGTTCTGATTCTCGGCGGCTACGAATTTATAAGCGGCGGCGAACCGACAAGCACCAATCAAGCTTGGATTTTCAAGATTTAGTAAAACCTGGTTTTACTTATGTCATTTACCATTTATCATTTATCAATGCGTAACTTGCTCAGTATTTTATACTTACTGAAACATTAATGCATAATTTCTAAAGGGAAAGGGTATTAGAAATCTTCATCAGACAAATCGGGTTATTAGAATCAAAGTTGAAATTTAATTTATTGTTAGAATAAACCGATAATCTAACAATTAGCGAAGTTCTGTCAGCTGTCTTAATTTGCTGAAAAATGTTAAAATAAAGCCAATTATTTAATTAAAATTTAACAAAAAAAGAGGTTAATAAATTGGCACAATCAAAGAAAGAAAGTTACGGTGCGGATCAAATCACGGTTTTGGAAGGACGCGAAGCGGTCAGAAAACGTCCGGCAATGTATATCGGCTCAACGGGCGACATCGGTTTGCATCATCTCGTTTATGAAGTTGTAGATAATTCGGTTGATGAAACTCTCGCCGGACATTGCGATACGATCAATGTTTCGATTCATATGGATGATTCGGTTACGGTGATTGATAACGGACGCGGCATTCCGGTTGATATGCACAAACAGGAAAAGCGTTCGGCGGCAGAAGTCGTCATGACGATTCTTCACGCGGGCGGAAAATTCGATACCAATTCTTACAAAGTTTCCGGCGGTCTGCACGGCGTCGGCGTTTCCTGCGTGAACTTTTTGAGTGAAACGCTGAAACTCGAAATCTGGCGCGACGGGAAAACCTACGAACAGGAATATAAAACCGGAATTCCGGTCGCGCCGCTCAAAGAAGTCGGCACAACCAATCGGCGCGGAACGAAAATTACTTTTAAACCGGACAGCGAGATTTTTGACACAACAGTTTTCAGTTTTGAAAGATTGTCCGAACGTCTGCGGGAAAAAGCTTTTTTGAATAAAGGAATCCGCATTTTCATTAACGACGAACGCGAAGTGCCGGAGAAAAAGCACGAATTTTATTATAAAGGCGGAATCGCCGAATTCGTCAAGCATCTGAGCAAAAACAAAAACCCGATTCATCCCGAACCGCTTTATTTTGAACAAATTTCCGACGAACTTTCGGTCGAAGTGGCGATGCAGTATAACGACAGCTACGACGAAAAAACTTTCACCTTTGCCAACAATATCAACACGGTTGACGGCGGAACGCATCTGTCGGGCTTTCGCGGCGCAATCACGCGGACGGTTAATGCCTACGCGCAGAGTTCCGGACTTTTAAAGAATTTCAAAACATCGCTTTCCGGCGATGATGTGCGCGAAGGAATGGTCGCCGTAATCAGCGTTAAATTGCCGCAGCCGCAGTTTGAAGGACAAACCAAAGGCAAACTCAATTCCGACGTCAAAGGCGCGGTCGAATCGTTCTTAAACGAAAAACTCGGCGAATACTTCGAACAGAATCCGGTCATCGCCAAAAAGATCGTCGGCAAATCGGTTGACGCGGCAAGAGCGCGAGAAGCCGCCAGAAAAGCGCGTGAAATCGTCAGAAAAAGCGCACTCGGAACTTCGACACTTCCCGGCAAACTCGCCGATTGTCAGGAAAAAGACCCCGCTTTATCGGAACTTTATCTGGTCGAAGGCGATTCAGCTGGGGGCAGTGCCAAGCAGGGACGCGACCGGAAAAATCAGGCGGTTTTGCCGCTGAAAGGTAAGATTTTGAATGTCGAAAAGGCGCGTTTTGACAAGATGCTCGAACACGGCGAAATCAAGGCTCTGATCACGGCGATGGGAACGGGAATCGGCAAAGAGGATTTCGATCTGGCAAAACTCCGTTATCATAAATTAATAATTATGACGGACGCGGATGTTGACGGCAGCCATATCAGAACTCTGCTTTTAACATTTTTCTATCGTCAAATGCCGGAACTTGTGGATAACGGGCATATTTACATCGCGCAGCCGCCGCTTTTCAAGGTCAAACGCGGGAAAAAAGAGGAATATATCAAAGACGAGCCTTCGATGCTGCGCTATATGATGAAACAGGCGACGAGCGATATTGAAATCAAGTCAGAAACAAATCAAAAGACTTACGCCGGGCGCGAGTTGACGAAACTGCTCGAACAGGTCGTCGAATATCAGAGATATTTTGATCGTTTTGTCCGTCGTTTGAATAATGATGAAACGGTTCTGGATATTTTGATAAACGCGCTCGGCGGTTCAGAAGGCGTTTTGAAAAAGGAAAATATCAATATGCGTCAGGTGTTTGAAAACGAAGACCTGATGGCGCAGATCGAAGGCAAACTTGCCGATGCCGGTTATAAAACCGAACTTCTCAACGACGAAGAACACGGGCTTGCAGAAATAGAGATCAAGACGAATTCGGGAAATCCGATTTTGTTTGACTGGAATATGGCAAGCTACGTCGAGTTTCAAAAAGCGGTCGCGCTCAAAGAAAAGCTCGAAGCGGAATTTCCCGCGCCGTTCGTTTTGGGCGAAAACGGCACGAGCGAAACGATCAAAAGCCGTTCCGCTTTGCTTGAAAAAGTTCTCGCCACGGCGAAAAAGGATTTATCCATTCAGCGTTATAAAGGCTTGGGCGAGATGAATCCCGAACAACTCTGGGAAACAACGATGGATCCGGCAGGTCGAACGCTTCTTCAAGTGAGAATCGAAGACGCGATTGAAACCGATGAAATTTTCACGATTCTAATGGGCGATCAGGTCGAACCGCGCCGCAAATTCATCGAAGACAACGCGCTCGACGTGAAGAATCTGGACGTTTAATGGCAACTGTTAAATTAGATACGAAACAAATAACCGATTGGGCTTCTTTTCATTCACTATTTAAAGAAGCCTTAGGTTTTCCTGATTTCTATGGAATGAATATGGATGCGTGGATAGATTGCATGTCTTATTTGACATCAAATGATGGAATGACAAAGTTTGCTCTTTCTAAAGATGAAATGCTTCACATTCAAATTACAGAAACAGAAGATTTTAACGCACAATTGCCAGATATAATGGATGCTTTGATTGAGTGCAGTGCGTTTGTCAATAATCGTTATATTGACGCAGGCGAAAATGCGAGAATATCTCTTGTTTTTTTGTAATTTACAGTTTCAATTACTTTTTGATTGCTGAAAAGGAAATTTCAATTGTGCCGTATAGCTTTGCGGAATCGGTTCGCTGATTCCGTAAGTTTGCGGCATTTTTTCTTTCGGCAGATACATCGTGCCGAAAATATAGTCGAGAAAGGGAAACTCGCCAGCAAAGTTTTTATTTCTTGCTTGGGTATCGTTGCTGTGATGCCAGTGATGATACGCGGGCGTGGTAATAATGTTACGCAGGAAATTTAAGCGAAAACGCACGTTTGAATGAATAAAAATCGCATGAACGAGCGCAAAGAAAACATATGCGCCGAAAACTTCTCTGGTAAATCCGAGAATATAGAGAGGTACGAACATCACGGCGCGTGAGAAAATTTGGTCAATGGGGTGAAGCCGCGCCGAAGCGAGCCAATCCAGATTTTCCGAACTGTGATGAACGGCGTGGAATTTCCATAAAATAGGAATGCTGTGCGAAAGCCTGTGGGCGAAATATCCGCAAATATTGACGATCAAAAACGCTTCGACGAATTGCAGTAAAAACGGCTGCGCGGCAACCGCGTTTTGAAAGTCCGAATTGATAAAAGAGCGCAAGAAAATCGCCAAAATCACGACGACGATAAAACTTCCGATATCAACCAAAAAACGATTAAAAAGAAAATGCAAAATGTCCGTGCGCCAGCCTTTGCGGAAGATTTTTTGCTCTTTACGAAGAGCGAAAATGCGTTCAACCGGCGCAAAAATTACGAATAAAACAAAAAGTGCGATAAAATGACTGAAAATAACACGCATAAAAAAATCTCCGCTGATTTTAAGACGAATTGAATACTTGAAAAGTTCAAGTTAAATAATTGTGCAATAAAGCGATTATCTTGCACCTTTTTTCTCAAGGTGCCATAATTTTCATAGAGGAAAAGAAAATGTCAGCAGTTTTAGAAAGACCGAAAATAGATAAAAAAATTAAATCAAAAATTATTGAGGAAGCACCGTCGGTTGAAAGAATTCTTCTGCAAAACGCGAGTTGGGAAACTTATCATCGGCTTAACGAAGAGCAGATTAATGTCGCCGGACTCCACTTTTTCTACAATGATGGAGATTTGGAAATAAGGTTTGAATCTTACAAACATGGAAAATATACGTATTTATTGACAAGTCTCATCAATGCTCTTGCTACAAATTTGGAAATTGATCTTGTCGGAGCGGGTTCTACGACATTTAAACAGGAAAAAAAGAAAAAAGGATTTGAAGGCGATGCAAGTTTTTACTTCAAAAATGCAGATGTTGTTCGTGCTAGAGACGAAATAGATTTAAATTCCGATCCTGCGCCCGAACTTGTTGTTGAAGTTGATATTACGCACGGTTCACTGCAAAAATTTCCGATCTTTGCCGGACTCGGCGTAGAAGAAGTCTGGCGTTTTAACGGCAAAGAAGTTAAGTTTTACCGGCTTGAAAATGAAGATTACAAGGAAGTCGCGGAAAGCATCTGTCTGCCGAATGTAAAAAGCGAAACGGTAACGAATCTGCTTTTTGCCGCTCAGGAAATGAAGCGGATCGAGTGGTTGAAATTGATTCACGAAACGGTTAAGAAAGTTTAGCGAAAAGGAATTTTGTAAAAATGTCGTAAGTTTTGGAAAAAGTAAGAACAATCGAAGATTATCTGCTGATGTCGGATAAAGAGATTAGTGAGCGAAGCGAGTATTAAAAGTTTTGGTCTTAACTTTTGAGAAATAGAAATGCAAATGTTAATTTTTTCAGTTTGGGCTCTGACGGCGTTCTCTGTTCCTTTTTTGTTGTTAGTTACAGCTTTTTATAAATACTTTTTTCAGCAGGAAAAAGTTTGGGGAATTATTTTAAGATTAAGCCTCGCATTTATTGGTTATGGTCTAATTACAGCAGCAACGATTCCATTATTCATTATAATAATTTTTGCTGGAGAGAGTTCCGAAATTGGAGCGACTTTAAATATGGAAGAAATGATTATATACACAGCAATCACAGCTATTTACATAGGAATTAGTTATACATTGATTTTGTTTGTAAAAGAATCGTTTTTTACTAGGGAAAACAACGAAAATATTTCAATTTTTGAGTAGAGAAGAAACTTGGGGAATTATGTCAGTAGTTTTAGAAAAAGTAAGAAAAATCGAAGATTATCTGGTGTTGCCGGATGAAGAAATCGCGGAACGAATCGAAGCGGCGCGTGCAGAATTAGGTTCGCGCGTGGTGATTTTAGGGCATCATTACCAGCGCGATGATGTGATCAAACACGCCGATTTGACGGGCGATTCGTATCAGCTTTCGGTGATGGCGGCGGAAAGAAGCGATGCGGAATTTATCGTTTTCTGCGGCGTCCATTTTATGGCGGAATCGGCGAGCATTTTGGGCGAAGCGCACCAGAGAGTGATTTTGCCGGATTTGGGTGCGGGCTGTTCGATGGCTGATATGGCGAATATAGATCAGGTCGAAGACGCGTGGGAGCAATTAAAAGAAATCGGTGTTTTGGATGATTTTAAGGTCGCGCCGATGACTTATATGAACTCGACCGCCGCGATCAAAGCCTTCTGCGGGCGCAACGGCGGTGTCGTTTGCACTTCATCGAATGCCGTTCCGCTGTTTGATATTTATTTGAAAGAATACGACAAAATGATGTTTTTTCCCGATCAGCATTTGGGCAGAAATACGGGACTGAAATTCGGAATTCCGCTCGATAAAATGGCGCTCTGGAACCCGCACGAAGAACTCGGCGGAAATACGGAAGAAGAATTGCGCGACGCGCGTCTGTTTTTGTGGAAAGGTCATTGCTCGGTTCACAGCCGCTTTAAACCGTGGCACGTTGACCAGATTCGCAAGGAAAATCCGGAGATGAAGGTTCTCGTTCATCCCGAATGTATGTATGAAGTCGTTGAAAAAAGCGACCTGAACGGTTCGACTTCGTTTATAATAAAAACAGTCGAAAATGCGCCGAGCGGTTCGGCTTGGGCAATTGGCACGGAACTCAATCTCGTCAATCGTCTGATCAAAAGATTTCCCGACAAAACAATCCGTCTGCTCGCGCCCGACCTTTGTATGTGCGCGACGATGTATCGAATCTCGCCGCCATCTCTGGCGTGGAGTTTGGAAAATCTTTTGGACGGCGTGGTCGTTAATGAAATAAAAGTTGACGGCGAAACCAAACAGCAAGCGACAAACGCGCTCGAACGAATGATTTCATTAACCGAAAAAAAATAAACGCTAAAATAAAACAATGGCAGAAATCGAAGACAAATTACCGGAAAATGTAAAGGGCAAATATTACGTTGACGAACAATGTATTGACTGCGACGTGTGCCGCGATACTTCACCCGCAAACTTTACGCGCTACGACGAAAACGGCTATTCGTTTGTTCACAAACAACCCGAAACACCCGAAGAAGAAGCTCTCTGCGAAGAAGCTCTGATGGCGTGTCCGGTCGAGGCGATCGGTGATGACGGAAGTTAAACAGAGCGTGAATTTAATTTACGCTCTGTTTAAAGTAACACCAAGACAAAATGAACAACGGATTCTGACTTTGAAATGCAAAAAAATATCATTACTGAGTGGTTTGATAATTTCAAGGCATTAAACCAACAAGAATTTGTCCGCGAAACACGCCAAAGACGCTAAAATGAAATCAAGTATTTTTCAAAAACCTTTCCCTTTTCGTGTGTTTCGCGGGCAATATTATTCAATTAACTCAGTAATTTGCAGCAACACACAAACTATGCCTCTCAGTAATGAGAAAATGTGTGACTTTTTCAAAAATAGAGATGAAACCGAAGGAATTAAAATCATCAAATTGCCGAAAAGGATTTGCAACCATTAAACCTGTTTTTGCGTCAATAACTCTAACATTGAAATTGTTTCAGGGTTTTTTATGATATTGGATTTTGAGTCTGTGAGCGGTTTAAGCGAATTTGTTAAACACCTCTTTTGATGCAAAATTTAAAATAAAATTTATTTGCAACATAACAGAAATGTATGCAGAATATACAATTATATGTTTGAGCGGTTTGAGCGATTTTTTGAAACTTGACTTTTTTGTAAATATAGTTTAGATTAGTCGGGCAAATATTAATTGGTCTTAAGTTCTTTTACAATACGTATATAATTAACTATAAAGATCGAATCAAGGGGAGGAAAATAATGGCGCGATTGTCACAATCAACAATGACACAAAGAACACCTTTGCACCAACGCATTATGGCGAAATTATCGGTGCAAGCGAGTTGGATTGACGAAGACAACGGAAATGTAGTTTTTGTTAATGGTTTAACGGAAAATCTTGGTGAAACCAGTGTTTTGGTAAATCTCGATATTTTACCGGCGGTCGGCAGCGATGTAAAACTGCGCGTATCGGATGAAGATAATTTTATTATCGAAATTGATACGCAGGTTATTCGCGTCGAACGCGATCCGAGCAAGCCGCTGGCGGCACTTTCCATTTCGGAAAATGTAAGTAAGTGGAAACAAAAGGCTTTAACCGCCGCGCAGGATTGGGTAACACGGCACTGGCGTTTGAATTACGAAGAAGATTGGGTTAATTAACCTTCGGAATTTTCCAAGATATATTTACCGGCGGAGAAAAAGTTTTGCTTATAAAAACTTTTCTCCGCTTTTTCTTTGAGCTAAAATTGCAGCTGCAAGCAAACGAACAAAACTCTTTGAGCATCTTTATAAAGACCATGAAAAACATTTTACCCGTAATAATACTTTTATTTTCGTTTAATTTCGTTTTCGCACAAGAACCGGAAACAAAACCCTTGACGCAAGCCGAATACGTCAGAATGCTTTATGTTTTCGAGAAAAATCCGCAGACGAAAGATGATTTAATTAGAGAAATTCGGACGCGCGGAATCGGTTTTGAATTGACCGACGGTTTGCGGAGTTTGACCAGAACAAAAGGGCGCAACGATGCCGAACTGCAAAGAACTCTCGAAGAATCAAACCGCCGCCGCGCAAATCCGACCGAAGCGCAGTTGCCGTCGGAAAAAGAAGCGAGAGAAGCCCTTGCCAAAGCACGGGAAGCAACGCTGTCGGCAGTCGGCGATATGCCGGATTTTGTTGTTAAACAAGACATTATGCGCTCAGCGGCGTATGCCGGAACGAATAATTTTCGCAATCTCGATAAATTAATTGTTGCCGTCAGCTATCGCGCCGAAGGGCAGGAAGAATACAGAGTTCTGTCAGTCAACGGAATTTTGCAAAATCAAACTAACGCCAAACAATCGTATGAACAAGTCGGCGGAACAAGTTCGACCGGCGAATTCGTAACGGTTTTGGCTCTGATCTTTAAACCCGAAAGCGAAACACAATTTGAAATTGTTGATACGGACACGCTACGCAACCGCCGTGCGCTGGTTTTCGATTATTCGATTACGGTTGAGAAAGCACAACAAAGGATCACGGCTTCCGGTTATATTTCAGATTCGACCGTTACGGGAATGAAAGGCAGAATCTGGATTGACCGCGAAAATTTCCGTGTCCTGCGCGTTGAAAGTCAAGCGACCGACATTCCGGCTAATTTTCCGATCCAATCGGCAAACCGCACGATTGATTACGATTGGGTAAAAATTAGCAACGAAACCCATCTTTTACCGAGCATTTCCGACATTCGCCTGAAATTTCGTGAACGGAGCAACGTCTTTGAAACAAGAAATTTGATTCGCTTTAAAAATTATCAGAAATACGGAACTGAGGTCGAAATTTTGGACGAAGACATCGAAGAAGTGCCGGAATCAAACGATACAACACCGACTCAAAAACCTTGATTAAATTCCGGTACTTGAGTTGAAAGCCGGACGCGTCTTATTTTTGGTGGAGCGCGGACACTCTTGTCCGCCTCGGCACGAAAGCGCGAAAAAAAGTTTTGCGATAAAATCACGCTGAATGACGAAAGACCGCTTGATGTGGCGGACAAGAGTGTCCGCGCTCCAAACTTCAGCGTAACATGAGTTAAATCTTACCACGCAAAATAAGCAATGACGGCGGGAACGATCAGCCAGAGCAAGCCTTTGATGAAAAAAAACAAAAATCCCGCCACGCCGAAGCGTTTGATCAGACGGGAAAACGAAAATTCTTTTTTTACGGGCTGTTCCTGCATTATGTTTACAAAATTAAAGCGTATTTGAAAACTTTTCAAACCGCCCGCTTATAAGTTTTGCTAAATAATGAAAAAATAATTCTTGACATTTTTCTTCGCGCTTGTTTCGATATTGCTTGTAAATATTTTTTTCTTAGCGCAAGCTATGCCGCCGAAAGAAAAAAATAAACGTGAGGCTGACTTGCTCGAACTCGTAAAACTCGACGACACAATAAAACTCGACATTCGCTACGCCCGGACAGATAATTTCGTCGGCAAAGCCGTTTATACAGAAGCCCGCGCATTTTTGCAGCGTCCGGCGGCAGAAGCATTGGTGCGCGTTCATCAAAATCTGAAAGAGAAAAATCTCGGCTTGGTAATTTTTGACGGTTATCGTCCGTGGGCAGTTACAAAACTTTTTTGGGAAGTCACGCCGTTAGATAAACGAAAATTCGTGGCTGATCCGAAAAAAGGATCGCGCCACAATCGCGGCTGCGCGGTGGATTTAAGCATTTATGATCTGCAAACCGGTGCATTTCTGCCGATGCCTTCGGAATTTGACGAATTTACGGAACGCGCTTCGCCGGATTATAAAGGCGGTACACCGGAAGAAACCGAAAACCGCGATTTGCTCAGAAAATTAATGGAAGCCGAAGGTTTCACCGTCAACAAAAATGAATGGTGGCATTTCGATTATAAAGATTGGGCAGATTATGCGATTTACGACATTGCTTTTTCCGAAATCGCCGCTTTTGATTTCTAGAAATGAATTAAAGTCGGATAATTAGTTCGTAAATTAAATTTTCGAGTGTCTTTCTCTGCGCTCTCTGCGACTCTGCGTGATAAAAATGCTTATCAGCAATGGTGAATTTATGAATGATAAATGATAAATGATAGATATTTTAGAGATTTTCTGACATTATCCGTTATCCAGCTTACTTTTTCCACCTTAAACTTCGGTCGGTTTATCCGAATGCGGCACGAAACATTGGCGGCAGCGCGCTTCGTATTTTCCGCTGGCGCCGACTTCAACTCGTTCATTCGATTCAAAAGTGCGCTGCGAATAATTGGCGGTCGAACCACATTTAACGCAGATGGCGTGAGTTTTCGTGATAAATTCCGCGACCGAAAGCAGCTGCGGCATCGGTTCAAACGGTTTTCCCGTGTAATCCTGATCGAGTCCGGCGACGATCACGCGCTTTCCGCTGTTTGCCAGTTCATTGACCGCATCAACGATTCCCGCATCAAAAAACTGTCCTTCATCAATCCCGACAACCTCAGTATCTTCTTCGATCTGCGCCATCAATTCGTTGGCGGTCATCACGGGTTTTGAAATATGCGTCATTCCCGAATGCGAAGCGATCTGCTCGATCGAATACCGGTCATCAATTTTCGGTTTGAAAACCTGAACTTTCTGCCGCGCGATCTGCGCTCTGCGCAGCCGACGAATCAATTCCTCAGATTTTCCCGAAAACATCGAACCGACGATAACTTCTACCCAACCGACCCCGTTTTGCCGCGTCTTGCGGCGTTCTTCCGTATTGTCGAAAGCAAATTCTTCAACCATTTTTAACTATAATTTTCCTGTTCTAATGAGTTTTGCGAATGAAAGCGTATCAAGTTAGAAAGCGGTTGTCCAATACTCGAATTTTGTTAATTTTTTGCTGTTCTAAAGACGTGTGAAACTGAAAATCTGCCCGAAATGCAACCGTCCTTTTCTGGAAAAAATGGACTTTCACCCGAGCCATCCCGAACCCTACACCTGAAATCAGGAATCGTGGGCAAATCTCGGCTGAGTTTTACTGTCAATTCTGCCGGTTTTTTTGTTTATTTTATTCTGGCTGTTTTTCATTTTGGGATTTCTTTTTCGTTAAATGATCGTTTCCTTTGTGGTCAATCCAGAGTTCTACTTTTCCCGATAAATTAATGCGGGCAATGAAAGGTTTCTTTTGACTTTGAATAAGATTGGCAATTCTTTTAAGCGCGGAGATTATTGCTTCAGCCATTTCCTCGCCGGTGTATTCTCCGCTTGTCAGGAAAAATGCAATAACATTTGAATTGAATAAAACCTGCCGTTCGAGCAGATTTTTTCGAATATTTTTGTCTTTGGCAATTACAATCCATTCATTTTCACCGCATTTTTCAAGCCACTCAACGTCAGGCGCATCTTGAGCAAAATTTTCTGAATGATTTTCGACGTTTAATCCGAATTCCTTCAAAGCAGTTGGGACTGTTTTTTCTCCGAGCGATCTGTCCAGAAAGAAAATTGTGTTCTCAAGCCGCTTTTTTATATTCGTATCTGATTGCTTCGAGGACTTTTTCTTCCGTTGTGCCATAATCTTCTGCTAAATTTCCGAGTGAATCTCCGGCGTGAAATCTTTCTGCCACAACTTCCGTCGGAACGCCTGTTCCGACCAATACGGGACGACCGAAGGAAACCAATGGATTTATTGAAATCACTTTCGGCTCATTTTTTTCCGAATTTTTTTGGATAAAGGGATAAAGACGAATCGGCGTTTTATCTGGATTTCGGTCTATTCTTCGCAAATAATCTTCGATAACTTCCCGAATTGCGATTTGTCCGCTTTGCGAAACGGTTATTATTTGTCCTAAATGTTCGATAAATAAATCAACCCCGTCGGTCTTAAAATTATGATCGGCTAACGGATGTTTTGATTTAAATTTTCTTTCGATATAAGCAAGCGAATCACGAACTTTATAAAAAGGAATACTTTCAACCTTCCTAATTCCCTTTAAAACGTGAGCTTCGATCAAATTCATAAATGAAAGCATCGGCAAATCGGATTTCGGAAGATGAATTACCGGAGAAGAAAATCGCATTTCGCCATTTTCGACGCGATATTTTCTTCCGCGAATCCAGGAACGAAGCGTATTTACGGGAATTTTAATATAGTCTGCCGCTTGCGTAATTCCATACAGAGGCATTTCTCGCGGATCATCTCCGTAAATTTTTTTTAGCTTCTCTTTGTTCATTTGAAGACACCTCCGAAAACAGTAAAAGAATTATAAACCAAAATCAGTTTATTTGTTTAGTATCAAGCAAACTCGTTGCAATTTGGTCAATCACCAGCGAGTAATCGGATTTTCCGGTCGCGTTGTTGCAGAAAATCACGAATGCGAGCGTTTCATCTTTTGTTTTCGCAAAACCTGCCAGCGAGCCAACGTATTTTATCGAGCCTGTTTTCGCAATAATTTTTCCCGATGCATTGCCGAGCCGTCCGCGCAGAGTTCCGTCCGTTCCGGCAACGGGCAGAGAATTATTAAATTCTCCGGCAAATTTCGATTGCGCAGCAAAAATAAGGGCGCGTCCGATTGATTCAGGCGTTACGAAATCGAGCCGCGAAAGCCCCGAACCGTCGTGAATTTTTATTTCGCTCGACGCGATTTTATTATCCGTCAGCCATTTTTTGATAACCGACGCTCCGGCGGAATCGTCGCCGCGAAGTTTCTGTGTTTGCGGATTTTCGTCCGGCGCGGTTTCGCCGAATTTTTTACCCAAAATACGCAAAATCAATTCGGCGGAAAGATTTACCGAATCTTTATTCATTCGGCGGACGATTTCCGCTAAATTTGCGCTTTCGACCGAAGCGAGTTCAAACGCGGATTCGACATTTAATTTTTCCGAAGATTTCCAATCCGCCGATTTTGCCCGTCCGCTGATTTTTATGCCGTTTTTTTCGAGTTCGCGTTTTAAGATTTCCGCCGACCAGAGCGCGGGATTTTCGACCGCGATCCGCGCATTCAGATTGTTTCCGTTGCCCCAGACATAAACTTTGTTTTGCGCCAATTCACGTTTTACGCCGACTGCTTCGATGTCTTCGACGGGTTTTGTTTCGCCGGAAACTTCGACAAAATCACTCGAAGAGTTTGGTTTACCATTTTGCAAAGTAATTTTTGCCAGATTTCTGTTGACCGAAAGAGCCGATGCTTCCGCGCCGTAATACCATTGAATTTCGTTCCAAGTCCAGCCGTCGCCCAGTTTATCGCCTTTGAAAAAACTCTCGTCGCCGACAATATCGCCTTTTACCTCGCGCAAACCTTTCGCCTTAATTTGCGCGACTAATCTGCCGACACCTTCCGCGTCGAAATCCGGCGCACCGTTTCCGTAAAGCGTCAGATCGCCGTCCAAAATTCCGTCCGTTATCTCGTTTTTTCCGTAAACAGAAGTTTTCCAGCGAAAATCCGCGCCGAGTTTGTCGAGCGCGACGACCGACGTTAAAATCTTTTGCGCCGAAGCCGGATTAAAAAGTTTCTGCGCTTCCCGCGCAACCAAAACGCGACCGTCTTTGAGCGAAACGACAAAAACGCCCCAACGTGCATTTCTGAATTCGCTCTGCGCGATAATTTCATCAATCCTCTTTGCCAGCGCAACATCTTCCGCTTTTTCGGAAATGACAAGCGGTTCATCGAGATTTATCTGCGAAGCCGGAATTTCGACGGCGGGAATTTCGGTTTCGGTTTGAGTTTGGTTCGATTGAAAACAGGCGGAAAAAAGAAAAATCAAGCTGCAGAAAAACGCAGACAAACAAAAATTCCTCAAAAAATATCTGTGTTCATCTGTGTTCATCTGTGGTTAATTTTCTTCTTATATTTCGCGCAAATCTCTGCCCGTCATTTCAGCCGGTTTTTCGATTCCCAAAATGCCGAGAATCGTCGGTGCAATGTCTTCGAGTGCGCCGTCTTCGCGCAAATTCAAATCTCTCGCGTTTTCGTCAATTAAAATAAACGGGACGGGATTGGCGGTGTGCGCGTTGTTCGGTTCGCCGGTTAAAAGATCCGCCATTTCTTCGCAGTTTCCGTGATCGGATGTGATGATCGCCACGCCGTTCATCTCGCGCAATTTTTCGAGAATTCCGCCGAGACACGTGTCAACAAATTGCACCGATTCGATGGTTTTTTCCAAATTTCCCGTGTGCGCGACCATATCGGATGATGCCAGATTGACGATAAAAACGTCGTTTTCATCGGCTTCGAGGCTTCGCAAAAGTTTGTCCGTAACTTTGAAACAACTGAGTTCAGGCTGCATTTCATACGACGGGTTTTTGATCGAAGGAACAAAAACTCGCTGTTCGCAAGAATGTTCAAAATCGCTGCCGCCGTTAAAAAAATAGGTGATATGCGCGTATTTTTCGGTTTCGGTCACGCGGCAGTTCAGCACGCCGTTTTCGGCAAAAATCTTTGCCAGCACATTTTCCTCGTTTTCCTGCTTGAAAGCAACGGGCAGATGAAAACTGCGGTCGTATTCGGTCAGGCAGACGGTTTCGATCTTCGGTTTTCCAAAATCTTCGGCATTTGAAACTGCCAAAGATTTGACGAGTTGGCGCATTCCGTCCGGGCGATGATTGAAAAATATCACGACATCGCCGTCTTTGACGCTCGCGACGGGTTCGCCCGGATTTTTTTCCAGAATGATCGGTTGAATAAATTCGTCGGAAATTCCGCGCAAAAACGAATTGCGAATCGCCGTGATCGCTTCAGATGCGTGTTCGCCCTCGGAATGAACAAGCATCGTAAAGGCACGCGCCGTGCGTTCCCAATTTTCGTCTTTGTCCATCGCGTAATAACGCCCGCAAAGCGTCGCAATTTCGCCGATTCCGATGTCGCCGAGCTTAATTTCCAGCATTTCGAGATAAATATCCGCTGTTCGCTGACGCACATCGCGCCCGTCCAAGATCGCGTGAACATAGACGTTTTTCGCCTCTTCGTTTTTTGCCATTCTTAAAAGAGCAAAAAGATTTTCGGGCGAAGAATGAATCTCACCGTCAGACAATAAACCGATCAAATGAACCGACGAATTATTGAGTTTGGCTTTGGCAAAAGCATTTTTTAACACTTCATTTTCAAAGAATTTCCCCGTTTTGATCGCGTTTGAAATGCGCGAAACATCGGTTTGCACAATGCGTCCCGCGCCGATATTAAGATGTCCGACTTCGGAATTTCCCGGCGCATCCGGCGATAAACCGACGCGCTCGCCCGCCGAAGCCAGCAGCGAATGCGGATAATTCGACCAAATCTCATCAAAATTCGGCGTGTGCGCCAGCGCGATCGCATTTCCCTGTTTCTGCGGCGAATGTCCCCAACCGTCAATAATGATGAGCGCCAGCGGACGCTTGGCGATTTTGGATTTTGGATTTTGGATTTTGGGTTGTTCCATATTTTAGATTTTGGATTTTGGATTTTGGATTATTTTATTACTTCAAATGCTTTTGCTTAAATCAGATTTGCTTGTTTTGAAATAATTTTGGATTTTTTCAGAAAATTTGACCAAAAGACAAATTCAAAATCCAAAATCCAAAATCAATAGGCATTTGGCGCGGCTTTTTCCATCCAGCGCGTCGGGTGTTTCAATTCGGTAAAACCATATTTTTCGTAGAGCGCGTGCGCGTCTTTTGTTGCCAAAACCCAGCGGCGAAAGCCTTGTAAATCCGGATGACTCAAGATCGTTTCCATCAGCCATTTGCTTAAACCAATCCGGCGAAACTCTTCTAAAATAAAAACATCGCCGAGATAGGCAAATGTTGCGTAATCGGTAACGACGCGCGCAAAGCCAATAAGATTTTCGCCTTTATAGACACCAAAAGGCAAGGAATTTTTTATCGCCGTTTCGGTTTGCTCTCTGGTGCGCGTTTTCGCCCAGTAAGATTCTTCCGTTAAAAATTTATGAATCACATCAATTTGCAGACGATTTTCGTCCGTACTGATCGCAAATTCGCCTTTTTGCCATTCTAAAATTTTATTCATTTTTCAATACATAAAGAGCCGGATTCAAAGTTGTGCAGATCAAATTCTTCGCTGATAATCTCGCCGATTTTCATCATTTGTTTGGCTTCTTTTAACATCTGAACCTGCGGATTTGAATAAGCATAAGTTCGATATTTTCCGTCTTTGTTAATTTCAACAAAATAAAATATTCCGTCGATATAGTCCAAATTGTATTCCGGCAATTCCGAATAATCAGGCAAATCGAGAATTCCGGCTTCGAGCAGTTTTTGCCAGACGTTTTGCCATCCCGATGTCGGCTCGGGAAGATTTATTTTTCCCACGCTGTATTTCCTGTGTATTTTCCAATAATTAAATTTATTACAATCAATCTGTTTTATTGCAATTGCCGACCATTGACGATTAAAACGCCGGAAAATAAAACCGTCCCTTCCTTCTAACATACCAACCCAAACTCTTACTTCCAGATCATTTCGATATAAACTAAAATCTCTCAGCTTCGGCAGATCATATTTTTCCGTTACTGGGTCAATAAATTCGGAAAGTGCTGTTTGATGAAAATCATTAACAATTATAAGTTCCGGTTTGTTATCAAAAACGCACGAAGAAAAAATCACAAGCAGAAATAAAACCGCGATTTTTGATTTATAATTTTGCAAAAAAATTCTCATCTTGTCTGAAAGATTGACTTCTATTTTCGTCCGCGCTGATCGTAGATTCGCCGTTTTGCCATTCTTGCATTTATTTGACCTGAAAAGATTTAATCATCGTCTGAACATCTTCAAACAATATCGTGTCTTGTTTCATTAATGAACTTACAATCGCAAAAGCTTTTCCGTTTTTTACAAAAACCCATTGCCGCCAAACCGCTCCTTCCCGTCTCGGTATCGGTGCTTCAAAATAAAGAGCATCGGCTTCATCAATCTTAACGGATTGCATATCTTTTGCTTTGATATTCGGGTTAAATCCTTTGGCAAAACGCAGGGCTAAATCTTCCCGAATTTTTTCAAATAATTTGGCTTCATCTTTCGATTTTTTCGCCGAATAACTTCCCAATTGATAAATATCCATCCCGACCGGAAAAGTCGGCGGTTTATAACCGATATAAATTCCCTCGTTTCGAGAAGTCCAGCCGTCTGCCATTTTTATGTTATAAGATGGCGCGTCTTGCGCCGGAGTAAAGAGCCAGTAATTTCTGCTTGCATCATAACTCCAACTCGTTTGAGTTTGGGTTGCAACCGTATCAAAAACTTCCTTCCATGTCGGTTTGTAATCGCTGGGAAACGGCGAACCGAGTTTTATACTACCGATTTCCTTATGATCGGTATGGATCGCCAAATCATTAAATGAAAAAAGAAAACTGCCAAACGAGCTGAAAGTCCCCCGAATCGGACTCTTTTCGAGCCGTGTTTCAAGCAAAGCTTTCTGCTCTTTTTCGGAAATTGCCGAACCGTTATTATCCACGACAACTCCATTTTGAGCATAACTTTGGAAATTTGCCGTTAAAACAACAAGTATCAAACATAAAAACTTGATGTGTGTGTGCTTCATATATAAAAATTTTCCTTTAAAATCTATTCCGTCTGAAATCTTGCCTTGCAGTTCGGGCATTCGATCATTTTTTTCTTGCCGCTGATCGGGATTGTCGGGATGATGAAAAAGAGTGTGATAAAACGCATTCCCGTTTTTTCGGTAAATTGCGTCAAAGCTCCGCATTGTGAACAGCGGATTGTTTCGTTTGTTTTGCCCGAACCGAATGTGAAAAATTTTGTGCCGATAATAAAAAACATATTTTTTCCCCCTTAAACAGTCTGCTCAAATTTATCATATTTGAGCTAAAATAGTCGAAGAATTTTCGGCAAGAACTTCTTTGTAAAGCGTCAAATTCTGTCCGAAATTCTAAAAAACCATATTGGAGAAAATTTATGAGAAAAATTGCGGTAGTTATTTTAATTCTAACATTTACGCTGACGGCGTTTGCCGATCAAGCAGCGTATATTACAAAAAATCAGGCGGAACGCGCCGTTGCTCTTTTGAAGGAAAAAACGCAGATCAAACATTATTGTGCGCCGTGCGACGATAAATCTATCAGAACGGAAGAAATCCAAACGATTGAAGCTGCGCCCGCCGGTTATGAAGATTTTTGGGAAGTAAAAATCAACGGCGAAGGCATTGATCTCGCTTACGTTTATTTCAAGGACAAAAAAGGCAAATGGAAAAACGTCGCTAAAGAACTCAAAATAAAGGTTGAAGGCGTGCCGAATCAATTGCCGAAAAACGCAAAGTGAAGTCTGAACGCGATTAGTAAAGCAGTTCACAGAAAGTTTTGAGTTACAGACGAGTTGCAGAAAGTTTTTATTTTCAACAAATTATATTTTTCAATTTGTCATAAAACTTTTGCTCATCTGCTTAGGTCTTCAGTTTTTGGACTTCGCTCTTTGAAGTTTTGCCCGGATATTGGAGCGTTTTCTTTAAAAACAGCACAGCACTTAACCGGTTTTTTCAAAAACCGAAGACCTAATCCATTACGAATTATGAATGATTTCATTTTGCAAATTAAAATTTCAGAGTCTGTTTAAATTTCTTGAAGGTCCGTCAAGCGAACAAATTTAACAGCACCCGCAGAGCATCAATTACTTCATCAAACGATAATTTCCGTGAAAGTATAGAAGCGGGTTGCCGTTTTTATTGAGTGTTGTTTTTTCGACTTGTCCGACAAAAATTGTGTGGTCGCCGTTTTCGTGCGCATTTACCAGTCTGCATTCCATATTTGCCAGAGTATTTTCTAAGATCGGAACGCCTTCAAGCCCGAAACGATATTTGATTCCGGCAAATTTATCGGGAAGCGGCGAGGCGAATTGGTTGGAATGAGCGATTTGGTCTTCACTTAAAACATTTACGACAAAAACGCCGCTTTCGATAAAAGCGTTATGGCTTCCGGCATTTTTTTCAATGCAGACCAAAACCAGCGGCGGAACGAGCGACACGGAACAAAATGCGCTGACCGTTATACCGTGCAAGTTTCCTTCAGCATCTTTTGTGGTTACTACAGTTACGCCGCTGGCAAATTTTGAAAGCGCGGCTCGAAATTCATCTGAACTAATCGGCATAAATTTAGAATAAAGGTTGTCATCGGATTTTTTCAAATTGATTTAGTTTGAAAATCGGATTTTTATGTTGAATTATCAAGAAATTTGTTTGAAAATGCTTAATAAATGATTCCAAAAGCAAAAAACTTAAATGAATTTTTCAGCGATTGCGCGCAAATAGTTGATAAAAAACTTGATGAACTCGTGCCTTCCGCAGAAATCGAGC
The DNA here is from genome assembly GCA_041745765.1 of Pyrinomonadaceae bacterium. GTDB lineage: Bacteria > Acidobacteriota > Blastocatellia > Pyrinomonadales > Pyrinomonadaceae > JAHCHG01. The sequence goes on along the minus strand of JBGTIH010000206.1, from coordinate 4,038 downwards.
CGAAAAAACTACATTCGGCGATGCGCTGGAGCTTGTTTGCCGGTGGAAAGCGATTTCGTCCCGCGCTTTTAATCGCCGTCGGAAAAACATTCGGAGCGGAAACCGAACCGCTTTTGCGAACCGCCGCAGCAGTCGAAATGATTCATACTTATTCATTGATTCACGATGATCTGCCCGCTATGGACGACGACGATCTGCGGCGCGGACGCGAAACTTGCCACGTCAAATTTGACGAAGCGACTGCGATTCTAGCGGGCGACGCACTGCAAAATCTGGCGTTTTTGACGATTGCCGAAGACGAAAATCTATCACCGGAAATTCGCGTCAGGTTGATTGCGGAAATCTCCAATGCGTCGGGAACGCCGGACGGAATGGTTGCCGGACAGCAGCTTGATCTGGAAGCCGAAGGCATTGGAAAAGATATTTCAATTGAAAGTTTAGAACAAATTCATCGTAATAAAACCGGTGCGATGATTTCGGTTTCGGCAAAAGCCGGCGCGATAATCGCCGGCGCAAATGATGCGGAAATTAAGGCAGTTGCAAATTATGCCGCCCAACTCGGACTTCTTTTTCAAATTACCGATGATTTATTGGATGTCACACAAACAACGGAAATGCTTGGAAAAACTGCCGGAAAAGACGTTTCGGCAGAAAAAGCGACGTATCCGGCATTTTACGGTTTGATGCAAACACAAATTTTAGCTGAAAATGTCCATCAAAAAGCGTGCGTCGAGTTGGAAGCATTGAATAAAGAAACAAGTTTGCTAATCGAACTCGCCAATTTTATTCTGTACCGGAAAAAATAAAAACCGGAACGCAATTGTCCGCTATTCCCATTTCAGATTAAAAATTCCACATTCCAAATTTAAGAAACTGTGTATTGTCAGTAATTTACAGAAACTCTATTGTTTTATTTTCGATAAGATTTTCTCATAAAAATTTAATTACTAAGTTTAGCGGGCGGCTCTGTCGCCGCTTTTTTGTGTAAAACAGCAGATTGATTTTTATGAGAAAGTTCTGTTATGTCAGGAAAAAGATACGTAGTTGTTGTTTTCCTGTCAAGAAAATTTTTTGTTAAACTTTTACGAGTTCCGTAAAAGTCTTAAAAATATATAACTTTCGGACAAACCTGAAATCACAAATGTTACATCTTAGGTAGTTCGTCTGCAAAAGAGGTTTTAGGGAAAATTAAAGTTTTGGACAATAGAAAGGGCGCACAGCCGCAGATTATAAGAATTCAAGCAGGTTTTACACGAGCAAGCAGGATGATCAATAAAATTTTCACGGATATTTCTGTATTTTTATCTCACAAATTTTCGGTGTCTTTGCATTTGTGTATTTTGATACTGCTTTTTTCTCTCGCAGTTTTTTCGCAAAACAGATTTGATGACTTACCGATTTCCGCCGTTAACATTGCATTTGAAGGCACAGACCGCAACACGGCTGATGAGAATGAATTCAAAGTAATTGCGGAAAATGCGCTCGGCGCGAATTATTCCGCCGTTCGTGTTCGTGATGCGCTTGCCGCGCTTTATGCCACAGACAGAATCGTTTCCGTCATTGTCGAAGCAACCGGAACCGCGCAAGGCGGTGTTGAATTGCGTTTTATCATCAAACGCAAAACACGGGTTGACCGAGTCGCTCTTGTCGTCGGAAATGCGGTTGGCGAAGAAGTTACCGAACAGCAGATTCTTTTACGGTTGAATTTGCTGAGTCCTGGAATGGCAGTTACCGAACAAACTCTGCGAAATAATGCCGATTTAATTTTAGATTATTTGCGTGATCGCGGCTTTTTCAACGCCGAAGTAAAATACAGAACACAGCCTGTCAGAGTTGAAACCGAAGTGCTTGTAACATTTGAAGTTACTCCAAATACTCAAGCAAGAGTTGAAAGATTTGATATTGAAATTGAAGGTTTTGACAAAACCAAACTGCCGAAAAAACTGAAACTCGAACCCGGCGAATTATTTTCGCGTGAAAAATTGCGGCAGGATGTCGAAAAAGTGCGCCAAGCTCTGCGCGATGAAAGTTTTCTTGCACCTGATTTAAGTGAACCGCGGGTTATTTACGATAATGTAAAAAACTCAATCAACATTGAATTAACCGGCAGAGTCGGCGGAAAAGTTAATGTTACAGTCGAAGCGGAAAACGAAAAAGTCGGAGAAGGAACGCAGCGCAGACTTCTGCCGATTGTTCGTCAAGGAACACTCGATTATGCAACAATCATCGAAGGTTCGCGCCGTCTGAGAAATCATTTTCAGGAAAGAGGATATTTTTTCGCCGAAGTCAGCGCATTTTGCGCGGTCAGTCCGGAATTTGCCGAAGGCGAGGCAAGCGAAATCATTAATGAAACCGAAGTTTTATGTTCGGCTTTAAGCGGCGCGGAACTAAACGATCGCGTTGTTGATGTGATTTATCGCGCCGAACTCAACCGCCAATTAAAATTGGTTGACATCCGCTTGCGCGGAACTGATAAATTGACGATTCCCGAAATCCAAACGGTTTTAGAAACAAAAAAAGCGAATATTTTAGGTTTTATTCCGTTTTTCGGTTACGGACGCGGTTATACGAGCGCGGAAATTCTCGAAGAAGACCGGCTGACGATCACGGCTCTGATGCGCGATCTCGGTTATCGAAACGCTCAAGTCCGCGTTTCTCAAGGGGTTGCGCTCAACGGTGAAGACTTAATTATTACGTTTATCGTTGACGAAGGAATTCCGACAACCGTTAAAAGCGTTGCAATCGAAGGAAATACGGCATTTTCCGATGCAACGCTCGAAACAAAATTGCCCGTTTTAGTCGGCAGAAATTATTCCCGTGTGCGGGCACGAAAAGGAGTTCGGGAAATTTCCCAATTTTATTCACAAGAAGGTTACTACGATGCCCGAATAAATTTTGCCGTTGAAGAATTGCCCGATGAACCCGATCAGACGGAAGATAAAGTAAAAATTATTTACAATATTGAAAACGAAGGCAAAAAAGTTTTTATCAACCGAATTTTGATAAACGGGAATGAAAATACCGGACGTGAAGCAATTCTCAAAGCAATAAATTTAGACGTCAATGAAGTTTTACGGGCAAATGATATTTTCACGAGCGAACAAAATTTATACGCGTCCGGCGCATTTCGCATCGTCGAAATCAGACCGCAGCCCGCCGGAGAAACGGCGGACGGCAGCGGACGTTTGAGCGATATAATCATCAATGTCGAAGAACAGCCGCCGCGCCTGATTACTTACGGCGGCGGATTTTCGACCGATTTCGGAGCGAACGGCTTTTTCGATATCCGCCATTTCAATCTGTTCGGAAAACTTCAGCAAGGCGGTGCGCGTGTCCGCATCAGCCGTTTGCAGCAGCTCGTTCAGCTTGATTATCTGAATCCGCGCTTTATGCGCGACGGCGGCGGCGAAAATCGTTTTTCGCCATTGACCTTTACCGCTCAATATCAGCGCGACGCGACCGTTACGCGGTTTTTCCGTTCGACAATTGATGAAGGCACACAGGGAATTATTCAGCGGGTTGACGAAGACGGCAATCCGATTGACATATTCGGCAACCAAACCGGCAACCCGACGCTCAACCGTTTTACGCTCCAAATGGAAACGAGCCGGACGATCAGCGTCAGAAAACGCAGTCTTTTATTTGTTCGCGCTAAATTTGAAGACGCGCGAATCTTTAATTTTGAAAGTCTGCTGGTTAAAGATTTACTGCGCCCCGATTCAAGAGTCAGGACTTCGGGTTTCGGCGTGAATTTCGTCTATGACACCCGCGAGAATTGTAATATCAGATACACGCTGCTCGATATTATTGCCAGAGGCGAACCGGGCGAACCGTGCCGTTACAGCGCGAGCGATCCTTCGCGCGGAAATTATATTACGGCGGAATATAACATTTCAGTTCCGCAGCTCGGTGCTAATGTCGGTTTTCATAAATTTCAAATGTCGTATAACACATTTTATTCGCTTCCGCGTTTTAATAATGTGATTCTGGCAGGTCGCGCAATTCTCGGTCTGGCAAGCGTTTATTCGAGAAATCAGA
>JBGTIH010000205.1:0-17576 GCA_041745765.1 Pyrinomonadaceae bacterium | reverse complement strand
CTTCCCTGCCCCAAATCTTTGCTGATTTCTTTGGCAATTTTCGAGTCCGTTTGCGATGATTCAACAGTGACGCGTCCCGTATCGGGTTCGAGGATAAATACAATTTCGCGCGTCATTTGCCTTTTATTTGCTGACGAATTTCCGGTTTGGCGAAAAATTCACGCGTCTTTCTATCAACCGTCGGATTTCCCAAAAGCTGCTTTAATGCGAGAGCCGCTTTTTCGCACGCCGCGCCTTGGATTCCTTTGATCTCAGTTTCGCATTTTCCTGTTTCGGTATCAATTATAAATTCGATTTCCGGCATTTTTTTTATTTTCTCCTAAAATTTAATTCTAATTTTGACGGTTTTCCCAACAGTTTCCTTGAGAAAGGTTCCGCCGAGTTTTGTCGCCATTTTTCTGGCAGTTGCTTCGTGATAGTTGGTCTGCAGACGCTTGATAAAATCTCTTCCCAGCCGGTAATCCAGATCCATATCGTCAACTACCAACGAGTAACCTTTAGTAGTTTTCTGAAAACCGATGTCGCCCAAAAGCCTCTGCGATGTGACAAATTCGCGGCGGATCACGACATCCGCCACTCTTTGATCGCGTTTATCAAAGCCTCGCAACAAAAGGTCTGTCCCGACCGTGATACTTTCAAAACCCATTTCTTTTAAGGCTTCAACCAGAAGTTCACGATTTGCGAAGCTTTCCGATTCAAAAGACATATATTTGCTCATTTTCAAATCTCCGGTAAAATTTACAAAAAAAATTCAACAACGAATCTTTGAAAATGATTCGCTGATTTCTTCTATATTTTGTCTGCCGCTTATTTTTTTTGATTTTTTGAGATAAAGAAAAAGGTCGCTAAAAATACTGTTAAAAAATCCTTCAAACAAAGTATTGCCTAAGACCTTATTTTATGGAGTTGTAACTTAGGGATTTTGAGGTGTCAAAAAACTACTGTTTTTTGACAGCCTTGTTTATTCTCTAATATTGCGAACATATGAGAGTAGGAAGTTATGCCAGAGTTTCGACACACGATCAGAACACGTTGCCGATGCAGTTTAAAATAATGAAAGAGTATATCGAAAACCGGAAATGGGTTTTCCGCCCAAATCCCCGAAAAGTATCAATAAGCCATATAGATTTTTGATTTTGGCTAGTAAATACTTAGAAATATAGTTTTTTATTTTAAGTCTCACGAACTTTTAGGCAATCCAAGAAATACCTAATGAGACATAAACAAAGACATAAATTTTGCCCAGTTTCAAAAACTAAACGATACTGTTGCCCAATTCAAAATCGCCAATAAAAACTAAAATGAATAGGCGAATTTCCAAAGATTTATTTGACCATATTTTATCAAAAATGAATTGGGCAACAGTATCCTAAACTTTGTAAAACATCGCTATTGCGAGATTTGGCGGGTTTGGGCGGAAAACCAGAAAATGGAAACTTACAGTTGAATTTGAAGAAGTCGGCTCAGGAGCAAAAATACGCCCGACGCGTGAAGAACTTCTTAAACTAGCTTGGCAAAGAAAGATTGATGTGCTTTTAATTTGGAAACTTGACCGTTTCGGCAGAAGTTTAACCGACCTTAATACAAGTCTTAATAAACTTCGAGAACTTAGGGTTGTTTTTGTTTCTATCACCGAAGCGTTAGACTTTTCTACCCCATTAGGCAGAGCAATGGCAGGGATGCTGATTTAAGAACTTGTTATACCGAAAATCAGTAAGTAGGTGTTGTATGTAGCCAATGGAAATTGGTCAACTTTTTGACCGCTTCCGGTTGTGCCAAATACTTCTTGAACATCACTTCGACGGCTTTTTCTACTTCCTCATAACTTTCATAAACTTTGTTCTTTAACTCGCGCCGCAGTTCCTGAAAAAATCGCTCCACCGGATTGAGTTCCGGCGAATACGGCGGCAGCAATTGTTTTTCCATCAAGGCGTAACTGACCCTCTCACTGCGATGTGATCCCGCTCCATCAAAAATAAACTGCGTTCCGGCTTCCGCCTCGCCGTTCTCTTTCAGCCAAAGTCGAAACTCCCGCATAAAAACGCTCATACTTTCGAGCGTCATCGAAGGCAAGATCAACCCGAATGCTCTGCCGCTTGATGGATTTAACGCGACATACAAATAGCCGTAGTCATACCCGATGTTTTGTTTGCCCAAAGGACGCACACCCTTTGCTGTCCAACGCCGCGCCAAATCGGTGCGCGTTCCAAAGCGAAACTCATCTTCAAAATAATCACGCCGCCCGTTTAACCTTTTGGCATAGTTTTTTTATATTCTCTTTGCTCGTCTAAGGACGACCGCCGATTCAATGGGCGCGGCACTTTCGCCCGCACTTCCAACCGCTTGAACAATTTCCCGACATTCGAGATTGCCAGCGCTATCCCGAATTGCTCGATAATATAATCTTGCGCTTCCCGATGCGATCCAAACCCGACTTGTGCTGCCCGCTCATTGACCTGCGATTCTTGTTCATAGCTCAGTTTCCCGCGCTTTTGCCGCGAATAATTCAGCCGCCCGTATCCTGCCAAACCCTCTGCCAGATATTTCTTCCAGATCTCACGTCCGTGTTTATCTGTATAACCAACCATTTCGCAGGCTTTGGTCAAATAGTGTGTCAAACCACTTTTCAAAATGCGTAAAAGCTGTAATCGTTTTCTCAAACGCGGGTTGGTTTCTTTATTCTCCAATACTTTCAACTCATCGGCGGTTTCTTTGATCTGATTAACGTAATCTACTGTTCTCATTACTTGAGTTTATCACACTTACTTGCTGATTTTTGGTTTTATATCGAGACAAATTTTTACCATCAAGTAAACGATATTTCGTATTGATTTTTCTAGGGATAAAAATTGTTAAACGAAAGTGGGAATTTCTTCCTTTATCTATGCCATGCCCCAAAAGGAATTTCCCAAACTCAGAAATTCATAAAAGAGATGTTGCTAAGTTTTTAACTTTTTTCGGATAAATTACAATTTTCTGTAAACAATCTCAAGTCCTAATTTTACAAGGGTTTATAGAATGATTTATTTTAGAAAGCCGGAAGATCTTTGAATAAAAAACGAAAAAGATTGCAAAAAAATCTTGACACTTGAAATTTTTCTGTGATACCGTCTTTTTCAACCGACAACAAAAAAAGAAAAAAGTATTTGTTTGGGGAAGCATTTCTGAAAAGAAAAAATACTTTTTTGTAAAAGAAAAGACCAAAGTTTTACGGGGAAAGAGAACTACTTTTTATTTTTGTAATGGAAGTTTATCAATAAACTTCTTTGATCTTTATTATCAGAAAAAATTACCTTAAATTTGGACTTTTATTATGTGCACGCAGAGCTACTGCCGCTTCACATCTTAAAAATTGCCAACACAGCTAATTATTTTATTTGATGTCGGATAATCTTTACAATGTAATAAAAATAACCCGGGAATCTTTTTACGGATTTCAGGTTTCGGTTATTTGTAAGCAGAAGCGTTTGCAAATAAGCGAACAAATAAAAGTTTCAAAAAGCTGATTGTCCTTTATATATTTGAGGATGATCGGCTTTTTTTATGTCGTCGGTTAATTATTGAAAAAGGGGTTGGAAATAAATTAAAGCGAAGAAATATAAAGCAAAAAGTTCTTTGATGAAAAGTTATTGATTTTATTCAGATTTGCCGCTTTTTCTCTCTTTTAAGGGCAGAAAAAGCCAGAAAGATAACGCCAATTATCATTCCGGCAGGATCGGCTAATCTTTAGAACAGAACCTGTTTAAAAGATGCAAACCTATATCAAGATTGTATCTTAAACCTTCCGTTCATAAAAATCAATCCAAATTTAAACATTCAAACCAAAAGCCGGAGGTGTATTTTCACTTCTTCGGATAAGGATTGAGGTCTGTTTAACAGCCAAAAGAGAAATAATTAAAAAATTATGTCGAAAAAGAAAAGAAGAAATGCGCTCAAAGCCGATGTTTTAAACGAAACCGGGTTAACAGAAGTTTTCGAAAATTCTGGATCAAGCAAAAAACCGGATGGAACGGCTGCTTCCCGGAAAAACGAAATAACCGGAATTATAGGAAAACTGAAACCTTCGTATCTGAAACAGCATTGGGTGGCAGTTGGTTTGATTGTCTTTCTTTCGCTCGGAGTGATGGGAGCGGGACTCAAATATCTCGAAGATGATGCCAGACGAGTGATGGCTGACAGAAGCAAAGCTACTCAGCTAAATCCTGTGAATGAAGGACTTCTCTCGAAGATCAATCCGTTTCTTTCCGCTCCGCTGCCTTCCCCAACACCTCAATTATCAAAAGAATATGTATATGCCGGTTCAAAATTATTAGCGGTTGAGGACGCAAATGCAACGGCAGTGCCGCCGGCAGACCTGGCTATCTGGCGACCTTCGACCGGAACGTGGTGGGTATTGGGCGGCACCGGTTCACAGCAGGTTTCTCAAAGTTGGGGGGCATCAGGCGATGATCCCGCTCCCGGAGATTACGACGGCGACGGCAAGACCGACTTTTGTGTTTTCCGCGCCACTGCCGGCACGTGGTATATGATACGCAGCAGCGACGGCGCAGCGGAGTATTTCTATTTCGGCGCGAGCGGCGACATTCCCGTGCCGGCGGATTACGATGGCGACGGCAGAACGGATGCTGCCATTTATAGACCCTCAAACGGAACCTGGTATATCAGACAGAGTTCGACCACCCAATTAGTTTCCGCTCAATTCGGACAATTAGGAGATAAGCCGGCAGTCGGCGATTATGATGGGGACGGAAAATCCGATCTTGCCTTTTGGAGAGGAAGCGGGACACCGACTTTTTATGTCTATCGAAGTTCGGATTCTTCAGTGCAATACCAGGCTTACGGAATCGCGGGCGACAAACCGGCGGTTGCTGACTATGACGGCGACGGACGGGCGGATTTCTCGGTCAGGCGCGGAGCAAGCTGGTATGTCTTAAAGAGTTCCGATTCACAAACCCTGACCTACAACTGGGGAGTCTCAGACGACATTGAAGTTCCGAACGATTATGACGGAGACGGAAAAGCGGACATTGCCGTGTGGAGAAATTCCGACGGGACGTGGTATATCCTGAACAGCTCGGGAAACCCGGCAACCAGAATTGTCCAGTGGGGACAAGCAGGTGATACTCCCGTTCCCGCTTTTTACAGGAGATAGTCAGGTTGGATCCGGTTGTAGAAAATTAACAAAACTCAAGAGAAAAGTTTGGCAGAAGAGGAAAGTAGAAATGAATAGATTCAAATCAAGTTTAATGTCGGTGTTAGATCGGAAAATTTTCATGACGATCTTTAGTTTAATTTGTTTGTCATTAGCCGGATATTCGGGTATTCAGGCACAGGATAAACATTCCGAACAAAATTTTCAGCCGGGAATTCCTTATGCGATTTCCGATATCGAATCAATTAATACGACCAACGGTAATTTGATGTTCAATTTCGGATTCGGCAGTGTCAGGGGACGCGGGACGGCACAGCAGGGAATATCGCTGAAATACAACAGTAAATTATATGAATCTCACGTGATGACGACTCTTGATAATAATGGAGATTATTCACCGCAAAGATTTATTCGTGCCGACTATGAAGGCGGTTGGAAATATGACGGGGATTATCAGTTAAGAGTTATTAGTCGTAATGCCGAACTGGATCAGCCTCATCAACCTACTCTCGGAGCTCCCTGTAATAAACCAAATTGGGCATCCGTGTATATTTGGAAATTGATAATTTACTTTCCCGATGGTTCTCAACACGAATTTCGCCCTACAGGATATTCCGATTACGCTCCAACGGTCGCCGGACAACAACAGACTGGCGACGGTTATTTTAATGTCAGCCCGCACGGAAAAATAAAGTCTTTAAGTATTGCTCAGAACTGGCCTACCTCAGATTGTCCCAGTGGACCGTGGGCTGTTCAGGTTATTGACCTGCCAGATGATCCTAATTCGTCAACGATTTATTACAGCACTGACGGAACATTCATGAGGCTCGAGATTCCAAAAGGGCAAGATGCTTTTCTGAATCGCTGGACGATTTATATGCCCGATGGAAGCAAAGTCACAAACGGGGAACTTGATGCTCAAAATAATGTTCTGCCCCAGAGAGTTTATGATGAAAACGGTAATTTTGTAACGAAAGGACAGGTTACCCTGCCTGACAGCTCAACCGTAACCGGATATATTGACCAAATGGGACGTTATGTAGCTAGAAAGGCTATTTCTTTAACGGAAGACCATATTTATAAATTAGGGGTTGATGGTCAACCGGTTATTTGGAAGATAAAATGGAAATATATTACGGTGATTCGTCCATACACGACTTCCGGGACAAGCGACGGAATCGGGAGATGCTGTTACTCGGATCAAATAATGGTTTCCCAGCCTAAAGTCATTGATGAAATAGAGACGCCGAGTCAATTAGGCGGATTGAAATATACATTTAATTACAACGGACACGACGGGCAGGTTGCTTATAACCAGGATCCGAATAATCCGAACAGTTCGCCCGGATGGGGAGATTTGATAGACGTAACTCTGCCGTCAGGAGCAAAGGCGGAATATGATTATTCTCATCAAGTTGCCTTCGGAACGGATGACTTACTTCCATTACTAGGAAAAATAAAGGAAAAAAGACTTAAATATGACACGACATATGACGGAAATACGCAGCAGGTTACTGATACCTGGCTGTATGCGATAAGTAAGTCGGGAACCACGACAATTACCGGACCGGACGGCGGCGTAACCACGCAGAAGTTTACTCCTACTAACATTGACTCGGATTTAAGCGGAAGAGTTCATAAGGAAACCAGTCCAGGCGGAACAATCGTCGAAAGAATATGGGCAAACAATAAAGTCAGCGGATGCGGACAATACGGATGCGGCTCGATGAGGCGGCTGAATACATACGTTAAAACGGAGTTCACGACCATTCCCGACAATGCCGGAAATCCGTCTCTAACGGCAATCAAGGATTATGAATATGATAAAAACGGAAATGTTACAAAAATAACCGAATATGATTGGGTGGCATACAGCGCAATGCCGCTCGGTTCGTCAGGCAATATAACAGGGATACCGGGCGGAGCGACCGTGAAAAGAATCACGGAAAGCGTCTATTATAATCCGACGGAAGATGCGTCGAATTCGACAGCAAATAATGCGAATTCGTATTGGAATTCAACAGCAAAGAAAGTCAATAGTGCGACAAAATCAACTACAATTAAACAACCAAACGGAATAGCAGTATCTTATACGGAAATTGTTTATGATAATGCCGACATAACAGCAAATCCGACTCAAACGCGAAGTTGGGATTCAACTAAAGCAGCAACTCTACCGAATCCTGATGCAAATGGCTTTCGTCTAAATTCTAGCAATGCAATAATAACGTCTGCTACCTATGATCAATACGGAAACCCGCTTACAGCAATTGACCCTAATGGTTATAAAACAAAATTAACTTATGATTCGATTAACGGTTTTTCGGGGCTTTACCCGACACAAACCGAAATTGCTTTCGACACATCGCTCAAAAGGACTTTGACCTCTGTTTATGATTTTCACACGGGATTGATAACTTCTATTACAGATGTTGATAATAATCTAACACATGAGACTGAATACGATGATTTGGGTCGCCCGAAGAAGGTAAAAGCAGCGGTCGGGACAGCTCTGGAATCTTGGACGACGACCGAATATAACAATATTTTACGGAGAATCATTGTTCGCTCCGACCTAAACATAAAGGGCGACGGAAAGAAAATAAGGGCTGAGCATTTCGATCAGCTTGGCAGAGTGCGTTTGTCAAGGACAATTGAAAATGCGGCGACAGAAGACCCTGAAGATGAAGCGGACGGCATTAAGGTTCAAACGCGATATTGGATAGGTAATCCAAATTCGTATCAACTGATCTCAAATCCATACAGGGCGGCGACAGCAAGCCAGGCAACAAATGAAGAATCAATGGGTTGGACTCGTTTGCAGTCTGTTAATAATAATAGGCATAGAGAAAGTGAAAAGTTTTCAGGAGTCGGGTTACCAGCACCGTGGGGAGGTAATTCAAATTCAACCGGAAAAGTTAGAACCGATTTTGATGGCAATCGAATTCTAATTACTGATCAAGCTGGAAGACAAAGAATTATAAAAACAAATGGGCTTGGACAACATACGGATTTATGGGAGATTACCGCTTCCGATCCGGCAACCGTGCCAGTAACATTTCCGACCGATTCGAATATCGCCTATGGTTATCACACAAGTTATCAAAATGACACTTTAAATAATCTTAAGCAGGTTAATCAAGGCAATCAAATAAGAACCTATTCATACAGCAGTTTATCTAGATTATTAACTGTAACAAATCCCGAATCAGGCACGACATCCTATCAATACGACAACAATGGCAATGCGGTACAGAATGTTAATGGAAGAGGAGTTATTACAACTAACGTTTACGATGCCTTGAACCGGATCACCCAAACAAATTATTCTGGTGAAACAGGTTACACAACTCAAAACGTAAATTATATCTATGGCAATGTAACTAATGCGATTGGACAATTAACCAAAGTAACTAATGGATTCTCAACGACGGAATATCTGGAGTTTGACCGATTAGGCAGAGTTACAAAGAGTCAACAGACAACTGACGGGAAAACTTATAATCCGATAGAATATATCTACAATTTATCGGGAGTGCTTATCGAAGAGAAATATCCTTCGGGCAGGGTCGTCAAAAATGTCCTTGATAGCGAGGGAAATTTGAGAAATGTTCAGAGTAAGAAAAATAGTGATGCCGGATATTGGAATTACGCTAAGAACTTTACCTACACATCAGTAGGAGAAGTCAGCTCGATGCAGCTTGGAAACGGGAAATGGGAATCAATAAATTTTAATTCCAGATTGCAGCCAGTACAGATTGCATTGGGAACAACTCAAAATGCGACGAATCTCTTAAAGTTGGAATATACTTTCAACACGCCTAATAATTCGGATAACAATGGCAATGTCAAAACGCAAACTATAACAGTTCCCGCAATTGGAAGCGACCCTGTTTTTACGGCAATACAGAATTACTCGTATGATTCGTTAAATCGCTTAAAAGAAGCCAAAGAGTTGATTGGCACAACAGAAACCTGGAAACAAACTTTCACTTATGACCGGTACGGAAACCGCAATTTTGATGAGCTTAATACTACGACTTTACCAAAGGACTGCAACAATAATACCGAAGTTTGTACAAACGACAGGAAAATTCTCAATCCTTCAATTTCAGCAAACAACAATCAAATAGATCAAGATCAAGATAATGATCAAGAGGATGATTATTTGTTTGATTTGACCGGCAACACGATTAAGGATGCCAATGGAAGAACATTCATTTATGATGCTGAAAATAGGCAGGTTGAGGCAAAAAATTTACAAGGTCAAACTATTGGACAATACTATTTTGATGGAAACGGAAAACGGGTCAAGAAATACGTTCCCGCAACCGGTGAAATTACAATTTTTGTATATGACCTAAGCGGTAGAATGGTTGCAGAATATTCAACACAACTTTCACAAACTCCGCAGGTCAGCTATTTGACAAGGGATTATCTAGGCAGCCCCCGGATTATTACAGATGAATCAGGAAATGTGACAGCCAGACTCGACTTTAGACCATTCGGTGAAATGATACCAAGAATGGGGTATGGTATAGATGGAATTAGGCAAAAATTTACCGGATATGAAAGGGACAAAGAAACAGATCTTGATTTTGCTCAAGCGCGGTATTACCAAAATACATTAGGACGTTTTACAACTACCGATCCTTTAGGCGGATCACTGGGAAATTCCCAGTCATTAAACAAATATTTATACGTAATGAATAACCCGTTAAATTATATAGATCCAATGGGTTTGGAATGTAATGAAGCGGATCGTAGCGGGGATAGCGATGCATGTATCTGGGTTACTGACGGTAATGGGCTGTATTCATCTATGTGGAATTCCCAATTTAAAGAAGGTAATGACCTTTTCGATCAAGGGTATACAATTGTAGATAATCCTAGTGCTGTTGAGCCATTCCGTTTAGATTCTCTTGGCAATAGTGAAAATAGTCGTGATGCAGAAGATTCAGATTATCAAAACTTGCAGGGTGAATTAGTTGTTTTAGGTGCTAATGGTAGGTTTGAATTGTATGATGATGAAATAATTGATATTAGTAGTTCTGACACCATTGATGATAGCTTGAATTTTAGTGATAGCTTATTATATGGTGGATTAAATCCATTTTATCATCCACTTCCATGGAAGAATCCACGTACTCCCTTTCGCCCACCGGGACCAGGGTTTCAACCAACATCCCCTGGAAGTCGACCAGTTGTTAGATTGCCTCCGATACCTGGACCAATCTCGACAACACCAACGGTGCAGGCTCCAGGAAGTCCTTTTAACGCACCGGCAATATTTCCACCAGACACACCCGGAAATGCTAATTTACCGAAAAATGTAACTATGAAAGTAAGAGTAACCTTTATCTTGACACAACTGGCTAGAATTTTACATCAATTTGGCGGAGCATTATCTGGAGCATTTTGTTTTACGTGTAATCCAGCAGTTATGGAGCATATAAAGAGTATTAATAATATTGGGGCTCCTTTAGAATCAAGAATTGAACCTAAACCGAAAGGAAAGAGAGAAGATTATTTTAGTGAAAGATTTGTTAAAAGAAAGAGAGAAGATTATTTTAATGAATAATTTAGATAGCAAATAACTGCCTTTTTATTATATAAATGTTTATTTAGGAGAAGGTTAATCAGGTTAGAATACTCTCATTTGGCAACCCGATTTTAAATTGCAAGCATTTATTTTTATGATACTTTGGCGGTTTAACGAAAAAAAAGAGGAAGTCAAAAGACAGTTCTATCTTCTGTTTAATTTGACTATCTCAATGCTAACAGACTAAAAAGTTCTTGCAATAAGTTCTTCGACTTGTAAATAATCTCTGTAGTATTGTAGAAATTAAAATAATCTGATTTACCATGGATTTACAAATAATAAATGAATGTAGTAAATTACCGCCACTGGCAATTTGGCACATAAAGAAAAGTTTGCAATGGATTCCGCCTCTCGATTTGGTCGGGATTGATCATATTTGTTTAGTTGATGAAGTAACTGAAATAAATACCGGGTCTTCCAAGAAAGATAAAGAACTTCACGATGAAATGTCTAAGCCATTCGGGTTTTATAGTAATAAAACCCACAATCGACCGGCTTTTATTAAGCTGATCATAAGAAATCTTTATTACCCGATGCCTTATTTTGCTAACTTTTCTCCTTTCCCAACCATTTATATTGCCAGGGCATTAGCCCATGAGGTTGGTCATCATTTGGTTAGATCGAGAGGTTACATATTTCTGCCTGACGAAAAATATCCGTCTTATGAAAAAAAGCCTGAATTTGAGGAAGAAATGGCTGATCGCTATGCTTTCGGGGTGGTCAGAAAAATGAAAGAAAAACTGATATACAAAATAGGCGCATATCTTATGGATTCTCTTTCCGATTATCACTTCGGCGTAGCAATGGCGGCGTGGAAGGATAAAGATTACAAATCATCAGCGGATCATTGGCTGAAATCATCCATTCTCAATTCTGAAAGACAAGAAAGCCTTGAATGGTATTGGCATTCAAGAAGAAAACTTAAAGCCCTTTCAAAAAAAGAGGGGTAGTAGTTAAAATTTTGGCGTTTCGGAATTGAATTGGTTAAGGTTACTTAAATTTAAGCTCAACCTTACCCATTTTTGAAATCAGCGATGTAAATAAAAGGCTTATAAACTCATATTTTGTTTAAATTGCATTTTGGGGTAGCGATAACAACGGATACTGTCGGGAATTTTATAACTCCAGATGTGGACATCTGCTTTGAATTAGACATTTCACCCGTTATGTAGACAATGAAATCCGAACTTCTTTAACATAAGTTATTCCAAAACTTATGAGGAGGATTTCATTATGGATAGCTCGTTGCGCTCGCGCCTATTTTATCAACTTTCTTTTCTTGAAGGGAACAGCCGGAATTTTGTGCTTGATTATCTGGTGCTGCTTGCTGCCCGAAATTATGCTCAAGCCAGTTTAGAAGGCATTGTCGTCGTCATCAAACGCTTTATTAATCATTTGCCTGATCAACGACGACCTATCATCCAAGATAATCTTACGAAAGTTACTTCTGCGGACTTGGATTATTTTCTCAATTCTTTGCAAACCAAGGATTATTCTCCGCTCACCATAAATCACGGCTTTTCACTGCTCAGCGAGTTTTTTGCTTTTCTGGTTGAAAATAATCAGATGTTGCGTCAACCTGTCAGCCGACGCAGACATCATGTTTTTGCTCCAACGACACTTCCCAAACCTATCTCGGAAGCAAATCTTGTGCAATTTTTCAAAGTTATTGATTCAATCAGAGACCGCGTTATCTTTCTATTAATGTTGCGTTGCGGACTTCGTGTTTCCGAAGCCTGCGCTCTGACCTGGAAAGATATTGATTGGAATGAAGGAACAATTCGGATTAATAACGGAAAAGGACTGGTTGATCGAGTCACTTATTTAGCTTCTGATCTTGAGCAATCTTTGAAACTCTGGCATTCACGAAATTCTGAAACGAAATTTCTGTTTCCGAGCCGTCTCAAATCTTCAACCCATATTAAACGAAAAGTGATTTATGCGATGATGGTCAAATATCTTAAAATCGCCGGGATTAAAGAGCCTTATTCGCCACATTGTCTGCGTCATACTTTTGCGACACAACTGCTCAATGCCGGAGTAAGTATCGAAGTTTTGAAAGAATTGATGGGACATCGCTCAATTCAAATGACTTTAAAATATGCTGAGCTTTATGAAACGACCAAATATCAGCAGTATCATGAGGCGATGGGGCGGATTGAAAAACGCCAAGTAATTTAAGGAGGGACAACAAAAATGTTAGCAGCACAAATTAAGAAATTCTGTGATTATCTGCGAATGAGAAATTATTCGCCAAATACGATTGAAAGTTATGCCATCGATTTACGTCTTTTTTTATCTGAAATTGAGTTGCCTTTGCGACAAGTTTCGTGGCGCGAAGTTGAGCAATTCATTCGCCATCAACACGAACAGGAATTGGCCGCGACAACCATCAATCGGCGATTGAACGCCATCAAACATTTTTTCGATTATTTGATTATCGAACAAGAACTTTTGGAAACTAATCCGGTCAAACCGAGTCATTTTCAACGAATCGGAAGACCATTGCCGAAAAAGTTGATGCAAAATCAAGTCAAAGAATTGTTCAAACAAATGACAAATCAGATGGATCGGGCTTTATTTCTATTAATGCTGCGGTGCGGTTTGCGAGTCTCGGAAGTTGCGAAGTTGAAGGTCTCTGAAATTGATTGGAATCAGCAGGCTTTGTTAGTCAAGCAAGGCAAAGGACGCAAAGATCGTTGGATATTTCTCTCTGATGATGTCGTTACCATTCTCCAGGAATGTTTATTGCTTCGACCTCCAACTGTCCCGGACGACTTATTCTTCTGGAATCAGAAAAGGAAAAAAGAACCATTATCAATCAAAGGAATCCAGAAAAAGATGGAACGATATGCCAAAACGGCGGAAGTCAAAGCCAGTTGTCACAGTTTGCGGCATACTTTTGCCTCAAATATGTTGGAAGAAGGCGCAGAAATAGTCTCAATCAAAGAGTTTTTGGGACACAGTTCAGTGACAGCCAGTGAACGATATGCTAAATTATCGAATCAGAAAGTAAAACAAATCTACTTGCAAACGATGAAAAAAGTCATCAGCAAGACCAAAGTGTGAGGAGATTGTCGCACATAACAAGCGACTTTAAGAACCAATGATGTGGATCAATTACAAAAAAACAGAAACCCAAGCCGTGCGCTAGTCACAATGATCATATCCATATATGACGGATTTGCCTTGAGATTGTAAATCACAAGATATAGTAGTCAGCAATTTGCTCTTTGAAAACTGATTTTACCGAGTTTTTTAGGAATTAGACATTTATTATCTTCACTTAATCCGGGAGGAAAATAAAAGATGTCTGTTCAGCCGCTATTGCCTTTTGAAGATGTTCCGATAAGTTGTCCGACGCAGGCTCGATATCACGCAATTGCTCCGTGTTTAGCAGGGAAAATCGAGCCTCGACAACAAGCTCAACTTTTGAATTTTTCTTATTCGACCGTTTCCCGATGGCTCAAGCAGTTCCGTGAAGAAGGAATGAAAGGTTTATTTCCGGCTTCCGGCTACAATCGTGAGCCATACACTCCGGAGAGGATCATCGTTTCTCTGATCTATTTCAAATGCTGTGTGCCGAAGGCTTCCGACAGAGAGTTGGCTCGGGTGATCGGCACGATGACGGGACACAAACTGCATAATGAAACGGTTAAGTCATTGCTGGACAGATATTTCTTCTGGCGCTACCGGGAGTTCCAAAAGTTGATCGTGTCTCCGATCTTGCCGGACGCTCAGTCGAGAAGACGTGAGATCGTCAAACTTAACCGATCCGGCTGGTCGGAGCAATCAATTGGCGCTTTGGTCAAATGCAGTCGGCTGACCGTGAGAAAATGGTTGCGTCGAAATAAGGAAGAAGAAAAAATGAAAGTTCCCGTTCATCGCGGACTTCTCGATTATTCACACGCGCCGCACAATCCGCGTCGAAAGGTCTATTTCGGAACAATTCATACGATCTTACAATTACAGAAGAAATATCCGACCGCCGGATGGTTTCGCCTCAGAGGATATTTGCTCAAGGATCACGGTATCGAACTCGGACAAACGACGATCAAAAAGATTATGAAGCTGAATCGAAGGCTTCATCTGGTGCCGAAGATCAGCAAGCCGATCATTGAAAGCGAACCGAAAGAACCGCCGCCGCGAAGCAAAGAACCGTTTACTTACGCCTTCATTGATATTCGTTACCTGGATGCCAAACCCGAAGGCGTTCAGCTTTACTCGTGCCTCCTTCTCGAAGGCTTTTCCAGAACGATCCTCGCAGGTTCTTTGACTGACAAACAGCATGTTGGAATAATCCTGAGGCTCTATTATTTGGCTCTGCTGCAATGGGGACTATGGCAGACGATCGTTTCCGATAACGGTTCGCAGTTTACTTCGAATGCTTTTAATCAAACTAATAATGGACTCGGCATCACTCAGCATTTCTGCGAGAAAGGTCACCCGTGGCAAAACCTGATCGAGAGTCAGTTCGGCATTCAGGCACGAATGGGCGAATATCTCTGGCAAAACTGTTCAGATATAGAGCAAGCCGTAGAAATTCATCGGGAGTTGATTCGCGATCACAATCGTCTGCCGCATTTTGCCCATCGAAAAAGAGAGGACGGCAAAGATTCACCGCTGGAGGTTTTGGGAAGCAATCGTGGAACGGAAATCGGTAAAACCGAACTGCATCAGGCTTTTAGCCGCCAAGTTTGGCAAAGACGAACCAATGACAAAGGCTTTATTCGAGTTGGACGTTGGAAAATCTATGTTGAAGAAGGTTTACCAAAAACGCCTGTCGAAGTAACTTATTGGGATGGGAAGTTGAGAGCCGAATATCGCCAAACTAAACTGGCAGAATACGAATGTCGTTGGGATGGAAAAGGAAACAGACCGAAAGCTATCGGAACGCCGGAATACTTTGAAACTCAATATAAATCCAAACAACCGGAGTTATTCGAGGTCGGTTGGCTCAGGGAGCCGATTCAAGAAATCAGATCGGATAGAAAATCGCGGAGAAGTAAGCATTCAAGGCAATTGAAATTGCCGTTTTCAGAAGCCGCCAAAGCTACAAGATGTTGTGGTAAGAATCCAAAATGAAATCCGTCATATATGGATATGATCATTGTGACTAGCGCACCAAGCCGAGACAAGTATTTCGGCATAATTGTCGGAGTTTGGTTATTGTCTACATAACACTTTAATTGTCTAAGTCAACAAAACTAAAATTTTCAAGTGTTAGTGTCAAAAAATATGGGTTTTCTGACACCTTACCCTTTTTAGAGTCCGGCTCAGGATTTTAAGGGGTTTTAGAGTTTTTGACAGGGTTTTTAGATATTAAAGTTCAATAGTTCGCTGATGACTGTTGACAAGAGCGGAATTATTGACTGCCGCGCCGACACCTTTGATATTGTTCCGCGCCCATTTGCGGATCTCTTCGATTTTCTCGCTCATCATCACTGCCGTCGGAGTGATGCCTCCGATAGCTTTCAAAATATCTTTTGTTTCCGCCGCTCGGTCGCCGTCAATGAATGCTTCCAAAACACCGTCACCCACCGCACCTTCGATTTCCGCGCCGCTGAAATCCTTCGATTTTTCGACGAGCTTTTCCAAATCGAATTTTTCGGATTCGAGAAAACGTTTTTGAAGGTGAACTTTGAATATCTCGCGCCGATCTTCCGCGGTCGGCAAATCAACGAAATGAATATAGGAAAATCGTCCGATACGAAACTGTTCACTTTCAAGCTCGCGGACATCGTTGGCGGTCGCAAAAACCAGCACATCTTTATTATCCTGCATCCAGTTTAAAAGATAAGAAATCGTTCGCGCCGTTTCCCCGCCGTCGGTTTTGCCTGACGATTTCATTCCCGACACGGCTTTTTCAAACTCCGAAATCCCCAAAATTCCTTTGATCGTTCCGGCAATCGAAAGTGCGCGTTTGATGCTCATCGCGCTTGAGCCGATAACACCGCCGCCTTCGCCCATAATCGAACCGAAATCAAGGTCGAGCAATGCGCGGTTGGTAATGCTTGAGGCAACTCTTTTGCATAGATCTTTGCCGCAGCCCGGCAAACCGACAAGCAAAATGCCTTTACACGGTTCGACGTGCCGCGCTTTTGCCTGCGGACTGAAAGTATGTGCCGCCCGTTCTAAGATTGCCCGTAAATGTTTGTAACCACCCAACGAGTTTGCCGGTTCGGGATGAACATAAGTCAGCGATCCGCTGCCGCGAATGACGTTTTTCTTTTCTTCTAAAATGACTTTGATCGAATCTGCATTCAGCCCGCGCGAGCTGATGACTGCTTTAGCGATGACGTTGCTGATCTCGCCGGCAGTCAATCCTAAAAGTGCTTGATGAAGTCCGATTTGCGTTTCCGCGCTTAAATCGATTTCAAGACCGTTTTCTTTAAGATTTTCGAGCTGCAATTCGACAGATTCCGAGATTTCCGACTCCGCCGGAAGGTCGAGTTCGATCTGTGTAACTTCCTTTTCCAGAGTTTTCAGGTCTGGAAACTGCGGTCCGACAAACAAAATTGTAGATTTCGTCGCTTTTAATTTCCAGGCGATTTCCCGCAAACGCCTGACGAGTGAGGCATCTTCCTGACCATACGGCGTAATATACGGCGAATAATCGCAAAGCAAAAAAATTCCGCTTTTTTGTTCACTGATAAACTGCAAAACGCTTTCCGGGTCTTCCGTATCGGAAACAGGAACCGGATGCGTCAAAATCCCGTCTTTTTTCTCATAAATCTTTTGCAGTCCTGTCGGACGACTCCAGAAATAAAGCGGCTTTTCCTTGTGTTTGTCTTTGCACATCAAATCCTTCAAGGCTTCCCG
>JBGTIH010000204.1:0-24178 GCA_041745765.1 Pyrinomonadaceae bacterium | reverse complement strand
GCGATGCACGCGACACGCGCAGCGGTCGAAGAAGGAATCGTTGCCGGCGGCGGAGTCGCTCTGGTTCGCGCTTCGAAAGCACTCGAAAACTTCGATACCGAAAGTGCCGATTCCGACGAATTGATCGGTGTTACGATCGTTCGACGTGCTCTCGAAGAACCGCTTCGCCAGATCGCCAACAACGCCGGACGCGAAGGCGCGGTGATCGTCGAAAATGTTCGCAACAACGAATCCGATTCATATGGCTTCAATGCGGCGACCGAAGTATTCGAAGACCTCGTTGCAGCCGGAGTCATTGACCCTGCGAAAGTTACGCGTTATGCCCTGCAAAATGCGGCTTCAATCGCCGGTTTGATGCTGACGACCGAAGCAATGATCGCCGACGTTCAAGAAGAAGGCGACGGCGGCATGGGCGGCGGAATGCCCGGCGGCATGGGCGGAATGGGAATGGGAATGTAGTCCGATTTTGGATTTTAGATTTCCGATTTTGGATTTTTCCACAAATAAAAAGGCTTCGTTCAAATTTGAGCGAAGCCTTTTTCTTGCAAAGCTTGCTGAAGATATTTTCAACGCACTCGGATTTTGAGTTATAATTAACTCTTGTCAGGAGAAACTAAAAATATGGCAACGACAGTTTTAGAAGGCACTTGGGAAGAAATTGCCAAACACGCGAAAGAGTTTGGCGGGCGGCGTTTGCGCGTGACGATTCTCGAAGAACAAAAACCGCAGCCGAATCAAAAAATGCGCGAGATTATGAAGAAAGTTAAAGAAAAGCAGAAAAATATGCGATTCACAGACGGCTCAAAAACGCAGGAAATGCTACGCGCCGCTCGTGACGGTGGAATGTTCGGCGGTGAAATAAATGAGTAAACAATTCGCCGTTGTTGCAGATGCAAATGTTTTGATCGCGCTCTGTGCAAAAGAAGCCGACAAAATCATTACTGCCGAAACCGCATTTGAAGATTATACAAAGCGCGGTTTTGAATTTTTCGCGCCGAATGTTTTGATTGCTGAAGTAATTTTCGTACTATGCCAAAAACTTGCGGGCGGAGTAGTAACTCAGATCGAATACGACGAAGCGATTGACGTTTTTTCCGATTATCTGAAAGGCATCGTGCTTTCGCCGAACGGTGAAGCATCTTTGCTGAAACGCGCCGTTGAAATCCGCGACGGTTACGGATGCAGCCGCTCATCAGACGGGCTTTATATCGCGCTTGCCGAAGAACTCGTCAATACTTACGACACCGAAATCGTGACATTCGACAAAGGCTTTATCAATCAAGCCGCCAAAAACGCACCGACCGTCAAGATTAATCTATTAACTATTTAAAATAATCAACATTTTCCATAAATAAAAAAAAGGCTTCGTTCAAATTTGAGCGAAGCCTTTTTTATGGAACTATTCAAATACTTATTATTTCTGTTTTGGTATTGGCTTTGGATAAACGACGGTAATTCGTGTCGGAGAACCTAAGTTTTTGCGCGGAATGTTTTTAGAATCCGAACAGCTAATAAATTGATTTGCATCAGATATTACATAACGCCGATGTTGAAATGAATTAGTAATCCATTCGTGAAGTTCAATTTTTCTTGATAATTCTTTAGAAACCCACTGAGCCGCAATTTCTGCTAATTGAATAGTTGTATATTCAGTTTTTTTGTATTCTTTTACATCAGGATTGTTTCTATCTAATGCACTTACATATTGAAAGGTTTCATCATTTCCCATTAAGAGGCTTGTCTCTGTAAAATCTATCCGCAAAGAACGTAACACAAGATTGGCATTTTCATCACAAATGTCGAAGGCAACAGTTAAAATACTGTCGTGATAAAACATAAAAAAATCGTCATATTCCATTAAACGATATTCATCTAAAGATGAAACGCGGTCATAAAGCGTCATCAAAAACTCACGTTCTTCCGAGTTTCTGTAATCGGTGTACTCAATTTCAGACAAGCCATTAAATTTTGGGATGTAAGTAAACATATTACAAAACTATTGAGTTAATATTATCTAGATAGGTTATTTTTATTCAATAATGACCGCACTTATTTTATTAATTTATCACTTAAATCATCTAAAATAAAAAAACTCTTGACATTTTTTGAGAAAAGGCTTACAAAATAACAGTTTAGACGATTGAGGTAGATGTTTTCGTTAGTTTTTTTGATCTTCTACAGAAGTCTTGTAGTAATCTCTGCACCTTTTAAATCATACAAAAAAGGCTTCGCTCAACTATTGAACGAAGCCTTTTCTTTTATTCAGAGATGTTTTTTTATTTTGCCAACGGCAGCGTCCAAACGGTCAATAAATTGCCGTCTTCGAACTTAACCTGTGTCGAGCCGACGATGATTTTGTTGATATTTGAAACTCCGGTTCGTTGAATCATAAAATTTAAACCGGCAGTATAATCTTCCGCGCTTCTCGACAATTCAAATTCTTCGCCGGGTTTGATTACTCTAAAATCTTTTTTCGCGGAGCCGAATGCGCTTAAAGAACCGAATTCCAAAGTAAATCCCATACTGCTGTCCTTAAATTTTGCTTGCGGTCGTCCAATGGAAAGTCTGATGGACGTAATGGGTTTGTCCGAGACATTTTTTAACTTTATCGTCAGATATTTCAGCCAATCGTCTTCGTATTCAAAAGGTTTATCTAGCGCAACTATTTGATCTTTTATCCTTATTTCGACCAATTCAACGCCGTTCATTTCGGTCGGCACACTTTTGCCGTCTTCCCCGGAAAACATTTTGAGATCAGATTTCTTTTCAGGAAAAACGATAATTCGGGTTTTATCCTGCGCGAAGCAAACAGCCGAAAAAAGCAAAAGAAAGATATTAACCAAAAGGATTTTTTTCATACTTTTTCTCCGATTCAATATTTCGGAATTCAGTATTTAAAATGCAGGTTTAACTTATACCTTGCGCTTTAACAAATTTTTCTCGGTCGGCAAAGCTTTCCTTACAGAGTTCGACAAATTCTTTGGCAATCGGTGAAAAATAGCCGCCGCGCAGACGTGCTAGACCTAAATCCCATTTAATATCTGCGCCTTCGAGTTTCCAGGAGATCAATCTGCCTTCAGCAATTTCTCCGGCTACATATTTTGTGCCGGAAATTCCGACTCCCATTTTGTTTTCCACCATTTTATTGATCGCTTCCTGCCGTGAAAGTTCCATCACGACATTTGGACGAACATGCGCGTCATCAAAAAATTCATCAATCATTCTTCGGGCGTTTCCGCCTTGTTCGCCTAAAATTAAATTTTCTTTGGCAAGGCTTGCCGCGCTGATGGTTTTCTTTTTGGCAAGCGGATGCGAAGGATGCGAGATAGCGACCATTACATCGCTGAAAAGCATTTCGGTAATAATATTCGCATTATCAACCGGCAAAGAAACAAAAGCAACATCAATCGCATTATGCATAATTTTCTCGACCAAAACCTGACTTGTGCCGGAGGAAACCGTAATTTGTGCGTTTGGAAATTTCACCTTTAAGTATTCGAGAATTTTCGGGAGCTGTGCGGTAGCAAACATTGCCGAAGCCGAACCGACTCTCAATCTCCCGTGTTCCGCGCCGGCGACTTCAGCGATTTCGGCAATTGCCGTATCGTGTTCGCGCAAAATTTTCCGCGCTCGCCGCAAAAGATATTCGCCGGCTTCGGTTATAATCACGCGCCGCGAAGTCCTTGTAAAAAGCGGCAAACCGATTTCCTTTTCAATCTGCTGAATCTGCATCGAGATAGCCGCCTGCGTAATATTTAACTGTTTTGCTCCGGCGGTAAATGTTTTTGTTTCCGCGATTGCCACAAACGCTTTTAATTGCCTGATTTCCATTTATTTTTCACCTAAATTTATTCAGAATCTAAACTTCCAAACTCATCAGCCATTGTTATAGCTTTAAGCAGTTTCTACATCTTTTTTGTTGATTATCGTTTGAATATACAGCAATTTTATTTTTTCGTCTATAAGAATTTTTGATAGTTTCAGAAATATTCAGTATTTTATTTCGGCAGGATTCCAGATATAAGAAAAAGATCGGTTTTGGAGTAAAACCGATCTTTTCCGCTCATCGCATTGAGGTTTTCTATGTGATTCAAAAAAATTGTAACCAAACCAATTTTTCTGCTCTATCAATAAATGCGTAAATGTTCAGAAAAAAGTGTCATTTTAGTTTTAAATTTCAAAAATAAATTTTTCACCTTCAAATATAAACTTCCGCCGAACGCGCCAACGCCAACAGCGCAGATTGAAGCGGCGCGAAAGTTTTTTCACCAAATCGTTTTGATATTCTGCAGAGACTGAATTTTATGATCTTTTGTAACAAGCGGCAGATTTAGATGCAAAGCAGTCGCGGCAATTATGCGGTCGGGCATATCGGGAACGGTCAGGCGTGGAATGTTTTGAACTTCGTCAGCGACTTGGCGGGAAAGTTCAAACAATCGAAAAGCGGTTGCCGAATCGTAAATCGCATCCCGAAGCAAATCTAAAACATCATTCGGAATTCTGCCTTTTTCGGTCAGATAAATCAGTTCAACAAGCGTGATCGCCGAAACGTAAATAAACCCGTTCGCTTCGGCTTTGTCAATCGCATTTTCGGCAGGTTTTGAAAGTTGTGCAAGATCGCCGAAATACCAGATCGCAATATGAGTATCAATAACGACATCATCCATAAACTATTTTTCGTCTTCAGTGTCTTGCGTATAACCACGCCACATTTCATTCCGCGACTGACGAATATCTTCATCAGTAATTATAATATTCAAATCCGCCAACGCGCCTTTCAAACTCCGACGCGGTTGGGGTTTAGCTTCTTTCTCTTCTAAAAACTCGACAAAATCTAAAACTTCCTGCTTCCGGTTCGCAGGCAAAACCTTAAACTTTTCCAACAAAACTTCTTCCGATGTCATAAATTCTCACCTCACGCCAATTATTTTAACACAACTTACCGCATAAACTTCCGCCGAATCGCTACGCCAAAAGCGCGGCTTGAATTGGCGCGAAAACCTTTTCGAGAATCATCCATTTTTCGTTCAATGGACTATTCGGTTTTCGCGTTTTGAGGGTAGTTTTCATTGTAAGGTAGAAAAGATTCCAAATATGCTTCTGAAGGTATTTGGGGTTAATTTTAATTCATTGGCTCTACCGGGAATTTAGTGGAGCGTATATAAATAAAAATCATAATTTTTATTTATATAGCTAAATAGTATGTAAAATGAGGTTAAGGCGTTTTGACCTCAATAAATCCTCACCCCGAAGTGATCATAAGTACGGCTTTTCCACTAAATTCCCAGTAGAACCCTTTTTATTTCAAACTATAATCACTTTTTCTTCCCTCTGCTCAGGGCTTTTTTTTCGGCTTTTCCACATCGTAGTATTTGATGTCGCGGTAATCAATTCCTTCTGAAGTTGTTGCAGAGCCGTCGTATTCGCTGTGGTATTTGTATCTTCTTTCAATCCAGTTACCTTTTGCGTCGAACTTGTAATTGCTGTATTCCGTTCGGTTTATCATATCAACCACATCTGTAACATTAGAACGTTGCCTTTTGTTCTCGATCAGATTTCCCTTGGTATCATAGGAATAAAAATAAGTCCATTTATTACCATAACTGTTGCGAACTTCCTTTTCGAGTAAACCGGCGGAATTATAACTGTAACGGGTGATCGAATCCATTTTACCGTCCGAGAAAAATATCCGTCGCAAAATACGGCGACCGCTGTCATCGTATTCGTCGTCAAATCTGGTTAGAAAGCGTTCGTCAGGTTTTATGGTTTTTACGGGCTTTTCCATATCTTCAGCATTTCCGATGGCTCTTGTTCGTACTCCCATTCTTGCTTTTTTCTCATCAATCACGACTTCTTTCCTAGACCAAAAACCATCAACGAATTGATAAACGTATTTTATCCCCCGATCTGAATCAAGGTCTTCGGTAATAATGCCGTCAGGACCGTAGAATTCGATGCTTTGGTATCGTCGTTGTGGTGATTTTACAGGCTCTTCTTTCGTGCCGAGATGGGTTGACGAGTCTTGAACGGACTTAACCTTTCCTTTAAGCCCTTGGAATTCAAGATCGGTTTGTTTTTTCTGGGAAAAAGCCGTAAGGGACAAAAAAACTAACACGAAACTTAATAGTATTATTCTCATATTTACTCCTTCATTCAATTAACTTTCAATAAATCTCTACAAAAATTGTTTAGGCAATTTTACCTCATCATCGGAATTTTTACTTTATTCTTTTCTACAAATCGGGTCGCTTGTTCATAACCCGCGTCAACGTGGCGGACAAATCTAATAATCAATATAACCTTCCTTTGCGTTGCGCTGTTCTTGGCGAGTTCTGCTGTCGGCAAGGTCGAACCAGCGTTGATAACCGTGCTTTGCCAATTCCCAAGCGATTTCTCCGGCATTTTTGATAATGTGTTCTTTGACGAGATTTCGATCTACCAAATCTTCCCGACTCAGCAAAAATACGGCATCTTCCTGATCTTTGAAGCGTCCGACGATGAATTTGAGAATCACTAACCATTCAGGCGTGAGAACCGGAACGTCATTGATTCTAACTGACTCTTTCAAGGCTTCGGCGAATAGTTGCTTAAACACATCTTTGCGAATAATCCAATCAACGGCAACTTCATTTTTGCCTGTTTTGATAAGATACCGCTCGCCGCCCTGAACCAAATCGCCGACCTTTTCAAGCGGAAGAAGTTTTTCGGCAATAATATCAATATCTTTTGTCATCCTGTCGCTCCCGTATAAAATCATCGCCAAACCGCCTGCCAATGCCCAATCAATATTATTTTTTTCGGCTAATTCGTCAACAATTTCAATCGCTTCTATTGTGGATTCTTCATCGAGCAGACCAATATTTATCGTCATAAACTATTTCCTCATCGGAATCTTTACATCATTTCTTTCCGCAAATTCAGTCGCTTCCGCGTAACCCGCGTCAACATGGCGGACAACGCCCATTCCGGGGTCGGTCGTTAAGACTCTTTCGATTCTTCGAGCTGCTTCAGGCGTGCCGTCGGCGACGATTACTTGTCCGGCGTGCAAGCTATAGCCGATGCCGACTCCGCCGCCGTGATGCAAGCTAACCCACGTTGCACCGCCGACCGCATTGATCATCGCGTTGAGATAAACCCAATCGGCGATGGCGTCCGAGCCGTCCTTCATTGATTCGGTTTCGCGGTTTGGGCTGGCTACGCTTCCGCAATCGAGGTGATCGCGTCCGATGACGATTGGGGCTTTGAGCGTTCCGTCAGCGACCATTTCGTTTAATTTGAGTCCGGCTTTCGCGCGTTCGCCGTAGCCGAGCCAGCAGATTCTTGCCGGAAGCCCTTGAAATTCGACCTGTTCCTGAGCCATTGTCAGCCAGCGCGTCAGATGATCGTTTTCGGGGAAGAGATTCATGATCGCTTCGTCGGTTTTGTAGATGTCGGTTTTGTCGCCGCTCAAAGCAACCCAGCGGAAAGGTCCTTTGCCTTCGCAAAAGAGCGGGCGAATGTAGGCGGGAACAAAGCCCGGATAATCGAAGGCGTTTTCCACGCCGCTGTCTTTGGCGCGTTGGCGCAGATTGTTGCCGTAATCAAAAACGATTGCGCCGCGTTTTTGATATTCGAGCATTGCTTCGACGTGTCGCGCCATCGAATCCATCGCACGTTTTTCGTAGGTTTGTTGGTCGGTTTTTCTTAATTCGTTTGCCTGTTCGATTGAAAGACCTTGCGGAATATACCCGAAAAGAACGTCGTGCGCGGAAGTTTGATCGGTGACGACATCGGGCAGAATTCCATTTTCGAGAATCTGCCAATGAATATCCGCCGCATTGCCGAGAAGCGCGATTGATTTCGCTACTTTTTTCGCCGTAAATTCTTTTATCCAATCCAAAGCTTCATCCAAACTTTCAGTCGCAACGTCAACTTGTTTAAGCTGCAAACGCCTTTCGATGCGCCATTTATCAACCTCGACCAAAAGACCGACACCGCCGTTAAACGTGATCGCCTGCGCCTGCGCGCCGCCCATTTCGCCGAGTCCTGCGGTTAAAACGAATTTCCCGGCAAGCGTTCCCCAACCGTTTTGCCGCGCCAGAGAGCCGAAAGTTTCATAAGTTCCCTGCAAAATCCCCTGCGTGCCGATATAGATCCAGCTCCCGGCGGTCATCTGCCCGTACATCATCAAGCCTTCGCGCTCGTATTTATCAAATTGTTCCTGCGTCGCCCAGTGCGGGACGATGTTTGTATTCGCGATCAAAACCTTCGGCGCGTCCGTGTGCGTTTTAAAAACGGCGACGGGTTTGCCCGATTGCACGAGCAGAGTTTCGTCAGCTTCCAAATTTTTCAAACTCACCAGAATCGCGTCAAAAGATTCCCAATTCCGCGCCGCCTTTCCCCGACCGCCGTAAACGATCAGATTATCGGGATCAAATGCCACGTCTGCGTCCAGATTATTCTGGATCATTCGGTAAGCGGCTTCGGACAGCCAGTTTTTACAGGTTAATTCCGTTCCGGTCGGTGCTTTGATATTTCGTTTCATAGAGTTCTAAATTTATTAATTAATATTCACCAAAATTTTAATGATAATCACTTTATCAATTTACTAATCTGATTAAGGATTTATATAACCCAGCAATCCGAGTATTCCGACTAAAGTCAAAAAAACACCTACTATAATATTCATAATTTGAAAAATTTTTATTAACTTCTCTGGAGCATCAGTGTCCCAATAACGCACTGCATCAACAGAAGCCTTTTTTGCATTAACCAAAAAACCTATAGAAATTACAATAAATATTATCCAAAACCAAAACATATTCGTTTCCTGATTTTTATTGCAAAATTGAAAGATAATTTTTCCATTCGCCGACATTTTCCGTGTATTGTTTGGCTAAAACGTTGACGATCTGGCGAATGTGCGTCAGATCGTGAACCGCCCACGTCGCTAAAAGCTGCTTGAGCGTAACTTCGCCGAGTTCCGGGTGAATTCCTTTAAGATTTAATTTTTCTTCATTCAGATTCCACGCCGTTAAAATTTCGATGTTTTTTCGGCGCAAATCGGCAAAGGTTACGAGCAGTTCAGTCATAGTTTTGCCTTTCGATCTTTCAAAATGCCCGAAACGATCAAACGGTACGAAAGTTCGATTTTCATCTTGCGCGAGAATGATTTGCGCACGCGGAATCCAATCGGTTTCTTCGGCGTGTATATAATGTCCGACAACATCGAACGGAGTCCAATTATTTTCACCAACGGATGCAATAACCCAATCTTCGGAAAGATTTCCGAGCAAAGATTTAACCGTTGCCGGCGTTTGGGAAAGAATTTCGATTGTTTGCGAAAGTTGAAAATCCATTTAAATGATTTTTACAATTTTTTGATATTTATTGATTTCGTCTGCAAAGATTTTCCAATATAATAATTTCTTGTAAAAGTTTCTAAAAAAAGGAATATTCAATATAATAACTGCATTTCGGATTTGAGAAAAATATGCGTGTTCTAACTTTGTTGATTTGTCTGATATTTTTCGCTTCTCTCGCGCTTTTTGCTCAAAAATCAAAAAAAATTACCGGCAAAGGCATTACCAATCAGATTTATCGTTACAAAAATTTCCGCTCCAACTTTACCCAAAGGCGAAATGTAGATGTTTGGGTGCCATTTAATTATTCCAAAGAAAAGAGATATTCCGTCATTTATATGCATGACGGGCAGAATCTTTTTAACCCGTTGGAGGCTTATAATAATGTTGACTGGGGCGTTGATGAAGCTCTGCAAAAATTGATAACCGAAGAAAAAGTGCGCGACACGATTGTTGTCGGCATCTGGTTCACAGCAAATCGTTTAAAGGAATTTTCGCCTGAAAGAGCTTTTAACGAAAATAATGCCGATTTTTCAAAATACAAAATGCCGCCCGGCACGGGTTCGGATAATTATTTAAAATTCATCGTTAAAGAGCTTAAACCGTTTATAGACAACAAATATCCGACGTTGCCCGACCGCGACAATACGTTTATAATGGGTTCGAGTATGGGCGGTTTGATGTCGCTCTACGCGCTTTCCGAATACCCGGAAATCTTCGGCGGCGCGGGTTCGCTTTCAACACACTTTTCGCTCGGCGACGGCATTATGATAAATTATCTCGAAAAACACTTGCCACCTGCCAAAAATCACCGGATTTATTTTGATTACGGCACGATTGATCTCGACACGGAATACGGCAAGTATCAGGAACGTGCCGATAAAGTAATGATCAAAAAGGGTTATAAAAGTAAAAAAGATTGGCTGACAATGAATTTCCAAGGCGACGGACACAACGAATACTACTGGCGCAGACGCGTTAATGTGCCGCTTGAATTTTTATTGAAAAGATAAAATTCGCCATTATAATCCAAACCTAATTAACTGCGAATAAAATTAGAAACACCGGAAATTAATTAATTTCCGGTGTTTTATGTAGGTTACGATTCAATTGCTGAATTATATAGACGTAAAGATTATTTTTACGGGAAAATTCCGAGTTCAAAATAACACGTGGCAATTTTATCAATCGCGTTTTTGAAGGCAGCGGTACGCAGATTGCTGATTCCTTTATTTTGTTTCCAGATTTCGCGGATTTGGTGATATGACGTAATCATTGTTTCTTCTAATCCCGAAAAAACCAGATCGGCTTCGTCCGCGCCGTGAGCAATCAGATTTTTCTCCTCCTGCGAGATCGTTCTGCCCGTTTCTCTTTCAATCAGCTTCATTATGCGGTCAAAGGTATTTTGTTCGAAGCGTTTTTCCATTCGCCCAAATCTAACGTGCGAAAGATTTTTGAGCCATTCAAAATAAGAAACCGTAACGCCGCCCGCGTTAATATACAAATCGGGAATGACCAGTATATTTTGTGATTCCAGAATGTCTTCGGCTTCCGAAGTTACCGGACCGTTTGCGCCTTCGCCGATGATTTTCGCTTTGATGCGCGGTGCATTTTCCGCCGTAATCTGATTTTCGAGCGCGGCGGGAATCAAAATATCGCATTCAAGTTCGAGCGCGGCTTCGCGGTTAGGCAAATTTGTTGCGCCGGGAAAATCCAATAACGAACCGTTATTTCCTTTTCGATACGCCATTAATTTTTCAAGATCAATTCCATCTTTGTTGAAAATTCCGCCGTCATATTCGGCAACACCAATCATAATCGCGCCGCCTTCGATAGAAAATTTTGCCGCGTGATAGCCGACATTTCCCAAACCTTGCACCACAAAGGTTTTACCTTCGATGCCTTTGGTCAAACCGATTGCCTTCATATCTTCTTCGACATCGCAAGCCTCGCGCAAACCATAAAAAACACCTAAACCGGTGGCTTCATTTCTGCCGCGAATGCCGCCTTGCGGAATAGGTTTTCCGGTAACGCAACCCAGAGCATCAATTTGTCCGGGATTAAAAACCTGATAAGTGTCGGCAATCCAAGCCATTTCGCGTGCGCCTGTGCCGTAATCCGGCGCGGGAACGTCAATCGCCGGACCGATAAAGTTTTTCTTGATCAACTCCGAAGTATAGCGACGCGTGATTTTTTCTAATTCATCGGTCGTAAATTCCTTCGGATTGATTTTAATCGCTCCTTTTCCGCCGCCGAACGGCACATCAACGACCGCGCATTTGTATGACATCAGCGTCGCCAGAGCCACAACTTCATCATAGCTTGAGTGTTCCGAGTATCTGATTCCGCCTTTGACAGGCAATTTGTGATGACTGTGTTCCGCCCGCCACGCCGTGACGACTTCATAACCGTTTCCTTTTTTTATCGGAAACTGAAACGAATAAACACTATTGCAAATTTTTATTTGCGCTAATAAACCCGGAGGTAAATTCGTGTGAACAGCCGCTTTGTCAAAATAATGATCAACGCTGGCTAAAAAATTTCTTCCTTGCTTTTCGGCATCCATAATTTTTGTCCTCTTAATCTTATATGAAAATAACTAAATCTAATATCAAGATTATGAAAAGTTTTTATTTTGTCAATGGCAGTTTTGTTTTATTAGGCAACAATTTTTTTTTTATTCATTTAAGGCAATTTTAAAGGAATCCAAATTGTTTTCTTCATCCGATTTTATAAAAGTAATGCGGTCTTCGGCAATTGAACCTTTTTGAACAAAATAGTTTTTTATTTCTATTTGCCGTTGTTCTTGTAATTCTCCGTTTATTTTTGAATTTAAGTTAAATTCTAATTTTAAGCGCGGATGTGTTTGTAATTTTCTTACGGTTTCATCAAATGATTCTTTTACATCGTCGCTTAAAACGGCTTGGTTATTGACAAAATTAAATGTTTTAGATTCAATCGGGATTCGTGCAAACACGATTGAGGCATTTGGAAAATTTAATCTTTGTTTGATATTTTCCGCGAGTAATGCACGGGCATCAACATCTATATCACGTTCGCTTAAATAAAACAGTTCAATCCCGATATTGCTGTTCGGACTTTTACTGACCTTAAAATCCAGAAGTTTGGCGGGCGGCGGAAAAACTACTCCGTTTAAAGAATTTTGAATTCTTTGCAGAAATTGCGATTGAAGTTCGGCAAGCGGCATTTGAATCGGGGTTTCATCGGTTTTCGGTTTTGCCAATTCCCGCGCCGAGGTTGGAATTTCTATAATTTGAATGTTTAGCGAATCTTCGCGACGATTCAGAGTTTTTGCAAGTTCTCTGTGAAAATCCGCTCTTTCTTCTTGTGTATAAGGCTGATTATCAAAAACTCTTAAATAAATTTCTAACTTATCTTCAACTGTGTTGACCCGTAATTCGTCCAGAGTTCTTGATTCGCCATTTTGCTGAGTCGAAAATTTTTCATTCCAGACGGCTCGTGCCGTTCGTCGAATTTCGTTCTGCGCTCTCTTCAGCTGAATCTCATCTTTCAATTGATAATAGGAGTTGGTCAGCGGAATAAAAATCAACAAAAGCGGGAGGACAATCATCAAAAGCCGAAGCGACATACTGCGGATTTCTCTGGCGTGTTCGAGCCAGGGAATTCGGGCAATTGCGTGATGCCACCATTCACTTTCCATATCGGCATCGCGCCAAGCCCTGACTTTTTCTCGCACTTTCGGCGTATCAATCCGAAGCATTATAAACACAACCATTGCCGTAAATGTTATGGCAACAAGGTTTGTCAAATAAAGCAAGCCGCCGCCGGCAGCAATAGTTAAGCCGTCTGTAAAGCTGACACTAACCGCTAAACCGACTCCGTAGCCGACAACGCACAGCGGCGGCATCAGAGCGACGGCGATTGCCACGCCCGGAATTGACGTAACTACACCTTTGACTTCTTTACAAATCGCTACCGAACCGACCGCACCGGAAAAAAGCGCAACGCCCAGATCAAGCGTATTAGGCGAAGTCCGCGCTAAAATTTCACTTGTCGCTTCTTTAAATGGCAAGAATGCGACCAGAACAACCGCCAGCGCAATCGCGCCGAGCGAACTGATTAAAAGATTGACAAACGAACGGACGGCAAGAATCAAATCTCCGGTTGCCAAAGCCAGTCCGGCAGATAAAATCGGTCCCATCAGAGGCGAAATCAGCATCGCCCCGATGATTACCGCCGGACTGTTCAAAATCAAACCAAGTGTGGCAATTCCGGCTGAAAAGAAAATTTGCAACCAATACATTAAGTCCTTCAGCGTACTCGATTTTGCCAGATCAATGTAAAGTAAGATTTTTCGATCTTCATCAACTTCTAAAGCACTGGCAAAATAGTCGCGTAAAGCCTTCCACATACGAAGAATTATTCTGAAAAACCGGAAAGTTTTTTTTTGTACTTTCATAAATTCTGATTAATAGAAATGTTCTAAATCAAATTTTGATTATTTATCTAAATAAAATTTATAAATTAGATTTAGGAAGAGTCATCGTTTCGCTTTCGGAATCCATTTTGAGATGTTTTGTTGTGTTGTCGGTTACACTTGGCGGCATTAAATCGCCGGTCTTGTATTTTGATTCAGAAATGGGCGAAATATATTCCGTTTGATCGGGCGGCAATTCTTTTCGCTCGTTCGATGAAATTTCGCTTATCGTCGCTGTCGGGGCAAAATTAGCGTTCGCTTTTTCTTGAGATTTTATCTGCATAATCTTGGCTAAACCGGTTCCGATACAAGCAAATGCGGGAATCAGCATCCAAAACCACCAACCTCTGCCCATCCTCGAATTTGCCAGCGCGATTGAAACTGCTATGAAGGCAATTCCGGTAAATAAAGTACTTAGAGCATTTTCCCAGTTAACCGGTTTTCCCTTTTGATACGTCAAAGTTTGAACGCGATTTATATCAAGTTTTCCGGTCAAAGCCTCTGAAACGATATTTAGATCTGTTCCGCAACTCCGGCAAAATTTTCCGTTATCAGGATTTTTTGTTCCACATTTCGGGCAATACATAGTTGTTGTCCTCAGTTCTGCATCTTTTTTCAATCAATTTTTGAAATTTGAAATTTGAAATTTGAAATCTAAAATTCTCTTTGTCTGATTGCTTCAAACAGAATTACGCCGGCGGCGACCGAAACGTTCAAAGATTCGATTTTTCCAAACATCGGGATTTTCACTAAAACGTCGCATTTTTCAGCCGTCAGGCGATGCAGTCCCTTGCCTTCGCCTCCCATTACAAGTGCGCTCGGCTGTGTCCAATCCCATTCTATATAACTCATTTCCGCATCGCCGCTTGCGCCGACAACCCAAATATTATGCTTTTTTAAGTCATCAATCAACCGATTTACATTTCCGATTTTAGCAACTTTAACATATTCCGCCGCGCCAGCCGAAGATTTGGCAACCGTTTCGGTCAACCCGACGGCGCGGCGTTCGGGAATAAAAACGCCGTCTGCGCCGGCACATTCGACAACGCGCAAAATCGCGCCGAAATTGCGCGGGTCTTCAATTCCGTCCAAAATTACTGACAGAGATTTTTCCTTATTTGTTATTTCATCAAATAATTTGTC
The DNA here is from genome assembly GCA_041745765.1 of Pyrinomonadaceae bacterium. Taxonomy (GTDB): domain Bacteria; phylum Acidobacteriota; class Blastocatellia; order Pyrinomonadales; family Pyrinomonadaceae; genus JAHCHG01. The sequence goes on along the minus strand of JBGTIH010000204.1, from coordinate 9,235 downwards.
GGCATCAAAATAGTCCGCCGAAGCCGTAAAAGCAACGATTCCCTGATGATTCGCGCCGTTTTCGACAAAATTATTAAGATTCTCCCGCGAAGTTTTATGAAACGGTACGCCGTTTTTCCGCGCCATCTGCAAAATATCGGTAAATCTTTTTTCCTGTCCGCCTTCCATTATAAAAATTTTTTCAATCCGCCTATTTTCGGCGCGCAGGGCTTCTAAAACAGGCAAAACTCCGAATATAATTGCGGAATTAGGAGTCTGAATTTCGATTTTCGTTTTTCTTTCCGGAGATTTTGAATTTTGGAACTTGTTTTTTTTCATAATAAATGCCGCTGAAAACGTGAATATTTCGTAAATTGAGCAAGATTTGTGGAAATTGCCGTTTTATTCAGATTGATATTTCCGATGCCTTTTTTAATTACACCGCCCGCATCGTTTATTTGTTCGACTTCCCAGATTTCGCCCAGAAGATTTCTGATTCGATTATAATTATCAGACGCTCTTGCATTCGGCGCAAAATTTTTGAGTTTTTCAAAATATTTTCCGATATTTTCAAACGCCAGAAAACTCATATCTTTTCCCAAACCTGAAAAATCAAAACCGTTCGTTAAAATCCTAAAACCGATTCGGTCATCCAGTGTGTAAAGATCAATAATTTTCTCGTCTTTCGCCGTTTCATCAACGCTTAAAGTTTTACTTTCCTTCGATTTTACGCGCTTTTCTATCGTTTCCGTCTTTTTTTCATAAACCGAACCCGACACTAGCAAAATTAAATCTTCGCAAAAAATTTCGATAATTTCAGAAGTATTAAACAGCGTTATTTTTAACTTTTCATTCTCAAATTCGATTTTTCGCAATCTTCTGACCGGACTTTTCAAATCTAAAACTTCATCGCTGATGATTTTCGTTTCAAATCCTTTTTTTGCAAGTTTTTTTCTGACAATCTCCGCTTCCGCTTCTGATTCGAGCCGAGCAAACGGCAGAGGTTCTTTGTTTTCAACAATTGTCTTTAAAAAATCTTTTTCTGCATTGAGCAAATTAGAAATTTCCCGGATTTCCGTTTCGCCGACGTTCTGACTGTTCGCCGTATAAATCAGATTAAATCCATTTTCCCACAATTCCAATTTACGCAAATTCGGTTTTATCAAATCGGTTTGTAGTACATCTAAATCGAAATTTTCTCCGCAATAGAAACATTTCGCCCGATTCGGCGGACTTTTTCTGCCGCATTTTTTGCACGAAAACATCTCTTCCGCTTGAAATCCCGTAGTTTCGACCTGAATAGGCAAATCATTCAACCATTCTTCTGAATCAAAATTTTTACCGTTGTTATTCATAAAATATCCTCATATTTTGATTATACGTCGAAAAACAAGTATCATTGTTAAATGAACCGCTTGACCAATGTCCAAGCGAAAAGGCAAACTTATAATTATATTTACATATTTTTTAACCGCAGTTAATTATTAGATAACCGGAAATTTTATTTTATTTTATCAAACTTTTTTTGAAATCATTTTGAAATTATTTTTTATACAAGAATTTAGCTTTCATTAATTCAAAATTCGTTCATTTCAATCATTAAAGATATCTTGCAGTTTCATTGTTTTTGAAACTGCGGATTTATTTTAAACATTTCTTATCCGATTTTCTACTGGTTTAAACTGCTGTTAATTTTACTTAAACAACTTAAATAAAAGGATTTAACAATGCAGTTTGATATGGCAACCAACTCGTCCTGGCAGTTTGGGCATCGCGGGCGCGTCGCGGTGTTCATTGACGGAAATAATCTTTTCCACGCCGCTCGTTTTCATAATTTAGATATTGATTACAATAAACTTCTGCGCGTTCTTCTAGGCGACGGCAGACTTTTGCGTGCATTTTTTTACACCGGAGTTGATGCCGGTGCGGAACGCCAGCAAGGTTTTCTTTTGTGGATGCGCCGCAATGGTTTTCGCGTCGTCCAAAAAGAATTAAAAACTTTTTACGACGGAACACGCAAGGCGAATCTCGATGTTGAGATCGCCGTTGATATGCTTTCGCTCGCCGGACGTTATGATACTGCGGTACTTGTTTCGGGCGACGAAGATTTTGTCTATGCGCTGAACGCCGTCGCTTATAAAGGCTGCCGCGTCGAAGTTGCGGGATTTCGTTCAAATACCGCACCGCGCCTGATTGATGTTTCCGATTTCTTTATAGATTTGGGCGATATTGCCGAACTCGTCAGCAAAGATTCTTCGCAGGGCGACGGTTATGATATTCCGTCATTTATTCCGCCCGATGAGATTCTAACGAATCAATTGATTGATCCGTCATCCGGCAAACCTTACGGACAAGTTCCCAATAAATTGCCGATTCAACCGAATTACTTAGACGATGACGACGATATTTCAGGATATGTTCGCATCAGCGACGATGTTTAAATGTTAATCAAGAGTAGAATTTATCTGTTCTGCACGTTTTATATTGAACTGATTGTTTCTGCTCATAATTCATATTTCAAATTTAAAATCATTTGAAATTCGTTGTTTTTTTGAACACAATCAAGCCTAAGTTCGTAGAAGTTTTCAGTTCAAAAACTAAATATTTGTTTCCTTCATTTATGACATCAGATATTATGGGTTAATATTTGATTATCGCTATCAGCAATTTTTAGGAGAATTAAGGATGTTTAAGAAAAAATTTCGACAATCAGGACACATAAAACTTTCAGCAATTTTATTGATTTTATCAACGCTCTTTTTATCAGGTTGCCAATCGGGCTTTTTCGGCGGTCAGGAGACGAGCGAAATACCTCACCCGGCTCAAACGTCGCCCGCGCCGATTGTTGTTGACGGAATGCGGACTTCTTACGCCGATGTGGTTGAAAGAAGTTCTCCGGCTGTCGTTACAATTAACGCTGAACGCAAGGCTTCAAATCAGCCGCAGCAATTTCCTTTCGGCGATTTTTTCAATATGCCGAATATGCCGCAACAGCCGCAGGAACAGCAGAGACCGCTCGAACGCGGTGTCGGTTCGGGCGTGATCGTCAGCGCGGACGGCACGATTTTAACCAATAATCACGTTGTTGATGGCGCGGAAAAAATTATTGTTCAAATGAACGATAAGCGGACTTTTGAAGCAAAAATAGTCGGTATTGATCCGCCGAGCGATCTGGCTGTTTTGAAAATCGAACAGCAAAATCTGCCTTTTTTGAATCTTGGAAATTCTGACAATGTGCGAGTCGGCGATATTGTTCTGGCAATCGGAAATCCTCTAGGAATCGGACAAACGGTAACGGGCGGAATAATTTCTGCCAAAGGTCGCCGAACAGGTTTGAGCGACGGCAGTTTTGAAGATTTTCTGCAAACGGACGCGCCGATCAATCGCGGAAATTCGGGCGGTGCGCTCGTCAATTTAAGCGGTGAACTAATCGGCATAAATTCACAGATTCTTTCCGGCGGAAGTTCGGGCGGAAACATCGGCATCGGTTTTTCGATTCCGTCAAATATGGCAAAATCCGTGATGGAACAGCTCTTAAAAGACGGTAGAGTCCGACGCGGAATGCTCGGCGTTAATATCCAAAATATCACCGAAGACATCGCCCAAAATCTTGATTTAAAAGAAGCTAAAGGTATTCTTGTCAGCAATGTTCGTCCGGGAAGCGCGGCGGAAAAAGCTGGAGTTAAAACGGGCGATATAATTTTGGCAATCAACAACGAAGTGGTCGAAGACAGCAATATTCTGCGTAATAAAGTCGCCGGAACTCTGCCCGGAAGCGAGATCAAGATTAAAATCCGCCGCGACGGTGCAGAGCAGGAATTAACTGCCACGCTCGATGAATTCAACATCGAAGGCGCAAAAACCGAAGTCGGCGAAGAAGAGAAAAAAGCACCGGATAATTCCGGACAAAGCGGCAAACTCGGTTTAACTCTCCAGCCGATTACGCCTGAAATCGCGCAGCAGCTTAAACTTGAATCAAATGACGGTTTAGTCGTGATTAATGTTGATCCGAGCGGAGCGGCGGCGGAAAAAGGAATTCAGCGCGGCGATGTGATTTTGCAAATTAACCGTCAAGTGGTCAGTTCGCTCGATGACGTTCAAGCGGCAATCGAAAAAAGCGGCGACCGACCGATTCTGCTGCTTATTTCGCGGCGAGGTCAGACGATTTTTATGACCGTTTCGCCGAAATAAAATGCTTCGGCTCATAATCAAAAAAGGCTTTGGAATTTGTTCCAAAGCCTTTTTTATTTTATTGGTCGGGACGGCAAGATTTGAACTTGCGACCTCTTCCACCCCAAGGAAGCGCGCTACCGGTCTGCGCCACGCCCCGTCATCTTGAATTTAACAGCTTAGAAAGGTTTTGATGTTTTGTCAAATTCAACTTTTCCTTGCGGCTTTTAATTTTTTTAAACAGGTTTCTTTTTCAGCATTGCCCGCAGTTCCAAAAGTTGAGAAGTGATTGAAAGAAGCGTATCTCTCTGTTCATCGTCAATTTCCAAAACTTCGCTGTTTTCTTCAAAATCTTCAATTTCTTGAATTTGAAGATTTTCTTCAAATTCCTCAATTTCAGGCGATTCGACGGGCGACGGGACTTTAACTTCTTTAATAAAATTTTCTTTTTTCGTAGTTTCCGAATGGACGATTTTCAAACGGCTCGAATCGCGCATTTCGCTTTGCAATTTCTTCTTCGCGCCAGCAATCGTGTAAAGATCTTCGTATAGAAGTTCTTTGATCCGCAACGCGATTTCGACATCGCGGCGGCGATAACTTCTCTGCCCCGAACGATTTTTTTGCGGCGAAAGCATCGGAAATTCCGTTTCCCAATATCGCAAAACATGCGCTTGAACCTCGACTAAATCGCAGACTTCGCCGATCTTAAAGAATATTTTTTCCGGTATTGCAACTGCAGGTTGTCCCATTTGAACCTCTTTTTATGTTAAAGTTTTGTATAAATTCCGCCGTCGTTATTGTAAGTATTTACTGAATTTGTGTCAATGAAAATTTTATGAAGTCCGAATTTGAATTTCTGGAAAACATCCGCAAAAAATATAATCTGACCAAAATCGGCGACGATTGCGCCATTTTGCCGAAAGACTCGAAAACCGATCTCGTTATCACGACCGATCTGCTCGTCGAAGACATAGATTTTCGCCTCGATTGGACACGCCCCAAATTTCTCGGACATAAAGCTCTGGCAGTTTCGCTTTCGGACGTTGCCGCGATGGGCGCAAAACCGGTCTGGGCGATGCTTTCGATCGGTGTTCCTAAAAAAATCTGGAAAACGGATTTTGTCGAAAAATTTTATCAAGGTTATATGACTTTTGCCAAAAAATTCAATATTGAATTAATCGGCGGCGACGTTTCAAAAACGCCAGATAAAATCGTCGTTGATTCGATTGCGGCAGGCGAAGTCAGAAAAGGCAAAGCTATTCTGCGGTCAGGTGCGAAAATTGGCGATTTGATTTTTGTTACCGGAGAATTAGGCGGCGCAAGCGCAGGTTTAACGCTTTTAGAAAAAGGCGAAAAATTCAAAAGTTCAAAATATAAAAATCTACTTTTGCTACAATTAAAACCACATCCGCAAACCGAAATCGGAAAATTTTTGGGAGAAAAAAAATTGGCAAATTCGATGATAGATCTCAGCGACGGACTTTCGAGCGATTTATTTCATATCTGCAAAGAAAGCAAAGTAGGCGCAAAAATCTATGCGGATAAAATTCCCTTTGAGAAAAATATCGCAAAAATTTCATCCGAAAATTTGGATATTTTGGATTTTGCCATGAACGGCGGCGAAGATTTTGAGTTACTTTTCACCTCAAACAAACCTAATTTGAAAAAATATTTTGAAAAATTTTTCGGCTCAAAAAACACTAAAATTTCCTGCATTGGAGAGATCACGAAAACGCCCGAAAAGATTGAACTTATTTCAAAAACGGGAACTCAAATTTTAACGGCAAAAGGCTTTCGTCATTTCTAGTTTTTTCGCAAAAATTTTTACGCGCTTTGCAAAAAAGTCTTGACAAGCTCGTTCGGGTTATGGTTAAACTCTTAACTGTTCGCAGTAAGAACATTTGAGAAAAAAAATTTTTAGGAGATAAGTCAGTGATTCAAACTTGGTCACATACAATTCAGAATATGTTCGGCTCGCCCGCGTTGAAACAAACGCGATTCGGCAGAAGCCTGAGTATATCCTTGTGTGCCAGTTTTGACAATACGGATTATCAACCGAAACTCGACGTGTTAAATCGCGGAGAGAAAAGGATTTAGAAAAGCGGGAGCGGCAGTTTCCGCTCCCGAAACATAAAAATCAACAGGATTTTCATAAAAAAAATCCGAATTTGTTTTAGGAGCGGTGACGCGAAAAAGTTCTCGAAAGAGTCTTTGGAAAAAGTCGCCGCTCTTTTTCGTTTTTAGAGCTGTTTGACAATTGAATAACCGAAAAAAGTTCGGAAGTTTTGATCAATGTGCGCGAAGATGCGGCGTTCGACAGAAAACTGTCCGAACAAAAAACAAAAAAAGGCAGAGAGAGTTTTGGAAAGACTTTTTACTTACGTTAAAAACTTTGGCGAGTTCCGAAAGTAAATAATCTTGTACAACTTGTATTCGGGCAAAATGCGTCCGAAGTCTGTCTGAACCTCTCTGTCTGCCTTTTTTATTCTTACACAGATTTTTTTTTATGGAAACCCACCCGCTAACGCAGGTGGTTCTGACAAACACGCATAGGTCGCCGTAGGCTTCAAGGCAAGCAGTCTGTTTTAACGCTGTGGAAGGCGCGAATCTTCCCCGATAGCACCAATTTAATGGTGAGCGAAACTCAAATAGGCTGAGTGCCGGTCTTCCAAACCGGATGTTGCGGGTTCGATTCCCGCCGCTCACTTTCAATTTTGGATTTTAGATTTTGGATTTCAGATTCAAAATAAAATTTAAAACACGCAATTCTAAACACGGTGGCGAAGCACAAAGGCTGTGCGCTTGTCTGTCTAACAAGAGTGTGCGAGTTCGAGTCTCGTCGCCACCGCCAATTTTTTACGGTTGGATAACTGAGATAGATTAGTGCGACTCTGAAAAGGTCGAAAGGTTGGTGCGATACCAACTCCAACCACCAATTTTTTTTGCTGAAACTCAGACTTTGGCAAACCGAATATGGTTGACGATTTTAACCCAATTCAAATAAATTTACAGCCGATTAAATTATTAAACGCGGCTCGATTGATGCAAAATTAGTTTTAACTTTTAAGAGAGGTTTCCGCTATGCCCGTTGAACAAACTATTTATGATGATTCGATATTTTACGATCTGGTTCACGGCGATTTTGCCGCGCCGGAAACATTGGCTTTTTACTTGGACAAAATCGAGCGATACGGTTCGCCGGTTTTAGAACTTGCCTGCGGCAGCGGCGCATATCTCGTGCCGTTTGCAGAAAGAGATATTGAAGCGGTCGGCATTGATATTTCCGGCACAATGCTGAAAAGAGCAAGAGAAAAAGCGGCGGATAAAAATGTGTCGCTCGAACTCTATACAAGCGACATACGAGATTTTAAGCTCGGTCAAAAATTTCCCTTGATCTTGCTTCTCGGTAATTCGCTGCAGCATCTTTTAACGCGTGAAGACGTGGAAAAATGTTTCGCATCGGTCAAAAAGCATTTAACCGATGACGGTCGTTTTATCATTGAAATTTTCAATCCTTCGCTGAAAATTCTTTCGCGTCCGCCGGACGAAAATGTTCTCGATTCGGAATACGATACGCCGGAAGGAAAATTTATTTTGACCGGATATGTTGATTACGACGCGGCAACGCAGATCAATTATATTGAATGGAGTTACCAAAATATTTTAACCGGAAAGACTAAGCGATTTAACTTTTCGATGCGCCAATTTTTCCCGCAGGAACTGGAGTCTTTGCTCATTTATAACGGTTTTAAGATCGAAGAAAAGTTCGGCGACCGCGATGGTTCGCCGTTTGAAAAAGATTCGCCGAGACAAATTGTTCTTGCCGAACTTGCCCGCTAAAAACACTTACAGCCGATTAGCTCAGCGGATTTAGAGCGGTGTTTTTCTAAACCACAAGTCGCCGGTTCGAGTCCGGCATCGGCTATTCCAATTTTAGATTTTGGATTTTGGATTTTGGATTTTGGATTTTGGATTTATTATAACTTCAATCTAAAATCACAAATTTAAAACCTAAAATCAACAAAGGGGTGTAGCTTAAATGGATGAAAGCGTCGGTCTCATAAACCGAATATTACAGGTTTGAATCCTGTTGCCCCGAATTTCTAAAAAGACAGAAACTCGCGCGTCAGCAAGGGTGCAAGTTTTCTAAAACAACAAAATCCTACCCAAACAAACGCGGACGAAACTTCGGCGAGGACAAAGGGATGTCTAAGACCTTTCATTTGTTCGCAAAGAACACATTTGTCTTTTGTCCTTCAAAAAGTCGAATTTTTCGCCGCGTTTGCCTTCCTTAAAAAAGGATTTCAAATTTCAAATTTCAGATTTCATACTGGTTTATCTAAGTTTTATTGGCTCGTAGCTATACCTATTAAAAAATGGTTTGCGAAAAGTTTTTGCGCCAAACGCAGAATTTTAGGGCATTTCAAGAAGCAATTTTTCGCAAACCATTTTTCTTTGGGTATAATGGGGAAGCAACCGACTGTTAATCGGTGATATGCAGGTTCGAATCTTGTCGAGTCAGCCATTTTAATTTTGGATTTTAGATTTGCGATTTTAGATTTAAACAAATCCAAAATCTAAAATCTAAAATCCAAAATCCATCTCGGTCGGTAGCCAAGTCCGGTTAAGGCACTCGCCTTTTAAGCGAAACTTTATAAAATAAAAGCCTTATTTTATCGGCACTTCACTACTTTTCTTACTCAAAAGACACAAAAAAAGACACAAAGGTTTAAGATTTTCGCTTTTTCTACTCTTTTTGATACTGGAACTTTTGCTTTTTACTACTTTCAAATATCTATTTTATTCTTGCCGACTATACTTTTATTTGGAATGTATTTCAAATATAATCCGGTTAAATCATTCGGGTTTTGCTCCGATGATTAAGAAAAGCCGGATTTGCTATTAGTGGTAGCATTTCCGGCTTTTCCTCGGTCATTAGCTGTTCCGGTCAAGCGGCTTGCATTTGAGCCGCTAAAGTAAGATGTATGTCTATTGCGGCGGCGATGTGATAGCAACATTTGGTAGCTACACAGGAACATTCCCCCTGCGGTTTGCCGCCGATTTTAGCGAACTTGACCGTATATGT
>JBGTIH010000203.1:0-58713 GCA_041745765.1 Pyrinomonadaceae bacterium | reverse complement strand
GTTGACGCTCGGCGAAAGCGGGTCTATCTCTTTGGCTTGACGGATTTCGACGAAAGCTTCATCAAATCGCCCCATCGCCGTCAGATATTCCGAATACCATTGGCGAGCCGTCGCGTAGCTGGGATTAAGCGCGATTGCCCGGCGATATCCGTCCTGCGCTCCCTGCCAATCATGGTAGTAAAACATTCTGACGTAGGAGAGCGAGGTATGCGCCTCCGCCAGTTCGTCATCCAGTTCGAGGGCTTTCGTCGCCGCTTCTTTTGCTTTGGGATACGCATCCGCGGGGAGCGCGCCGTCATAATCGGCGAGCAGGCTGTACGCGTCCGCCAGAGCGGCGTAGGCAAGGGCGTAATTCGGGTCTTTCCCGATTGCTTCGTTAAAATACCCGATTGCCGTTTTCAAATCGCCGACCGTCCGGCGGTTGGAAAAATATCGCCCTTTCTGGTAAGCATCGAGAGCCTCCGGGTTATTCGTAAAATGTTTGGCGAGATGCTCATTCTCGCTGGTGCCTAATTTTAATTTTAAAGCCTGCGCGGTCTGCGCGGTCAGACGATCTTGCAAATCAAAAACTTTTGTTGATTCTTCCTCGAAATTTCCTGCCCAAATCTGCTCGCCGCCGTTAACCCGAAGCAAACGGACGTTGATGCGTACGCGCCCGTCCGCTTGCTGAATTGTGCCTTCGAGAACCGCGTCCACCTTTAATCGCCGTCCGATTTCGAGCGAATCCTGCGGCGCGTCCGCGTATGGCGTCACCGCGCTGATCGGGCGCACCGTGATTTGCCGGAGACCGCCGATTTTCATAATCAGCGTGTCGGTCACACCCAAACCGAGAGATTTGTTATTTTCGCCTTCGGTCAAAGGACGCAGCGGCAAAACCGCAATCGAATTGATTTTCGACGGAGCCTTTGATGCGCTCCAAAACCAGATACCGGAAACAACCGCTAAAAGAATCAAAGCGGCGCCGAAAATTGCCGGAAGCGAAAACTTTCTTTTCGCGGCGGGCAAGCGGAGCGGCGGAGATTCGGAATTTTCCTCGAGTTTGACAGTCAGCCGTTTGACGGTTCGTTTTTCAAGAATCGTTTCTCCGGCAGGCTGAAAGATTTGGTTGACATCAGCGGAAAAGCGATAGCCGTGTTTCGGTAGAGTTTCGATTAACCGCTCGCCGCCGCGGTTGAAGATTTTTCGCAGCCGCGAGATTTGTTTCGCCAGATTGCCTTCTTCGACAAAGGCATCCTGCCACACCGCAGCAATCATTTCTTCCTTCGAGAGAGCGCGTCCGTTGTTTTTGACCAGCAGCAAAAGCGTTTCAAATTCCTTCGCCGGAAGCCGGACGGGAACGCCGTCCGCGAACAAAGTTTTCTCCTGCGGGTCAAGGGCGAACTTCCCGAATTCATAGACAAATCTTTTGTTCTCAACGGTTTCCATACCGGTCAAAAAAAAGTTAAAAAAACGTCAAAAAAACGTCAAAAAAACCGCAAGACAGCACTGCGGCATTTCAAAGATGATGAAGCGGTAAGGAGTTTATACATCAGGGAATACCTTCGGATTGAATAATTTTAATTCGAAAGCCCTGTTGAAGCAAGGTTTTTTAAGGAAAAAATTACGCAGAAATGATTGATCTGCGGCATATAAAAAAATGAGGAGAAAGAATATGAAAGAATTAACGCATCGAAAAAACATCATCGCAATTTTTGCAATATCAGCAGCTTTGTTGTTATTAGTATTGCCTTTGCAAGCGCAGCGATTCTCGGCTTGGTCAGCACCGGTGAATCTCGGAGCAAACGTTAACACAACGGAGACGGAAGGCTGCCCGTTTATCGCGCCGGATAATTTGAGTCTTTACTTCGCTTCCGGTAGAGCCGGAGGAGCAGGCGGAACAGATATTTGGGTTTCAAACCGCGCCAACGCTAACGCGCCGTGGGGTATGCCGGTCAATCTCGGCACAAACATAAATTCATCCAGCACTGACTTTTGTCCGACTTTAATGCCCGGCGGACTCACACTGTATTTCGTCAGCAATAAGCCGGGCGGCTGCGGTGCCGGAGATATTTACGTTTCGCAGCGTCCCAATACCCAAAGCGAATGGGGACCGGCGGTTAATCTCGGCTGCCAGGTCAACAGTCCGCAAGCCGATATTACGCCTTCCTTGTTCACGGATTCTAGTGGAACGACTCATCTGTATTTCAGCAGTAGCCGACCGGGGGGACCTGGCATGCAGGATATTTACGTCAGTACACTTCAGTCCAGCGGACAATTTGGTGCACCCGTTCTGGTTGCGGGGCTAAACACTGAGTTTAACGACGCGCGTCCCAATATCCGCCGCGACGGATTGGAAATTTTCTTTGAATCGGACAAAACAGGTACACTTGGCTTAGCCGATTTATACGTTTCGACTCGCGCCAGTGCTTCTGCGCCGTGGCAGACACCGGTCAGTCTCGGCGCGACTGTCAACAGCGCGTCAGGTGAAGGTCGTCCGTCGCTCTCTTCCGACGGGCGCGAGCTTTACTTTCACTCAAACCGTCCGGGCGGCGCGGGCGGCGACGATATTTATGTTGCGCGGCGGCGACCCATCTTCACGCCGTATGACATGGATGGCGACGGACGCAGCGACTTCCGGGCGTATCGGCAAAGCACCAGCACTTTTCATATCTTAAACAGTGTCAACAATAGCCACTCAACTTATTCGTTCGGTGGCGCGGGGCAAGGATTGTTCATCCCCGGCTTGAGCGATGATTACGACGGCGACGGCAAAAGCGATTTGGTTGTTTTCACCGCTCCGACCGGAGGTGTGCGGACGTGGCGCATTTTGCAAAGCGGCAGCAATACGGCTCGCACGGTTCAATGGGGCTTATCGAGCGACCAAACCGTGCCGGGCGATTATGACGGAGACGGCAAAACCGATATCGCCGTTTATCGCCGTTCGGAGGGAATTTGGTATATCCTTCTCAGCACAACCAATCAGATGCGGACAGAGTGGTGGGGACTAGGACCAAATGATTTCGCATTGGTCGGCGATTTCGACGGCGACGGCATTAGTGATTTGACCGTCGCCCGCCCATCCACAAGCGGCGGTGCCGCCACCTGGTTCACTCGCCGCAGCAGCTACGGCGCGATGGTCGTAGATTATTGGGGCGGCGGAGTTCAGGGCGCGACGGATAGTCTTTTTCCGGCGATTCAGGTTGACGTTGACGGCGACGGAATTGCAGACCGAATGGTCGTCCGCGATCCTGATTCGACAGCAACCGGCAATCAAACGACTTATTTCATCCAGCGCAGTTCCGACAGCTCAATGCTCGCCTTGCCGTGGGGATTGGATACGGACGGTCGCGCCTTCGGCGATTTCGACGGTGACGGCAAGACCGATCTGGCAGTTCGGCGCTTCATTAGCGGACAATTAACCTGGTTTATTTTGCTGAGTTCCACCAATTTCGATCCGGCTCAATGGCGAATTGTCTTTTGGGGAATAACAGGCGATTCGCTCGCGGCTGAAGAACCCGAAGAGGCAACGGCAGTAGCGATCAATTAAAGCGTTTCCGCAATGACGGCTTTAGCTGCGGATATTCCCGCTTGCCAGGAGCGCGGAGGGTGAAAAAAACCTCGTCCCGCGCTCTTGGCAAGCTCAAACATCAATGTTCACTTATCAAGACAATCAGACGGGAACGCCGTCTGCGAACAAAGTTTTCTCTTGCGGGTCAAGCGAAAATTTCCCGAACTAATAGATAAATCTTTTATTCTCAATCGTTTCCATCAAGTCAAAAAAAAGTCAAAAAAAAGCCGTAAAAACTGCAAGACTTTTTTCGGCGGTTTGAAAGATGATGAAACGGTGCGGGAAATTATAATTTCTGAGAACTAATTTGATCGGTTAATTTTAGTGCGAAAAGATTGTTGAAAGCAAAAGTTTTTTTGACCTGAACGTAAGCGAAATGTTTGCGCTCAGAGGTCGGATTAGAGATGAAAAGAAAGGCTGAAATCACGTTTGAAATCGAAGAAACGATTACGTTGCGGCAAGCGGCGCAAATATCGAGCCGAATCTGTCCGCAATGCGGCGCGTTGGCTGAGATGGCTTCGCCGCAAACGATTGCAGATTTTTCTAATTTTACCGAGCGCGAGATTTTTCGTCTGGTCGAAGCAGGAAAAATTCATTTCATCGAAGCCGAACGGATTTTGATTTGTTTGAATTCAATTGACACGTTCGGAGATTCACATTCAAGCGCAAGATAAGGAAATTTCGGAGGTTAAAAAAATTATGTTTAGCTAATTTTTTTCAAATTAATGAAGTTTAAGTTTTCATCGTCCACAGCAAAAAATATACGTTTTCAAACGTAACGCGGATTTAATTAGTTTCGGAAGAAATCAGCGACATATTTCTTGTCGCCGATTAGTAAAAACAGGCTTGGAGTCGAGTCTTTAGGTTGAAATAACAGCCGAATATTTGGCGGAACTCCAAACAAAGGAGAAGTAAAAAAATGAAAAGCAAAATATTTAAAACAACGATCTTTATGTATTGCGTTATTTTTGCAATAACCGTGAATGCACAAACAATCAATCTGCAATTGCAGAATACTTATTCGCTCGGCACGGGAAATCCGATTCCGCGACTCGCCATCGGCGATTTAAACAACGACGGCAAGCCCGATCTTGTCACCTCCGCCGGGTTGGTTTCAACACCCGTCAACATATTGCTGAATAACGGCGCGGGCGGTTTGAACGCGCCGATCAGTTTCGGTGCGGCTTTGAACGCGAGCGCCGTCGCCATCGGCGATTTTAACAACGACGGTAATTTGGATTTAGCTATCGGCACGATCAATAACGCCGGAATTAACATTCGTTTGGGAAATGGTTCGGGTAGTTTTCCGAATGAAACCACCACGCCGGTCGTTGACAGCGTCTCCGATATGGTAACGGCGGATTTTAACGGCGACGGCAATCTCGATCTAGCGATGACGAAAACGAGCGGCTATTCGGGTCAACCGACTTTTGCCGTAAAATTGATGCTCGGCAACGGCGCGGGCGGTTTTGCAGCGGCAACGAGTTTTGCCGTCGGCGGATCACCGTTGGACATCGAGGTCGGAGATTTTAATAACGACGGAAGACCCGACATTGCGACGGTTAATTTTGACAATACGAATTCCGTCAGTATTTTGCTCAACAACGGCGCGGGCGGTTTTAATGCCGCAAGTCATATAACAATCGGTTCGATGGGCAGCGCATCGCGCATTGTTTCCGCCGATTTTAACCGCGATTGCCAAACTGATCTGGCAATAACCCGCGTCGGTTTTGTTTCAGTTTTATCAGGCAACGGCGCGGGCAGTTTCAGCGCGCCAGTAGATACGGCAGTGTCAAATTCGCCGACCAGTCTCGCCGCCGGAGATTTCAATTTGGACCGCAAAATTGATCTCGCCGTCGGTCGTTTGAGCGCGGCGGGCGGCAACGGTTTTATCATTCTGCCGGGTAACGGTTCGGGCGGCTTCGCTGCGGCTTTTTCGCTGAATATATCAACCGTTACCGATCATCTTGCGGTTCTGGACGTTAATCTGGACGGAAAAACTGACATCGCTATGAGCCAGCGCACCAACAGTTTTTCGATCTACAACGGCAACAGCCATTTATTCTTACGCACCGAAAACGATTACGATGCTGATGGAAAAACCGACCTGAGCGTTTTTCGCCCAACGGTCGGTGATTGGTTCATACAGCGCAGTACGCAGGGATATCTACAGCAGCATTGGGGTATTTCAACTGACAAAACCACACCCGGAGATTTCGACGGCGACGGCAAAACGGACATCGCGGTCTGGCGTGAAACCGGTTACGGCGATCCTAATCGCGCGTATTTCTTTATATTTCAAAGCTCGACCAATACTTTCCGGCAAGAGCAGTTCGGACGCGAGGGGGATATTCCGGCAGTAGTCGGCGATTGGGACGGCGATGGAAAAGTTGATGTTGCCGTCTATCGCAACGGCGCGAATCCCGGAAACCAAAGCTTCTTTTTCTATCGTCCGTCAGCTTCTGCCGGAGTTGATTTTCGCACTATCTGGTGGGGAATATCGGGCGACCAACCCGTACGCGGCGATTTTGACGGCGACGGTCGAATGGACGCGGCGGTTTTCCGTCCGTCAAATTCAATCTGGTATGTGCTGAAAAGTTCTGATAATCAACCGCTGTTTCAGAGTTGGGGACTATCTTCCGACCGACGCGCACCGGCGGATTACGACGGCGACGGACGAACGGATTTTGCCGTTTTTCGACCGTCGAACGCGGTTTGGTATATTCTCAACAGCACGACCGGCACACCGTCTTACCGTCAATGGGGACTCGCGACCGATTCGCTCGCGCCAGGTGATTACAACGGCGACGGCAAAGCGGAACCGGCGGTCTACCGTTCATCGGAGCAGCGATGGTATGTTCCGACGTGTGCGACTTTCAACGGCATCAACCGAAAATTCGGCGCGAGCGGCGACACGGCAGTATCATCCGTGCCTTGAGAAATCATTCGGCGTTTTTATCAACTCGATTTTCAAACCTGTTTCGAGTTGATGTTTGAAACGCGGGTTCATTTCCCTCCCGAACCCGCGTTTCTTTTTTCACGGCAGACATGGCGGATTCATCTGTGATTGTCAACGACCTTTCGTTTATTGAGCAAAAGGTTATTAACTGCAAAGCCCCACAATGCGGTTAATAACCTCTTGCTTTCAGGTTCAACGGATTCCTCAATCCGCATTCACCAAACCGGAAATACTTTTCAATGCCTTATCGCTATCAGGCAATAAATACCTCAACCGCACACGGTCATTCGATTTCAGCTATCGCGATAAAATTCAGTCCACTGACGTTTTCGGTGACACTAACTACCTGCGGTGCAAATACATACTGCTTTGAAACCACAGTTAAAATATAAGTTTCCCCGACTTCGACCTCCGTAAAGCGGTAGTAGCCGAACATATTTGACATTGTCTGATGAATCAAACCGTCCTGCCCTGTCATTAAAATCCGCGCATTCCTGATGCCTCTTCCCTCTTTGGTCAAGACTCTGCCCGCTATCTCGACCTGTGCCGATGTCGGTCCGAAAACCTCCATCGTAAAATCGGTTGTATTCGAGTTCGTGCCGTCAGTTCCCGTAATCGAAAAGTTAAAAATGCCGCTCTCTGTCGGAGTTCCGCTCAGAGCGATGACAGCATCGGGAGCAAAAGTTGTCGTCAGATTAATGCCGCCGGGCAGATTTCCTGCCGTTACGGAGTAAGTGAACGCGCCGTTATTGGGAACAATGACACTCTGATACGGGGAAAACTGTGTGCCGTTGGGCAAAACGGATTGAAAGTTTCCACCGTTTTCCGAGTTGTTCAGCTCAAACGCGCCGATGTCCGTTGCTCCGACTCTCGATGCGGCGCGTTGGTCGGTGGCGGGAGCGGTTTTGCCGTCAACGATTGTTTGAATAATCGGATCGTTCGCACTGCCCGTGCTGATTATCTGCGGCACGTTGGTGTCGGCGAGCGTTCCCTGAAAGGCGATGATGTAGCTTGCGCTGGGTTTGGTGACCGAAAGATTGCCCGCGCCCGCGCCCTGTTGCAGATTTCCGGTGAGAGCCGCCTGGACGGTGGCGGGCGAAGCGTCAAAGGCGAGGTTATTGGTGCGATGACCATTGAAAGTTAATCGGAAAGTTCCGCTCGCGGGCGGCGTAACCGATTGAATTTCGGAATTGCTTCCGGCGTTGACAGCCGGAGAAGTCGTCGTCAGCGCGTGGGTCAGCGTCGAGCCGCCGTAGAAGCCGAGCGGCGCGAGACGGACGTTTTGGTTTGTAATGTTGCCGGTCGTGTCGCCGTTGATGGTTACTAAGCCGTCAACAACGCCGATGAGGTTGTGACCGAGCGAGTTGAACGTGCCGCGAAGGTCGGGAGCAAAGCCGCTCGTCGCGGTATTACCGGCGATAATCGTGTTTCTGAAAAAGGTGTTTGAAGTTCCGAATTGCAGCATTGCCCCGCCTTGACCGGCTTGGTTGGCGGTGATGGTGCAGTTTGTCAAATTCACAACCGGATTGTTTCCGGTATTCTCGTTGTTCATCGCGCCGCCGGTTCCTAAAGCCGTATTGCCGCTGAACGTGGTGTTGACGGCATTGACGGTATTATTGGCATTTGACATTCCGCCGCCGCTTTGCTGCGTGGAGTTGTTGCTGATTGTCGAATTTATCAGAGTTGTGCTGCTTCCGATATTATTAAAAATACCGCCGCCCGAAGACTCTGCGGAGTTGTGGCTGATTGTCGAATTCAGGATTGAAAGCGTCCCGCTATTGAAGATACCGCCGCCCTCGGCTGCAGCGGTGGGCGCGATATTCGCCGCGCTTTGAAGCGTCGGCTCAATATCGCTGATTGTTCTGCCGTTTCTGACGGTCAAACCGTTGAGCGTCAAATTCGCGCCCGCGTTGACCATAAAAATGCGGCTGTTCATATTGCCCGACACGCGCAGATTCATTGCGCCCGTGTGGTTGGTAATCGTCAAACTGCCCGCCGTCGCCTGGTTGTTAATCGTCAGTTGCGTGCCGCCGAGAGTTATCGTGCAAACGCCGTTCGGACAATTCGCGTCCGCAGGCGGAATGGCAAAGATTATCTGGTCGTTCGCGCCCGTCGCGTTTGCCGCCTTGATTGCTTCGCGCAGAGAGCAGTTGACGCCGGAATTGCACGTGCCGTCGGTGTCGGCGGTTTTCGTGACCGTCAAAGGCGGCGAGATGACCGCGCTCAACTGTGCGCTGTTAACGCTCGTCAAATCGTTCGGGTTGTTCGGCGCGATGCTGTTATTATCGCCGGATTGCGTGCAAATCGTGTTAGACGGATTATTGTTAGCACAAAAAATTGTTTCTCCCATATGCGCGGGCGTGAAGGTGCGGACGACAAAATAATTCGTTCCCGCAGGCAAGCCCAAAACCGTCAAACTCGAAGCCGTTTTCGCGCCCGAAGCGGCTGTCGTGCCGCGCGATGTGTAAGGTCCGCCCGGCGTTTGTGAAGAAAGAACTTCGTAATATCCGCCGTGCGCCGTGTAAGCAATCGGTGTCCACGCCAGAGTCGCCGTTCCCGCGCCGGTCGCCGTCACTTGCACGCCCGTCGGCGGCACGGTTTGCGTCGTGCGCCAGCCCGCGTCCACCATATCAATCGTTCCGGAGGGCGTATTGACGACATCGAATTTGTTGTAGCCGAGCCTGACCACGCCGGAAGCATTGCGGATATAATCGGGCAAAACGCCTTCGAGCGCGTTGCCTTGCAGATAAATAAATTTTGACGAATTGCCCGTCGCCGGCAGCGCGCCGCTGAAACGCGCCTGATAAAGATTCATAATTCTTGTGTTATTAAATTCCATTACGCCTGCCGGAATCTGTCCGCCAAGCGAGGTTAATTCGACAGACAAATTAGTTAAACGGGAAAACCGCGTCGGATTCAAGCCCTGCGGAAAAATGTCGCTCAAATTTCCCGTGATGCCGGGATTACTGTCAAGCCGCAGTCTCGTCAACCCCGTCAGCGTGTCGAGCGGCGCGAAATTGCTCGCCGGCTGCGGATTCAAATAACAGCCGCGTATTTCCAAACCGAATAACGCCGTCAGCCCGGCAATCTCCGTTCCCGGAAACGGCGTCGTCAGAAAATTCGGCGCGATGCACCCGGCGGTGATAATCACCACGCGCCCGTCGCTGCACGATACGCCTTGCCAATTCGGCGCGTCGTCAGAACAGGGAATGGTCGTCGTTGACCACCCGAACGCCTGCCCGAACCCGTGATTGTCGCGCAGATTCTGCATAATCGCTATGTCCGCCGTAGATTGCGCCCGCGCCGCGCCCGCGCCGAACATAAAAATCAACAAACAAGCAGCGCCAAAAACGATCGGCGGCATTCTCCGCGCCGCGCCCGCCGCAAAGACTGTTTTGACAAAAACGGAAACTGCAGCCGCTCCGCTAAAAAACGCCGCGACAAGCTTCATTGCCGCGAAAAACGAAGATAAGATCAGGCTTGTCATCAAGCCGCGACGATTGGATATTGGGTGTTTCATATTGATTTCTCCTCAGGCAGAAAGTTTAAAAATTTGTTTCTACCCATATAAACGAGATCGGCGGACGAAAACTATCATCGAGCGGAAAAAAAAAATTCACTGACTATAAAATACAAATTATTAGTTTTTTATAACGAATCGGATGAATGTGGGCCAATGGTAACAAAGTTTCTGAAAGCCGTCAAACTTTTGCCGAAAAAAGCGATTCAAGCGTTTGATTCGCATTTCACTGCCGTCAAATTTATTACTCTGTAAATTAAGTTTATTAACATTTGCGATAAAGTTCAGAGTCCACGCTTTAGCGTGCAACCGCCGCGCTTCGCGGGCGGTTTGGCAGCCTGAAGGCTGGACTCTAAACATTAAAAAATTCACTTTACAGAGTATTTACTTTGAGGGCACAAATAATCCTCATATTCAACAAAAAAGGCGTTCATCGGAACAATGATGAACGCCTTTTCGCGCCGGTTGATTGCCTGACAACGGCGTGGTTTTCTGCAAATTATTTGAAACGGAACTTGGCGTAATACTCGCTGCCGTCTATCAGACGGACGACCAGAATCCGGCACTGTCCTTTCCACGCTTTTTCGGTCTTCCAGACGTAATTATATTGATCAGAACCTGCCGAATAGCTCAAACCGCTGCTGCCCGGCGCGGAGATTTCCTCAATCGTGTTGCCCGGTTCGTTCGCTCCGCACGCCACCGCGCCCGAAGCCGGATAGCCGGGAGCGAAAATCGCCATTCCCTGATAACCGTTCAAACTGAACTTGATCGGAATTGCTTGACCCGCTTTGACTTCGTTGACGACGGGCAGATTTTGAATCGGCTGGAAAAATCCGGCAAAGTTGTAAATCACGCGGTAATCGGCGAAAGCCGTCGCCGTGTTGCCCGCCAAATCGGTCGCCGTGCAGTTTAACGATTTATTGCCGACCGAAGCGGTGTTCGGCGCGTCGCACGATTGGGAAGCGATGCCCGAAAGCGCGTCCGAAGCGTTCGGCGAAGCGGTTGCCGAACCGTTTAATAAAACCGGATTCGGCGAAACCGTCGGCGCGAGAACGGGCGCGGTTTTGTCAATGCTGATGCCGCTTTGCGTGTCTGCTGCCGTATTTCCGGCATTGTCCTGACAAGTTCCGTTCGCATTTTGATTCGCGCCTTCATTGGTCAAAGTTTGACTGACGCTCGCGCTTGACGTACCCGACATCGCATCCGAGCAATTCCAATTAACCGTTACATTTGAATTGTTCCAGCCGTTTGAATTAGGCGCGGTGCGCGAATCAAACGTAATCGAAGGCGCGGTTTGGTCGCGTTTGACCGTCACGCTCTGTGAACTCATGCCGCCCGCGCTCGTTGCCGAACAGGTGAAAGTCGTGCCGTTTGTGTCGGTTGTTACATTTACCGTATCGCAGCCGCTTTGACTTGAAATTGTTGATTCATCGTCAACCACCGAGAAGGAAACCTCAACGTCCGAGATATACCAGCCGTTATTGCCGAGAGTTCCCGAAACAGTCGGTGTGATAACGGGCGGCGTCGCATCGTCGCAGGCATCGCCGATGCCGTTATTGTTTGAATCAGCTTGATCGGGATTCGGCGTGTTGACGCAGTTGTCACAAGCGTCGCCCACGCCGTCGCCGTCGGTGTCGGTTTGGTCAGGGTTAAACGTGGTCGGGCAGTTGTCGGTAAAATCGCGCACGCCGTCGCCGTCGGTGTCGGGGTCGAGTTCAAACGCGCCGATGTCCACCGTGCCGCCGTAGATGCGGTTCGCGCCGCGCTGGTCTGTGACAAACGGATTGTTATCCGCGTCAACGGCGAGCGCGTTGTTGCCCGCGTTGATTGCCAAACTGTTTGGCAAAAGCGCGTGCGTTAAAGTCGGACCGCCGTTGTCGGCAAGCGGCGCGAGCAGCGGATCGGTGTTGATTTGGTCATTCGGTCCGTTCAAAAAGCCGCGAAAATCGTCGTCGCTCATGTTGTTGCCGTCTGACGTGACGTAGAGCTGCCCGTTAGCGGGCGGCGGAGCGACGTTCGGACCGGAGCTGCGCCGGAAAATGCTGTTGCTGATTTTCAGCGTGAGATTGGAGACATCCAGGTTAGTAGAGCCGCTTTTACGTCCGTAACCGATGGTAACTCCGTCGGGCGACGAGTTATCGGCGAAAGTGCTGTTTCTGATGTCGAAAGTCGAATTTGTGAAACTGAAAATCGCTCCGCCGCTATTCAATGAACCAGTAGTGGCAGTCGCCCGATTGCCGCTCAAAGTAGAGTTAGTGATCACGACGCTGCCGCTGTTGAAACCATAGATACCGCCTGTCCAAGCGCCGGTATTGTTGCTGATTGTGCTGCGATCAATTTTGACCTCTCCTCCCCCGACATTAATCAAAGCGCCATAACCAGCAAAAATTGCATTGTTATTGCTGATTGTGCTTCCGGTTAGCTTTAGAGTCCCGTGGTTTTGAATTCCCGCGGTGGCATTGTTCCTGATGATCGAGTTTTCGATCTCCATTGTTGTGAGATTTTGGTTACCAAAGAATCGTCCGTTGTAAATTGCTGCTTCGGTTCTACCGGAACTGCCCGTAATCTCGCTGTTCGTCATTCGGAGCGCGGCGACAAAGGAATTCTGTTGGGAATTTGAGATTGCCGCCGCGCCGCTAAATCCCATGTTATTGCGCAACAGACAGTGATCTATCGTCATACTCGCCGGTCCCGTTATGGCGTTGTTTCCCACTACTCCGCCTCCTTCTTGATCGCTTTTCTGGAGTGATGTGGAGTTCTCGATTACGCATTGACTCAGATTGAGCGTGGCGCTGTCGTTGCGGATCACGGAGCCGCCGGAGGGAAAGCCTGAACGATCCTCCTCCAGTTGCCGCGTCAGCGTTACATTCGAGATCGAAACATTTGCCCCCGCTTTGATTACGATCAGCCTGACGCTGTTGTAAAATAGTTCCTGACCGGACAGAATTGTCAGCTTGTCGGCGCCGGGTCCGGCGATGGTAATGTTTCTCTCGATAACCAAAACACCGATATCTGACGAACTCCAGCGACTGATCAGCGTAATCGTCCATCTGCCCGTCGCGGCGTTATAACCCGCGTCGCTCACGGGAATGTCGAAGTTGATCGTGTCGCCGTTCTGCGCGTCAACGATTGCTTGGCGCAGGCTGCCCGTGCCGCTGTCGGCTGTATTCGTCACCATCACGGTCGCCGCCTGCACCGAAACCGCCGTCAGCCAAAGAACTGCCGCAAGCGCAAACATTTTCAGCGAAATCATCCGCCGCCAATTCAAACTTCCGAAAGTGGTTAGATTAATCTTTTTCATTTTTTGTTCTCCTTTTTCATTTTTTTTTCATTTTGTCCTCTGCCTACATAAACGAGATCAGCGGGGGAAACCTATCATCGGCTTGGAAAAAAATGTTCAAAAGATAAAAAATAAAAAAATCACGGAGATTTTCTCAGAACGGGAAAAAATAATTTAACTTTGCAATTTATTCGGTATTTATTAAAATCGAAATAATAAAAGAATTAGGTCAAACTTTTAACTGAATGAATTATTCCGGCGTTAATGACGTTACGAAATTGCTTGCGGCTTGGAGCGACGGCGAACAGGCGGCTTTGGATAAGCTGATGCCGCTGGTTTATGACGAACTTCGCCGGATGGCAAAAAATTATATGCATAGCCAGCCGTCGGGACACACTTTGCAGACGACCGCTTTGATTCACGAGGCTTACTTGAAACTTGCCGATAATAAAGATAAGCATTTTAAAAATCGCGCCCATTTTTTCGCGGTCGCGGCAAGCGCGATGCGGCATATTCTGGTTGACCACGCCCGCGCGCGTCAGGCGGAAAAACGTGGCGGCGGCGAAACGAAAATTATTTCGCTCGAAAACGTCGCCGTGATCGCTAACGAACAGGCGGCGGAAGTCATCGCGCTCAATGAATCGCTGGAAAACCTTTTCGCCCTCGAAGAAAGAAAAGGGCGCGTCGTCGAGCTTCGCTATTTCGGCGGCTTGAGCGTCGAAGAAACTGCGGAAGTTTTAAAGGTTTCGCCTTTGACCGTGATGCGCGATTGGCGGTTTGCCAAAACCTGGCTTTTGCGCGAATTGTCAAAGAATTAAAAAAAAATTTATCTCATCGAAAGAAAAGAAATAAGAAAAGAAATAATCCGAGGTGATTTCTTGTATATCGAAAATTGCTTGAATGTCGGACTGAAACTAAAGTTTTTTCTTTATGACCGATTTAGCGAAAATTGAAGAAATTTATCACGCCGCTCTGGAAATAGACTCTTTCGAGCGCGCAGATTTTCTGCGCGAAGCCTGCGGCGGCGATGAAAATTTACGCCGCGAGATTGAATCACTGCTCTCGTATGACGAACAAGCGGCAGAATTTATCGAAACTCCGCCGGGCGGTCTGGCGGCGGAATTTATCGTTAAACATAAAGAAAAAAATGATTTAATCGGGCGAATATTCGGTCATTACCGCATAATTTCGCAAATCGGCGCGGGCGGAATGGGCGAAGTTTATCTCGCCGAAGATAAGCGGCTTGAACGCCGCGTCGCGCTCAAGATTCTGCCGCCGGAATTTGCCGCAGATAAAGAGCGGATGAACCGTTTTGTCCGCGAGGCGAAATCCGCTTCCGCTTTGAATCATCCTAATATCATTACGATTTATGAAATCGGAGAAACCGATTCGACGCGTTTCATCGCCGCCGAATATATCGAAGGCGAAACGCTTCGCCGAAGGCTCGAACGAGAGCCGCCGGATTTGGAAACGACGCTCGACGTTGCGATTCAAATCGCCTCGGCTCTTGACGCGGCGCACCGGGCGGGCATCTTTCACCGCGACATCAAACCCGACAACATAATGATTCGTCCCGACGGTTTGGTGAAAATTCTCGATTTCGGAATCGCCAAACTCTCAACGGATTCGGGATTTGGGAATTCGGATTTCGGATTTCAAAATCAGGAAGGCGATTCGCTGAAAAAGTCGGCGGATAAAAATCCCAAATCCCAAATCCCAAATCAACCGCGACGGGAATGATTATCGGCACGGCGACTTATATGTCGCCCGAACAGGCGAAGGGAAAGAAGATTGACGCCCGCTCGGATATTTTCAGTTTCGGGATTGTTTTATATGAAATGCTGTCGGGCAGACAGGCTTTCGAGGGCGAAACGCCTTTGGAAATAATCAGCTCGATTTTGAAAGATGAGCCGCCGCCGCTTTGTCAGATAATGCCCGAAATTCCGCCGGAGATCGAACTCGTCGTCGGCAAAATGCTGCGAAAAAACCGCGCCGAGCGTTATCAAACGACGCGCGAACTTTGCGCGGATTTAAAGACTCTTCGCCGCGAACTTGATCTTCACGATACGGCTGAACGATCCGCCGCATGGAAAGTTGAGAAAACGCAAACCGGAAACGCCCGGGTTACAAACGGCGAACGAGAGCGGCAAACTGCGGGCGGTCAATTTGTTACCGCCGGATTCAAAAAACACAAATTCGGCTTGGCGGCGATTTCTCTGGTATTGATAACTCTGCTCGGCGGCGGCGGTTGGTTTTACAACAATCAAGCTTCGAGCGGCGGCGCGATTGATTCGATTGCCGTGCTGCCGTTTGAAAACGCGAGCGGCGAAGGCGAAGACGAATTTTTGTCGGACGGCATCGCGGAAACTTTGATCAATAGTTTCGCCAAAATTCCCGACTTGCGCGTAACGGCTCGCAGCACCGCGTTTCGCTTTCGCGGGCGCGATTCGGAGCCGCAGGCAATCGGCAGAGAACTCGGCGTCGGCGTGATTTTGACGGGAAAAATCTGGCAGATCGGCGATGCGCTGAGCATTCAGGTTGATCTGGTCAACGCGGCGGACGGAACGCAGATTTTCGGCGACAGATACGAGGGCAAGGCGGCGGATATTCTCGAACTCCAGCAAAAAATCTCGCGCGATGTTACCGGACATTTGCGGCTTTCGGGTGCGCAGCAGCAACAGGCGGCAAAGAAAGATACTGAAATTTCCGAAGCCTACAAGTTTTATTTGCGCGGACGCTATCATTGGAACAAGCGAACGGCGGAAGATTTGAAAAAAGCGATCCGGGAATTCAAACAAGCGGCAGACCTCGACCCGAATTACGCGCCCGCGTTCGTCGGACTCGCCGATTGCTACGTTCTGCTCGAAGAATACTCCGGCGCGCCGGCAAGCGAAACGCTGCCGCAAGCCGAAGCGTTTGCGAAGCGCGCGCTCGAAATTGACGAATCGCTCGGCGAAGCCCACGTTTCTCTGGGCATTATCAACAGCCAGTTGTGGAAATATTCGGAAGCTGAATATCATTTCAAGCGGGCGATTGAATTAAATCCGAAATATTCGACCGCGTATTTGTGGTTTTGCACATACTTGCGCGACACGGAACGATTGGACGAAGCGTTGGCGGCAATCAAGCAGGCGCAGGCTCTCGACCCGTTATCGAGCATTATCAACGTCAATGTCGGCATTATGTATCTGGCGAAAAATGATACCGATTCCGCCGTCAAGGAACTCGAAAGAGTGATCGAACTAGACCCGAATTACTGGACGGCGCATTCCTGGCTCGGACTGGCGTATCTCAAACAGGGGCGCAATAGCGAATCACTCGCCGTGTTAGAAAAAAGCGTTGAATTATCCCGCCGATCAAATCGGGCAATCGCTTTTCTCGGCTATGCCAAAGCGGTGACGGGAAACCGCGCCGAAGCTCTCGCAATCGTCAAAGAACTTGAGGAAAAATACGCCAAAAGCGAAGCGACCATTTTGAATATCGCGATGGTTTATGCCGGACTCGGCGATAAAGATCAGGCTTTCGCGTGGCTGGAAAAAAATTTAGAATCGCGCAGCGGCGAATCGGCAAGATTCCGCTGGTATCCGCCGTTCGAGTCGCTGCGCAGCGACGTGCGATATTCATCTCTGATCCGGCGAATTGGACAGCAGCCGTAACAAAAAATCAAACTGCGTGGATCCCGACATAAGCCTTCGAAGTCGGCGAATCCGCTCTAAGTTCCTGAGAAATTGGGCGGTCGTTTTTCGAAAAACGCGGAAACTCCTTCTTTGAAATCGTTTGCTTTGCCCGATTTGATCTGCATTTCGTGTTCGAGTTCGAGCTGCGAGCGCAAATCGTTGGAAAATGAAGCGTTGAGCATTTTTTTGATACGTCCGATCGAGCCGGTCGGGGCTATTGCGAGTTTTTGCGCGAGAATCGAAGCTTCCTGCATTAGAAAATCATGCGGCACGACGCGGTTGATCATTCCGATTTCACGAGCGCGTTCCGCCGGAATTGATTCGCCTAAGAAGAACATTTCAGCCGCGATCTTTTCGCCGACGGCACGCGGCAGAAAGAAACTGCCGCCGCAATCGGGCGAAAGTCCGATGCGGACAAACGCTTCGTTAAAACTTGCGTCCTCGGTCGCAATCACCAGATCGCACGCCAAAGCGAAATTCGTTCCCGCTCCGGCGCAAACGCCGTTAATTGCCGCGAGAAAAGGAATCGGAGTTTCGCGGATCAGCAAAATGACATCGTGCAGAGCCTTCAGAGGTTCTTCCAAAAACGCTTCGATTCTGCCTTCTTTCTGCCACATTTGCTGCATTTCGCGCAGATCGCCGCCCGAACAAAAAGCTCTGCCTTCGCCCGTTAAAACGACGCACCGCGCTTTGTCTTCAATCGCTTTTTCGATTGCGCCGCGCACATCTTGCGTTAATTGAAGCGAAAGCGCATTCAAAGCTTCCGGACGATTAAACGTAATAATCGCCACCGTTTCTTTTAATTCGTATTTAACTGTTTCAAACATAAGTAGAAATGGAAAATGGAAAATGGAAAACGGAAAACGGAAAATTTCAGAAAACCCTAAACTGTTTCAGTTTCAATGCTTAACAAGCTTTTTAGAATTTTCATACTAAAACAATTCATCATTCATAATTCACCATTCACCATTATTTTGTTTATGCGACTCGCGCCCGGGTTCGGCTTGCCTGAAAACAATCCCGGCAAAGCACCGTGCGACCGGTTTTCGGCTGAAACGGAACGCGGTCGTGTTTGCCGCAGTGATCGCAAACTATCTCGAATTTGGTCGAAGCATCGCTCGTCTTTACGCCTTTTTTCGAGCGGCATTTCGAGCAACGCTGCGGCGAAGCCATATTTCGCTGGTAAAAGGTTTCCTGTTCCTTTTCCGTAAATATAAAAATCTCCCGGCATTGTACGCATGGAATCTCAACTTCCGGCATAGTTTTTTTCTCCGTTTTCTTAATTCTTTTCAGAAGATTCTAACACAAAAAGTCAATTCAAACTCAAAAGATTTGAATTTGATTGGAAAAGCGAATTTTTAGGTTATCAATTAATCCAGTTAAGGCGAGCTGTCTGTGACTGCGAAAGTACGGAAACGTCCGACAAAACGCGATCAAAAACCGGTTTTTACCAACGTGAACTTTTAATTTTCATTTAACGCGCCGACGTGCGCTTTTACCGTTTCGCCGAGAGTTTTCAGATTATAACCGCCTTCCAGACACGAAACTATGCGCCCTTTGCAGACTTCGTTTGCCCATTGTTTGACGGTTTTCGTCATCGAAATAAAATCTTCGTCTTCGAGTTTTAATTGTCCGAGCGGATCGGATGAATGCGCGTCGAAACCGGCGGAAATAAAGATAAAATCCGGCTTGAAATTCCGGCGAATGTCACCTATCGCATTTTCAAACATCCGTTTTTGCACGCTTGCCAATGTTTTTGCTTTGACCGGAAGATTCAAAGTATAATTTTTCCCGCGCCCGAATCCGGTTTCGCCCCAGCTTCCCGATCCCGGATACCACGGATATTGATGAATCGAGAAAAAATGCACCGTCGGATCGTCAAAAAATATGCCTTGCGTGCCGTTGCCGTGATGCACGTCCCAATCAATAATCGCCACGCGTTCGATTTCTTTGTAACGATTCTGCGCGTAACGCGCCGCGATGGCGACATTGTTAAAAAGACAAAAACCCATCGCGTGTTCGCCCGTCGCGTGATGTCCGGGCGGACGAACGGCGACAAAAGCATTTTTCGCTTCTCTAGCCATCACCGCATCAACCGCGCTGCACGCGCCGCCCGCCGCATAAACTGAAGCGTCAAACGAATGAAGCGAGATAATCGTGTCGGCATCGAGATATTCCGTTCCATTGGCAAAGGCATTTTCAACAGTATCGAAATGTTTTTTCGTATGAGCCGCCTGAATTATCCCGCGCGAAATTTTTTCGGCTTCGATTTCATAAAGAGAATTCCAAAATTCTTCATCGCTTTTCAGCGTGTTCATTATCAATTCATACCGCTTCGGCGTTTCGGGATGCCCGATTCCGGTGTTGTGTTTGAGATAGATCGGATGGTGAATTAAAGCTGTTTTCATAAAAAAAACTTTAACGCAAAGTCGCCAAAGTATAAAGCCGCAAAAAAATTTAATTTTGCTTAAATATCAAACTCAAGTTTTTCTCAACCGCTTCAAACTATTCTAAAACTGGATAATATTGGACTAAAATCAATTCGTATCTTTCCCTAATCATATACAAAAATAAAATTGATTTTAAGACAATAAATTGCATAAGGAATTTTCTGCTTTATCGAAAACGCCTTTGAGGAAAAGAAATGAAGATACCCCGGCAGATATTTAAAATTTTGTATGTAGAAACCAACGAAGATGACGGACTTCTCCTTGAAACCGCGATAAATTCGCCGTTTGTAGAAATCACGCTTGTTAAGACAATCGGCGAAGCATTAGAATTATCAAAAAATGAAGATTTTAATCTTGTTTTGCTGGCAACGAGATTTCCCGACGGCGACGGCTTTGACTTATGCCGCCAGATCCGCGAAGACTTACCGCAAATTCCCGTTATATTTTATTCGGGCGATGCAGCCGAAAAGGATAAAAAACTCGGGTTGGACTCCGGCGCGGAAATGTATCTGATCAAACCGCATTTTGACGCACTGGCGACGACCGTCAATCAATATATCGGAATACGGGCATAAATTAAGCAAGTGTTCAAACGTAATGAAAGATTTTCGATTTATGTTTGGAGCGTGCGCCTTTAGGCGGCAACCGCCAGCGCAGCGCGGCTGAAAAAGCCGCGTAAACGCGGGACTCCGAACTTTTCAAAATACCTGTTAACTTATTCTTCCCTGCTTAAGTGTCGGCAAACTAAATAAAAGCTGTTTCGTGAAGTAGCTCGCCTTTTTCAAATCTTTCAAATTTTAAACAGGAAACATCCAAAAAAGAAGATTCGCCGTCCAGAATAATTTCCGAAAGAGCGCGTCCCGTCGCGGGCGAGTGCATCACGCCGTGACCGGAAAAGCCGTTGGCAAAATATAACCCGTTTACTTCGCAGCTGCCGAGAATCGCGTGATGATCGGGCGTGTTTTCATAAAGTCCGGCGCGGCATTTTTCTCTGATAATTTTCGTTTCAAACAAAAACTGTGAACGCTTTTTTGCTCTTTCATAAACTTTTTCGATAAAAGATTCGTCAAAATTCGTGTCGAAAGAGTTTTGCTCATTCGGGTCTGGATAGGCGAAAAGGATTTCATTATTGTTTATTTTTGCCGTTTTATCAACAAAATCCCGCGCGGG
The DNA here is from genome assembly GCA_041745765.1 of Pyrinomonadaceae bacterium. Lineage (GTDB taxonomy): Bacteria > Acidobacteriota > Blastocatellia > Pyrinomonadales > Pyrinomonadaceae > JAHCHG01. Next base: position 38,110 of record JBGTIH010000203.1, on the reverse strand, counting down.
GCGAAAATGAAAACCGCTGCCGATGTCAATCACCATCGGCAAATTTTCCGGCAAAGGTTTTTGGCTTTTCGCCCAGATAATCTGGCGTTTTTGCGGAATTACAGGCAAATCAATTCCGGCTGTTTTTGCTAATTGACCGGCGCGTGCGCCCGTGCAGATCACGACCGTTTCGCATTCGATTCTGCCTTTATTCGTTTCGATTGCTTTTACTTTTCCGTTTTCGGTTTCAATAGATAAAACTTTTGTTTCAAAGTCGATCTTCGCGCCGTTTTGCACAGCTTTTTTCGTAAAACCGTTCATTACAGCGAGCGGATTAATAAAACCGTCGTGTTTTCCAAAACTTCCGCCGATTATGTCTTTACCATTTAGAATCGGACAAATTTCCTTAATCTTTTGCGAATCAACAATTTCAACATCTTTCACGCCGAGCGATTTTTGAAATGCGACATTTTTCCGCAAATAATCAAACTGCCGTTCATCGGTCGCAAAAAACAAATAACCTCGCGGTTCGTATTCGCAATCGAATTCCCAATTTTTGAAAAAATCGAGCGAATAAAGCGACATTTTGATATTGATTTCCGTTTCAAACTGCGCCCTTACGCCGCCCGTCGCCTTTCCGGTCGAACCTTTTCCTTGCTCCGCTTCGCTTTCTAAAATCAAAACATTTTTCGCGCCGCGCTCCGTCAAATGAAAAGCGACGCTCGCTCCGACCACGCCTGCGCCGATGATTATTATCTCTGCTGATCTCATTACTTACTAAAAATTAAGAATAAAGAGAGGATTGTTAAAATCGGCGCGACAGCTGCTAATCTTGCCAACCATTTTATTTTACTTATTAAATTTGATTGTATTTCTGCGTAATCTACTAAAAGTAAAACAAATATCCCACCAACAAATCCGTAAAATAGCGAAACCAAAATAAGTAATTGGGTTAATCTTCCTGCCCCTTCAAAACCGATTAATCCTAAAAAATAAGTAAATTTTAAACCGATAGGCAACAGAATAATTGCAGAAAGAGGAATAAACCACCAAAAACTTATCCAAAGATTTGAAGGAATTTTACCTCTTAAAAAATTTATTATTTGTTTTCTCATTATTCCGAATCAATTCCGGCGGCTTTCTTACAAAATTCGGCGTATCAAGTTCATCTTGGCAGAATATTTTCCCATCCTTTTTCCAAAGTCAGACGGCGAAGCCTCAAAATTCCGTTTCTTTTAATGAAATTATCGGGCAGTTTATACGCTAAGTTCTTAGACTTTTTATTTGGCAAAAACGGTCGAAAAATCCGCAAAACCTTTGAATTCGAGGGCGTTACCGGACGGATCGAGGAAAAACATCGTTGCCTGTTCACCGGTTTCGCCTTCGAAACGCATTTTCGGTTCGATGATAAATTCAATGCCGTTTGATTTCAGTTTTTCGGCAAATTTGCGAAACTCAATCATTGAAAGAACAATTCCGAAATGCGGTACGGGAACGTGGTCGGCATCAACCTCGTTTTTATGCTTTACTCCGACCGCTTCCGGCGCGAGATGCGCGACGATCTGGTGTCCGAAAAGATTAAAATCTATCCAGTTTGCCGAGCTTCTGCCTTCTTCGCATTCTAAAATTCCGCCGTAGAATTTTCTCGTTTCTTCCAAATCTCTCACGGGGAATGCCAGATGAAATAAATTTTTCATATTTTTTTTGTTTCAAATCTGTTTTTACTGAATTTTTTCCAGAGCTTCTCTATCGGATTCTTCTAATTCGGCTTCCAATTCCCGTCTGATTTCTTCGGTCATTTTCGCCGATTCGAGAGCGAGCGGCAGATCAGCCGTTCGCGCCGAAAGTTTTTTCAGCGCAAGTTCCGTATCGGCGAGATCGCCGCGCCGCGCCGCCGATTCGATCATTTGCAGGCGCGTTTGCGCTTCGATATTCATCGCTTCGGCTTCGTCTTTTATTTTTTGAAGTTTAACGATGTCTTCATCCAAATCTTTTTTCAGAGTTTCGGCGTTTTCCGATTTCAGAAATTTAAGTTTGTTTTGCTGACGCTTGACCAGCATAAGTTCTTTATTTGTCGCTTTTTTGATTCTCGTCGAAGTCAGCCGCGCCGCCAATGTATCGCGGAAGGCATCGCCGAGCAGAAGATCGCGTTTTTCAACTTCTTTTAACGCCTTTTTTTCGGTCGTTGTTAATTCGTGTCTGAACCAATCGATTTCCTGTGCTTTTATTCCGTCATACGCGATTTTTTCGCGGACATCGGCGAGCCATTTCGAGCGGTGATAGAGCATTCCGCCCGACCCGATCAAACCGATCACAAACCCGACAATCAGAGAAATAAAACTTAGAAAAAAGAAGGTTGCCGCCAGCGGCGGAGTCGTGCCCAGAATAAAACCGAGAGCAAACAAGATTGCCGCCGGGATTCCGCCAGTCGCAAAAGGCGCAGCAATCGCGCCGTATTTCAGCATTTTATCCTTTGCCAGATCTTTTCGTGTAACTTCGTATCTTTTTTCTAAATCACTCATATTTATCGCTTTACTCTACAAACTCTGCAAACTTTATTCAAATTTAACGCATCATAAAATTTCAGTTCTATCTAAAATAATGTAAAATCACGACAAATGTAAGATTTTAGCGCAACTTTTTTCAAAACGGTGTCTATGTCAAAAAAAGAATTTACAAAATTTTCGGCAATTTTTCTACTGATTTTCTTGCTTTTCGGTTCTAGCTTTGCCCAAACAAAAGACGATAAGAAAAACAAAAAAAATCAGGGCGTTCGTCCGATGACGATTCCGATCTCGATTTATACTAAGCAGGAATTGCGTGAGAAGAAAGCCGAAGAATTTCTCGAAGCCGGTGAAATTATCGTTACCGAAAACGGTGACGATCAGGTAATTCTTTCAATCCGAAGCGTCAGCAATACACCTCTGGCACTCGCCGTTTTGATTCAAGATGATCTTTCCTCCGAAGCAAATTTACAGCTTCAAGATATTAAAAAGTTTATCCGAAATCTGCCGAAAGGTTCTCGCGTAATGGTCAGCTATCTGCGAAGCGGAAGTATGCAGGTCAGGCAAAAATTTACCGATAATCTCGACAAAGCCGCCGATTCAATCAGAATAATTTCAGGAAACGCCGCCGCCGCGCCGCGCAGTCCTTATGACGGCGTAATTGAAACTCTAAAAAGATTTGAATCACTGCCGACCGGACGACGCGCCATTTTGCTGATTTCCGACGGACTCGATGTTTCAAACGGAATCAGCAGTTCAACGCCGACGCAGAGTATTGATTTGGATAACGCAATTCTTCGGGCGCAAAGAAACGGCGTGGCAATCTATTCAATTTATGCATCGGCAACTCTAACCGAAAGCGGAAATTCCGGTTTGATTTTAAACGCTCAAGGTTCGCTCAACCGGCTTTCCGAAGAAACCGGCGGACGCGCTTTTTTTCAGGGAACATTTACGGCAATCAGTTTTGAACCTTTTTTCAGAGATTTAAATCTTTTGCTAAACCGCCAATTTGCTTTAACTTATCTCTCAACTCATTTAAATAAAGGTTATCATCGGGTAAAAGTTACAAGCACAAATCCGGAAGTAAGAATCGAACATCCGAAAGGGTATTATCATAGATAAGCACCGCCGCAAAACGGATAGCAGATAAGTCAATAGACATTATCGGAAAAAATTAACCACGATGAAACACGCAGATTTTAATTCTGCATTGTTCCAAAATCCTAACTAAATAGGTAACGCCGTCGTCCCGACGGCTGTCCTGATGGCATCTTGCCGTCTAGACGTGCGTTAGCGCGTAAATAACCTTTGATGAACGATGCGTTATCGCTCCTGTAAGTGTTCTACTCGCTTCGCTCGTCGTGTCGGCAAGATGCCGATACGACAGCCGTCGGGACGACGGCGTTACCTAATCAGTTACCCAAAATCTTTTTACTTCTTGTCTTTTTCACCTTTTCACATTCCGTTTGTGGAAATCCACACTCTCGCAACGCGATTCGCACAATTTTGCGATGTGCGTAGCTTTATAAAGCAAGGTCAGTTTGCACGTTACAACAAAAATTCAGTTCGGGAATAATGGCTTCAAGCTATGAAATTATTCTCGAAAAACTTTCAGAAAAGAATCGTTGACCGAAAAATCTTCCGCTCCAGAAAATTTATGTGGTCGGCGATTCTGTTTGCTTGTATAGGCTTTGTGCTCCTTTGCCTAAGTGCGTTTCACATCAAACAACTAACTCAGCACACCATCGAAAAAGAACGTGCAAAACTCGCAAATAAAACTGAGATATTTTTCGAGAAAATTCCTCACCAACCTCATTTCAATCAATTTGTTTCGTTTATTCAAAATACGAAAAACGTCCGCACGATCGAAAAATTTCAAGATTCATACTTTGCCGCAACCGATGCCGGACTTCTGAAAATGACCCAGGACGGAAAACTTCTCAAACATTTCACGGTTTTAGACGGTTTGCCGGAAAGTGATCTGACAACTCTTGCAGTTTTTAATTCACAACTTTTTATCGGAACACGCGAAAGCGGACTCGTCGTTTTCGACGGCGAAATTTTTTCAAGCTATCATTTTAAAAATCACGAAACACAAACGATTACCGATCTTTTATCCGATAATCAAAGACTCCTTATCGGAACTTTTGCGGGCGGTTTGCTCGAATTCGACGGTAAGAAATTTTTTGAAATTACGAATAATTCAAACAAAAGAATAGTCGGTGTAAGTTTTATAAACTCCGCAGATTCAACGCTTTTCGTCGGCACTTTCGCGGAAGGTTTATGGATTTTCGAAAACGGAATCTGGAAGCAATTTACAAAGGAAAACGGCTTGCTCTCGAATCGCGTCGTCGGCACAAAGATCGTCGGTGAAAATCTTTTCGTCGGCACGGATTTAGGCGTTTCCCAAGCCGTATTTGGCGATCTCGATATAAATTCACAAAAAATCTTTCAACAAAACGTTGATCTGCCGACGCTTTCGAGTTTGGAAGAATTTGGTGATCAGGTTTTTCTGACCACCGACGACGGCATAATTTTCGCGTTTAACGGAAAATCGAATCGTTTGACAAGAAACTCGCTTAATGAAATAAATTGGAAAAAGCCCGAAAACATAACAAATTCGCGGCTTTTTTTTTATGATGAAAAAATTTGGTTTGTCGGAACAGGAGGAATCTGGCAAACCTCTGCGGAAACTTCCGCCCGATTTTTACCTTCGCCGTTTGGAGATTTTTCCGATCAAACAATGCCGACCGGCAACGTCGTTTCCGCATTGGCAATTGATAGAAACTCCAGACTTTGGGTTGGAAATTTCCGAAGAGGCATTGATATTTTTTCAAAAGAAGGAATCAAACTCGCGCATCTCGAAACCGACGTAATCAAAGAAATTAATGCCCTTAATGCGCAGGAAAATGCGGTCGTCGGCGCAACTTCAAAAGGCGCGGTGAGTTTTGATCAGAGTTTTAAAAGCGATTTTTTAATAAATAACGATTCTTTGCCGAGCAGTTCGATAACTCATATTTCTTTAGAAAATTCCGGTAAAAATTCAAACACGGTTTTCGCGACAAGCAAAGGCGTTTGGCTCGATGAAAACGGTGTTTCGCGCGGATTTTCAAATGTCAACGGTTTGCCGAGCAACACGATTTCAACGACGCTTTTCGCCCGAAATTCCGCCTTCGTCGGAACACTCGGCGGACTCGCACAAATCGAAAAAGGCAAAGTTGTCAGAGTTTATAAAGACTCGAATTCTATTCTTCAAAACAATTGGATAACAGGTTTAAGTTCAAACGGTTCAAGGGTTTTCGCCGGAACTTACGGCGGCGGAGTTTATGAAATTCTGCCATCGGGTGAGCTGCGCGGTTTTACAAACGAAACCGGAAAAATCTTCGTCAATCCGAATGCAATGTTTTCAAATGCGAAAAAACTCTTTATCGGAACTCTAAGCGGCGCGTGGGTTTTCGATTTAGAGTCGGAAAAATGGACGCATTTAACAAAAGTTTTGCCGTCAATAAATGTCCTGAGCATCGCAGGAGATTCTGAAAATACTTATTTCGGAACAACAAACGGAATCGCAAAAATCAATAATAGTTTCTTTTAAAAATCGTACCGTCAGCGTCCCGCTGGCTGTCGTGGTGGCATCTTGCTGCCACACTTTCTGATAAAAAAAGACTTTTCAAAACCAAACGAAATCTGAATGCAAGACGCATTCCGAAACAGCCGCCGGGACGGACGGCGTTACATTTTTATGAAAAATTTTTCACATTTTTTGATAATCATCGCCGCATTTTCGGTCGCGCTGATCGCGATTCCGTTTCAACTCATCCGCGCACAATCCGGTGTTTTGATTCCGTCTTCAATCAAAAACCAGCCGGACGATAAAATCCTCTCGCTCGGCGCGATGAATGTCGATATTTGCATTGATAATCAACACGCAACCGTTAAGGTTACTCAGATTTTCGACAATCATTCCGAGCAAACTCTTGAAGGAAAATATCTTTTTGCTGTGCCGGAAACAGCATCGGTTTCCGATTTTGCGGTTTGGGACAGCGAAACGCGAATTCCCGGCGTAATGCTCGAAAAACGCCGCGCCAACACGCTTTACAGCGAGATAAAAGCAAAAGAAATCGATCCCGGAATTTTGCAGCAGGACGACGAACGCGGCGGAAATTCGGCGTTTTCCGCCAAAGTCGTGCCGATTCCGTCTAACGGTACAAAACGCGTCGAGATGGAATACACGGAAGTTTTGCCGGTTGAGAATCTGACTTCGCGCTTTACGTTTCCCTTAAAACCCTCCGACGGAGCGGCGCAACGGGTGAGCGAATTTAATCTGACGGTTTGCGTCTATAACGATTACCCGATTTCCGAAATTGATTTCGGCGAAAAGGCTCTGCCGCTTCAGATAAAAAAGGAAAGCGCAAACGAATTTGAAGCCGAATTTCACGCCCGCGATTTTGATTTAACTTCCGATTTAACAATAAATTACAAGATCAATGTGCCGAACAGCTCGCTTTCTTTTATCGCCTATCGCGCACCGGAAAAAATCTCTTCTTATGACATCCGCGATCCTTCTCTTGCCGAAAAACGCGCGGACGGCTATTTTCAGGCACAGGCGATTTTTAATGAGGAAATCACTTCAAATCAAAAACCGCAAAAACCGCGCCGAGTCGTTTTGCTGCTCGACACTTCCCTTTCGATGTTCGGCGAAAAACTGATGCGAGCGGTCGAATCCGCCGATTATTTTCTGCATAGTTTAAATGAATCGGACGAATTCAATCTCGTTTTATTCGGCAATGAAGCCGCACAATTTTCCGAACTGCCGCAAAAAGCAACGCCCGAAAACATCGAAAATGCAATGGAATTTATCAAAAATTCAACGCTCGGCGGCGGCACGAATTTAAAGAAAGTTTTAGAAAAATCGGTCGAAATTTCCCGAAATTTTTCAGGCGGCGAGCGAAGCATAATTTTAATTTCCGACGCCAACCCGACGCTTGAAACGACCGATATAAATTCAATCGCCAAAATTTTTGAAACCGCTCGGAGCGCAAACAAACTGAAATTTTTCGCTTTCGCCATCGGAAATGATGCAAACACGATGCTTATCAAAGAACTCACCGACAAAACCAACGGCTACTTTGCACAGGCGCGGGAAACCGAAGATATTTCCGCAATGCTTGGGATTTTCTTTGCCAAAGTCGGAAATCCTTCGATTGAAAATCTGCAATTTAATTCCTTTGGAAACAATAATTTCCAACAAATTTACGCAACTTCGGCAAACAGTTTCGACGGTTCTTCATTTTCGTTTGTCGGGCGTTACAAAGAGCCGCAGGAATCCGCGACAATCGCGCTTTCGGCGCAATTCGGCGACAGCAATCTGAGTTTTGAAAAATACGTAAAACTTCCCGAATTCGACGATTTCCATAAACATCTGCCGCGGCTTTGGGCGCGCGCGCGGATTGATGCGCTTGTCCGCGAAATCAATAAAAACGGCGAGCGTGAAGATTATATTTCGGAGATCATCAGCCTTTCTCAAAAATACAAACTGGTTTCGCCTTATACGGCTTTTCTCGCTGCACCGCGTGCGCTGCTGCGTCCGCGCCTGATCCAGCCCGGCGATCCGGTGATTCGTGTCAAAACGGATGAATCAATCGAAAATGTCTTTGCCGTTTTGCCGTTCGGCGAAACTCTGCCGCTTCGGTTTTTGCCTGAAGAAGGCGTTTGGGAAGGTAGATTTTTCGCTCCCGTTTGGATGACCGACGGAACTTATACTTGCCGTCTGCTTTTGACCGACAAAAACGGAAACGGTTTTGAAGAAAAGAAAACATTCGTCGTTGACAGCCATGCGCCGAAGGTAAAAATCAATCTGCAGAAAAAACAATTCCGCGCCGGAGATGAAATAAATCTCAAAGTGTCATCCGACAGCGACACGGCACGTTTGACGGCAAAATTTTACGGCGCAAAACCCGTTCAACTTTTCTGGTCTGATTCGGAAAAAACAAACGTCGGTAAACTGAATGTGCCGAAAAATCTTGCGCCCGGAAAATATGTTTTAACCGTTACGGCAGAAGATTTCGCCCATAATTTATCAACCGAAGAAGTGAGTTTGGAGATTTACTAAATGCTTAAATCAAAACTAAAAATTTTCACAATTATAATCCTCTCGCTATTTTGCGCCGGTTTAATTTTTTTTTCCGTAATTTCACTTCAAAACAAACCCGCTGAAGAAAACGCCGCAGACGAAATAGATACGGCAATTGAAGCCGCGCTTTACAGGCGTACGGAATTTTTCGGCGCAAATGCAATCGTCCCGTTTCCGACCGCCGAAGCATTTGATCGTCTAGCAAAAGTTGCGGAAAAATTCCCCGCCGAGCCGAAAATTTATCTTAAACTTGCCGAAATAAATGAAAAACTCGAAAAATTTGATGAAGCCGAAAATAATTTAAACAAATTCTTAGAACTTATTAATGATAAACTCATCGGATTAAACGAATTAGCCGCTTTTTACAACCGTCGCGGCGAATTTGAAAAGCAAGCAGAAGTTTTCAGTAAAATGATCAAACTCGCTCCGAAGGAAAAACGCGGCGAGTATTTTTCGCTTTTAATAAATCTTGCTAAAACTCACCGACTGGAAGAATATCTGAAAGCCGATTTTTACAAAGAATTTATAGCGCAGGACAAAACCGCATTTTCGATTCTCGAGCAATACGCGGATAAATTGATCGAAGAAAAAAACTTTGAAGAAGCTTTGAAATTTTTCCGCGAAAACCGCGCGAAATTCCCCGAAAAAAAGGAGTACTTTCTCCAAAAAGAAGTTTCGGTTTTGATTTCGCAACAGAAAAACCGCGAAGCTGAAAATGTTTATTTTGAGGCGTTTGAGCCGAATTGGTCGCCCGAATTAACCGAAGAATTTTATTCATTCCTCTTTGAAAACAATCGTTTCAAAATTTATGGCATTGATCTGAACAAAAAGTTCCGGCAAAATCCGGCAGATTTCCGCACGGCGATTCGCCTGATTCATTATTTGAAATATGACGGTGACTCTTCGGAAAATGTGATTTTGCAGCTTGAAAAAGCGAAAAATGAAAAAAAACTCGAATGGAGCGCGGACGAACTTTTAACCGTTTCGCTTCACTTGATTTCCGAAGGAAACGCCGATCTCGCCTCGCGTTTTCTGTACACGCTTTTCTTAATAGAGGAAGCAAAACCGAACGGTGAACTTCGCTCCAAAATTCTTTATCAGCTTTTTACGCTGCTCTGCGATTCGGAAAACGAACGGATAGCTCTGACTAAAGGAAATCTGGATTTTTACCGCGACATTGCCGCATCCGACACGAATCCGGGAATTACGAACGGGATATTGTCTCTGATTTTTGCAGATAAAAATCCAAGCAAAGAACTTGAAGCAAAGGAAAAATCCGCCGTCAAACTTTTCAACCGCGCCGCCGCTTATCGCATTTTTAACGAATTCAAACAGGAATTTCCGCAACGGGCGGAACTCGCCCAGATGTATCTCGATATTATCAGGCTTTACACAGCAGAAAAAGATTTTGAAATCGCCGAAAAAACGCTTGCCGAATTTGAAGAAAATTTTAAGGATTCAGCCGATTTTCCCTTTGCCGCGCTCAAACTCGCCGATGCTTTTATCGCTGCCGGAAATGCGGAAAAGGAACGCGAAATTTATCAAAAAATCATGGATGTACTCGGCTCGCGGCGCGATTCAAACAATCCTTTAATTATTGATACGGTTGAAGATAATTCGGAAATTTCTGAATCGAACAGAGGAATTAATATTCCGTCTGAAACGGATGATAATTCGGACGATAATTATTATTCGCCGCCGAAGGTGTTTACCGATTTTATTTCAATGAAAGAGCCGAAAATCTCTTACCGGCAAGTTTTGAATCGCTTTGTCGCATCACTTGCCAGAGAGAAAAAATCACCGGAAATTCTTGCGCTTTATACGAATGAGATCAATAAATATTCCAATGAACCAATGCTTTACGAAGATTTTCTGAATTGGCTCACGCAGACTAATTTTACTGATCAACAGCTGGAAATTTACAAAAACGCGATTGCTAAATTTCAAAATAAAACATGGCGCGATAAATTGGCGCGCTGGTATATCAAAAATCAGCGCAAGACGGAATTCGGCGAATTGTCGCACGAATTGATCGAAAAATTCAGCGATACGGAAACTCAGGAATATCTCTGGACGTTTATTGATTCGAATGTTTTGGCAAATCCCGAAAGTTTTGAAGGAAAATTATATTTTGCACTCTACCAAAAAGCACACAATAAATTTCCGCATAATCAAAATTTTGTCGCCGGACTTTTGAAATATTATCAGGCGACAAAACAACCGGAAGAATGGCGAAAATTGACCGCACAATATTATTTTGAAATGCCCGAAATCCGCAAGGAATTTTTAAACGATCTTTCAAAACGCGGCGAACTTCGCGCTCATTTATTGCAAGCCATTGAAAAAACTAAAGATAACACTTCAATCGAAACTCTGCCTTACAAACTTTTCCGCGCCGATGCCGCCGCACATCTTTCAAATTTCGAACAATCGGTCGTCGCTTATCGTGAACTGAATCTTTTATATCCGAACAATCCGGAATTTTCCGAACGCTTGATAAATTTTACGCGTTCATTCGGACAAACCGACCGGAAATTTTTGCAGGAATCCGCCGAAATCACGCACAAACAAGCCGAATTTCTTCCCGCTTCCTTTCAAAACCGAACCCGCGCCGGAGAGGTCCGCGCCGAACTCGGCGATTATAAAGCAGTGAAAAACGAATGGCAAAAGTTGGTTATAATTTCAAGCGGTGAACCGCAGACGCATCTCGAAACGGCGACTGTTTATTGGGATTATTTCCAATTCGACGATGCGCTGAATGTCATTAAAAACTTACGTTTAGAGATGAATAACGATACGCTTTACGCCTTTCAAACCGGCGCGATCTATGAGGCGAAAAACGATAAACAACAAGCAATTTCCGAATATATCAAACAGATCGGCACGGCTTCGGATGACGAAGAAGTTTTATTAAATATCTCGCGGACAAAAAATCGTCTGGTGCAACTCAGTAAGCGCGGAAGTTTTAATCAATTGATTAAAACTGCGTTTGAAAATGAAAAACGACAACAAAACAAAAATTCGACGCTTATTCTTAATTACGCGCATTTTCTCGTTAAATCCGAACAAAAAAAAGAAGCATTAAACTTATTAAACAAAGAAGTTACGCAAAATAATTCGGAAGAATTTCTGAGTGAAGCAAAATTCCATTATGAAAATCTGGAAGATAAATTCGGCGAAAGATTGGTTCTGCGACAGCTCGCAAAATTTGCTGAAAACAAGAAAAATGCGATTTCATATCAATTGGAATTGGCGGAAGATTTCAGCGATTCGGGCGAAAAGGAAAAAGCGGCGCAGATTCTGGCAGATTTGGTTAAGAAATATCCGACAAATTACGGCGTTCTGAGCGAAGCGGACGAATTTTACTGGCGGCTCGGGTTTCGTGAAAATTCGCTGAAAATTTTGCAAAACGGCGTAAAACTCGGACGCGGAAAATATAAATATGTCTTTAAACGAAAACTTGCCTCGCACTTTGTTTCGCTCGATAACTTTCAAGCCGCCGAACAAATTTTACTCACTCTTCACGCTGAAAATAAAGGCGATACGGAAGTTTTCGATGAATTGGCAAATATCTTTGTTCACCAAAACAAACCGGAACGCTTGCGAAAAATCGCTGCCGAAACGCTTTCTGAAATTAAACAAAAATCGCTCGAATCCAGAGAAATGAATGACGAAATCGCCGACTGGCGCAGGCGTTTGATCAATTCATTTACGCGGCTTGCCGATTACCATTCGGCGATTGCCCAGCATATCGAAATCATTAATCGTCTGCCCGACGATGAAGAAAATATCGAAAGCGCGATCAAATATGTTCGCCGTTACGGTGGCGCGGAAAAATTGTCGGCTTATTACAAAAAATTAGCCGAAGACGCTTATAAAAATTATCGCTGGATGCTTGTTTTGGCAAGGATTTACGAAGCCGACAAAGATTTTGAAAAATCGGCTGAAAACTATAAACTCGCCATTCATAACCAACCGGAAATGGTCGAACTTTACGTTGCGCTCGCCGGAGTTTATGAAAAAGCGAAAAATACGGATGCGGCGATTGAAACGATGGACAAGGTTTTGGAATTAACCAACGAAACGCCGAATTATCTCAAACGAAAAATCGAGATTCTGGAAAACGCGGGACGCAAAGAGGAAGCCGAACTTGTCCGCGAAAAAATGACTGGAATCAAAAGAAACGAAACAAAAAACCCAACGGAAGAATTTGCCGAAGCCGCCCGTTTGAGCGAAACCGAAAAGGCAAAGGCGATTGAAGCTTATCGCAATGCTTTCAATAAATTACAGAAAAATCCGCTTGAATCCGGGTTAAAATCCGCAGATATTATCGGCTATGCAAAAATGGTTCGACTAGAAGATTCTTTAGACAAAATCACCGGAAATCTTTGGAATTTACGCGAAAAATTGATCGCGGAAGTGGAAAATCCGAATGCTGAAAATGTCGGCAAAGCGCGGAATCTTTTAGCAACTTTTGACGGCGCGTTGCCCGAAGCAATCGGCAATATTGCCGTGCAAAACGCGACCGGAAACGAACTCGCCGCGCTTTACCGTAATTTTGAAACACGCATTGAAAATCAAACGAAAACCGACAAGCATCAAACTTTTGCTTTATTGCAAAATTTGATTTCTCGCTGTGGTTTCCACAAACTCGAAGAAAAAATTCTGCTGGTGCGAAAAGATGAAGCCTTCAAGTTGGGAAATTCGGAAAATTATCACACGCAGCTTCGCGCGGTTTTGAATTTTTATGAAGAACGCGGAGATGTTGCGCGGGTTTTGGAAGTTTTAGAAACCGAATCCAAACTCGACGAAAACCGTAATTATTTTGAATATCCGCAAAAAACCGCTGAAATCGCGCGAATTCTCGGCAATGAAGAAAAAGAATTAAACGCGCTGAAAAACTATTTTGAATCGCCGAAAAAAGAAATTTCCGTTGAAGACAATTTTGTAAATAGTTATTTTGAAAAAATTTATGCAAAAAGCGAAATTCATCAGCTTGCCGAAACAAACACGCCGCATCAGATTCAGTTGATCAATTTTCTGATTTCAAAAAACGAAAAAGATGCCGCGCATCGGGCGATTGAAAACGCTTCATTTCCGCAAATTTGGAAACAGACGAAAAACGCCCAAATTGCGCTTGCGCTTTCGGAATTTAAAGATGAAAAAGCGGCGTATTTTCAAGCGGTTCTCCAATTTGCGCCGATCGGCGAACTTATTAAACAAAATAACGAAAATCAATTAAAAGGCGATGAATGGTTTCACCTGACATATAAATTCGGCAATTGGCTGAAACTCTCTGAGAATGAAACACACAAAAATCAGTCGGAAAAATATCTGCCGGCGATGACGGAAAATCGCCCGAAAGATGCGGTCGAGCAGTTTAATCTGGGCGTTTTTTATCTGGAAAACAAGGATTTTGATAAATCGCTCGAACATCTGAAAATCGCGCAAGAGTTAAATTATTCTGATAGGAATCTTTGGGCAAATCTCGGAATTGCATATTTTCAAAACGGCGAAACTGAAAAAGCGGACGAAACTTGGCATAAGCTAATTAACGGTGAACAAACGACTTTGGAAGATTGCGAACTATTTTTGAAAACTCTCGAAGATTACGGGCAAGCCGGTAAAGCGCGGGAAAATCTTTTTCAAACTATCGTAAAATTTATCGGCGAAACGCCGGACGAAAATCCTTCTGCCGCACTTTTGATATTTTTGCGGAAGGTGTCGGATTCTTTCCGCGAGAAATCGGAAAAAGCGGAATTCTGGCTGAAACTCATAAATACTGCGCCGGAAAAATTGTTTTTGGCTAAATACGTCGTCGAAAAATCGCTTGTTGCCGATGATGAAATCAAACAATTTTACCGAATTTTGATCCAGCGAAGCGCGGAAATTGATTCGTGGGAAAATGATTCGGAATATATGGCATTGATAAAATTGAATTGGACTTCCGCCGAAACGGAAGCGATTTTGGATCATGAAAATAATTTTGAAATTTCTGCGTCAAAAAGCGAAAAACTCGATTGGCAACAGGAATATTTGGATTATTTATTGAAAACAAATGACTTTTCGGAAGCGAAAGATTTGATCTCGGAAATAGAAAAATCTCTGGAAAAAACATTTCCGCGTCCCGTTTGGTTAAGATTGGCGAAATTTCGAGTTGAACTGGAAAGCGGCGTTTCAATCGAAACCATCCAAAAAATCAAAGCTTTTGTCGGAATTACAGATGTTTTGGATGCAAAGCAATTGAATCCGCCTAATTTGCTGCGTTTGAATGAAATTATCAAACTTCTGAAAGCTAAAAATTCTCATGCCGAAATTCTCGATCTGCGAGAAGCATTTTATTCCCGCTCGCTTGCGCTTGAAAAATATAATTTATCTAATTTCATAGGTTTAGCCGAAGCAGAATTTGAAAAAGGCAACCGGGAAGATGCTTTGAAAATGCTCGATTTGATGATCGAAATTTCATTTGACGACTCTCGTGAAAACGCGCTCCGGCAATTGCATTCTTTAGATTTGATCAAAACTTTTTCGCCGAAAAATCCCGAATTATTCGAGATTCAAGCGGAAAATAATCTCGATAAACTCGCGGCGTTAAACCACGCGGCGGAAATTTCGGGAAATTTTGGTGAAATTGATTTATCGGTAAATTACAGACAAAAATTGCTTGCAATTTCCCCCGAAGATTCAATAAATAAAATCGAACTGGCGCGGCTTTTGGCTGAAAAACAAAATTTTGAAGCCGCCTTGAAATATTTGCAGACAGTTATTTCCGACCGAAATGCGTTGCGTAACGAGCGTTGGCAAGCGCTGTTTGTTGCCGGAGAAATTTTCGGAAACAATGTGCAGTTTTGGGAAAGTTTGAAAAATAATCTGCAAGACTCGGAAATGTCGGACGCAATTACGGCGATTTCGCTGGAGAAAAACGGGAATTTTGTCGAAGCAATTAAAATTCTGGACGAATCCGCCTTCAAAAGTCCGCAAATGCTTTATTTGCAAGCGATTATTGCCAAAAATTACGATCAAAGCGAAATCGCTCTGAAAGCGTTTTCGGAAGCAAAAAATTCAAATATTGATTATGGCGCGAATTTCGGCTTTTTTGAAGAAAAGCCCGTGTTTCAAATTATCAGGCTTTATCTAAAAAGCGGAAAACCGCTTGGCGCTTTGAAAATGGCTGATTCGGGATTTCAGATTTCAGATTTCAGATTTCAAATTTCAGATTCTAAATTTAACACTTTGGCGGATAAAAGTGCGGAAAATTTAGCAAAATCGGAGATGGAAATTTTGGGGATTTTATCAAAAGCGGCGGAAGAAACCGGCGAATTAGCGAAAGCGTTCGAGTTTGAAAAGAAAAGACTTACGCTGATTTCGGATGAAGAAAACCGGCGAATTTCGGAAAACCGGATTTTTGAAATCGAACGAAAAATTGCCGAAAAAAATAATCAGCCGAAAATTGATTTTCGGATTTCGTAGAAAGTTTTTTTTAACGCGAAGGCGCGGCAGAGGCAAAGTTTATGTTTGTTAAATTGTTCAAATTCAAATATTTATTGTTAGTGTTGCTTTTTTTGTCGGCGGTGTTTGCTTATGCAAAAATCAATTCGGCGAATGAAGCGTTTTCGCAGGCGAAGGATTTTCCCGAAGGGGCTTTGGTTTACGCGCAATTTCAGGACTTGCCCGCGCTTTTACAACTTTGGGATGAATCCGAAATCAAACAAAAATATCTTGAAAGCACGAATTTTAACGAATTTGAAAACGAACATCTGGCGATGAAACTCCTCAGCCGTTTAAATGAATTTGAAGTGGAAAGCAATTTTCCGCTCGATGTTTCTGCGGTATTAAGTGTGAGCGAAACAAAAGCGGCGATTGCCGTTTATGACATCGGACGTTTGGAATTTGTTTTTGTCGCGCCTCTCAGCGAAGAAAAAATTATGGCTTCGCAGTTTTTCCTTAATAAATCCGTGTTTGAAGAAAACACGCTCAACGACAAAACGTTTTTTTACAGCAAAAATGTCGCTTCGGATCGCGGACGGCAACGGCAAAAATTGCTTATTGCTTTTGTTAAAAGCCGTTTTGTTTTGGCAACCGATGAGGTCAAATTCTTTAAAACTCTGGCGATTATCAAGGGAAAGGCGAAGGAAAAAAATCTGTTCGACGCGCCGGAATTTAAGACTTTAAGCCAAAAAACCGAACCACATCAGGCGACGATCTGGGTTGATCAGCGCAGGCTGAACGACGATTGGTATTTTAAGAATTACTGGGCGTTTAAGAATCTTGAAAACCTAAAAAAAATCCGCGCCGGAATTTTTGATTTTGAGATTCAGGAAAACAAATTGATCGAACGACGGAAATTTCTCCTTAATGGCAAAGTTGCTAATAAAACTAAAATTCCGGCGAATGAAATCAACGCTTTACAGAAATTCATTCCCGAAGACGTGCCGCATTTTAAGTTTCAAATAGTAGATAATTTGAACGGTTCGACGGCAAAAGAAATTCGAAAAACTCTGCTCGACGGATTTTCCGCGTTTGAGCGTAAAAGTAAAAATACTAAATCTTCCGGGAATTTTTATTCCGAATTTTTTTACAGTAATTCGAGCAATTTTGAATCCGAAATTAATGAAATTGACGAAGATTTTGAGCTAAACGAAGTTGATTTGCGTAATGAAAGCGAGATAATCAGGCAACTAAATCAAATCATCGGCGCGGCTAATCCGCAAACGTCGGCAAGTTTGATAAGTCCGTAGGTTTTGCCGATGCCGCTTTTTTTTGAAAATCGCCGCGCATTTATTTTGACATTGCAAAACCCGCAAAATCTTAATCGTGAAAAACTGGAAAACACCCTTGCCGGTTTAGCCAAAAATCAAATGACGGTTTCAAAAAACAAAACCGATTTAAACTGGAAAACAATTGAAGAAAACGGGAAATCCCGGCGCGAATTGGAAATGCCTTTTCTCGGCTGGAAATTGGTTTATTTAATTCAAAATAATACGGTTATCTTTGCAAACAACGCGGAGTTGCTGAAACAAATGCTGGATGTAAATCCGGCGGAAATGGCGGAAATTGATGGAAAATTTGATGAATTTACGACGATTCGTTTTAATCTTCACGATCAGGCGTTTGATTCCATTATGAGCAAAATCCGCGATGAAGAATCAAAAAATGCGGAAAACGGATCGATTGATTTTTTTGTTGATAATGTCGGGAGTTTGTTTGAGGTTTTAGAAAATGTAAATCGTGTTGAGAAAAAGAAAAGTTCAACGGAAAATTATTTAACCGAAGAACTCGAATTTATTTTGAATTAGAAATTTTATTGATTGACAAAACGATTCAGATTGACCATCCCGAGAGCGAGTTCAGTACGGTTGATGCCGCGGTTCGGGTTGAATTGATTGCCGTCAATCGTTACAAAACCTTTTTCAAGAGCAATTGCGACGTAGCCGCGATACTGGCTCGGAATTGTATTTCCATCAGTTACGCTCGACGGTAAATTTGCCGCTACCGCTTGATTTTCCAAACCGGCGACTTTGACCAGCGCAATTGCCGTTACGAGTTTGTTTGCCGTTTCAAACGGGCGAAAATCATTTCCGCTCTGCGCGTCATAAAATAAATTTTCAGTTTGAACACTTTCGACCGCAAGCCGCGTTGTTAAATTTCGAACATCATTAAACAAAGGATTTGCGGCGACATATTGCAAAACGCTGCCACTTCTAAGCAATGATTCGGCTAATTCGGCGCGGGTTACGGCAAAATGCGGATTAAATTTCGAGCCGTGCGGCGAAACCAGAGATTTTCGCAACGCTTCTTTGACAAACGGCTGAAACTGCGGCGAAACGGTTTGCAGATCGGAAACGCCGGAATAATCAACCCGCGTTATTTCAATCGCACCGAAATACTTCTGAGGAGTTCCTACCGAAAGAGTATATCCGACAAAAGCTCTGTAACTTTGCGGTGCAGGATTATTCAGCACGACCTTTTCGCGCAGTCCGGTTAAACCCGGCAAATTCAGATAGTTAGAACTTCCGACCGTGTTGTTTTGGGCATCATTGACTTTCAAATACAAATCATTTGCGCTCAAACCCCACGAAATCTGAATTCCGGCTTGAATCGTGTCCGTCGGAATCGAAAATCCGGTCGAACGGGTTGAAAGAGATCCAAGATTTTCTTCAAAAATACTTGAAACCGATTTGGTAAATTTAATCTTATTATTTTTCAAAACCGAACGAAATAGCCCGATTTTCCGGTGCGGAAACGCCGCTTCCAAAACCGCCGCGTGCGTGTTCAAAACTCCCGCGCCGACTTCGTGCTGAAAATACGCGGGGAGAGGAGTTGCCGTCCGCTGCAAAATTTCTTTTATTTCCGCCGGAGTCAGATTCGGATTTGTTTCAAGCATCAGAGCAATCGCTCCGGCAACTTGCGGTGCGGAAAACGAAGTTCCGCTGGCAGTCGTGTAAAAAGGCAGTTCGCCCGGCGTAAGTCTTTGCAAATCCGTGCCTGTCGCTACGCCGAGAATTCCCGTTTGCGAAACCGTGCTTCTCAAGCTGACGACATTTACGCCCGTTGCCGCAACGGTCGGTTTGTGAATTTGATTGCCGAAAATTCCGCGTGATGAAAAATCTGCCAGTTTGCCTTTTTCATCAACCGCGCCGACCGAGATTACCCAGGGCGCAACTGAATAAGGATTCAGAGTTCCGTTGCCCGCGCCCGAATTCCCTGCCGAAAATACGACGTTTACGCCGCGCGTCGTCAGCATTTTCGTGGCGATATTTACCGGATCGTTGTAATCGAAAACCGTGTTTGCCGAAAAACTGCAATTGATGACGCGAACATTGTAATTTCCGCCGCGTTCCAAAATATAATCGAAACCGGAAAGAACGTGCGATAAATTCAGATCGCCCGCGCTCAAACCGAGAATTTTCGCGCCCGGTGCGACTCCGCCGTATTTTCCGCCCGAAGAAATTCCGCTCGCAGCGATCACGCCCGCAACAAATGTTCCGTGTCCGCTGAGCGGATCGGTGTTCGGGACATTTTCCGTCGGATTCGGATTGACAAAACCGAGCGGCAAACCTTGAATATCGGAAAGCCTGACGTTTTGAATTACTCTTCCGGCAAGATCATTATGCGCTGAATTTACGCCCGTATCCAAAACTGCGACCGTTATATTTTTGCCCGAAACAGGTATGCCGTCGTTTTGATTTCGCAGATCAATATCCGGCGCGACCTTTTGAATTCCAGTGTTTTTGAAGTACGGATCGTGATTCAGCTCTAAAGTGCGATTGCCGTAAATCGAGCGGACATTCGGAAGCTGCGACACCGCGATAATCTGTTGACGCGTTGCTGTAACCATAATCATCGGTAAAACTTTGTAGCGTGTTCCGCCTAATATGCCGATCTGACGCAAAGCGTTTAAGTCATTTTCATCCGGTAAATTATGAAAAGCGATAACCGCATTAATACCGCTGTCATCGGTTATGCGGTTGAGCAAAATGGCGAGTTCGGGATCAATTGAATTTATTCCCTGAGATTGATTCGCGGGTTCATTATCCGCACCGGTCAGAGTTATGCCTTCCGCGCCAGTAATCGCAATTCCGTTTGCGCCAGTAAAAGCGATGTCATCCGCGCCGGTCAAAGTTACTCCTGCCGGTTGTATCAGGTAAAAGACAACCCCGTTCGTTCCAAAACCGATAATCAAATCAGCTCCCGTTAAAGTAACGCCGTCTGCGCCTGTTAAGGTAACGCCATCCGCACCCGTTAATGTTACGCCGTCCGCGCCTGTTAAC
Organism: Pyrinomonadaceae bacterium; assembly: GCA_041745765.1. Lineage (GTDB taxonomy): Bacteria > Acidobacteriota > Blastocatellia > Pyrinomonadales > Pyrinomonadaceae > JAHCHG01. The sequence goes on along the minus strand of JBGTIH010000203.1, from coordinate 17,723 downwards.
GTAACGCCGTCTGCACCTGTCAACGTAACGCCGTCCGCGCCCGTTAATGTTACGCCGTCGGGTTTGACTATTTTAATTGAGTCCGCTTGATAAACTGTTCCATCCGCATCGGTTAAAGTTACGCCGTCCGCACCGGTTAAAGTTACGCCGTCCGCATTTGTTATATTGAGAGAATCCGCACCCGTCAGCGTAACGCCGTTTTGCCCGGTATAAGTTAAACCGTCCGCGCCTGTCAAAGTTACGCCGTCCGCGCCCGTCAAAGTTACGCCGTCCATTCCGGTCAAAGTTACACCGTTTGATTTATAAGCCAGAAAACCATCTGCTCCGGTCAAAGTTACGCCGTCCATTCCCGTTAAAGTAACGCCGTCCGCGCCGGTTAAGGTTATTCCGTTTGATTTGGTAAATAAAATTCCCGCTTGCGCCGTGTTAAAGGCAAACAAGAAAAGCACAATCAAACAGATAATTTTTCTCAAAAGCATATTGGGTTAACCTAAAAAATAACGGATTGGAAAATTGTTTAAAAAGTGTAATAAAATAAAACAACTGAATTAAATTGATTCGATTTTTGAGTAGGGTTTGTGAATGATTTTTTATCACAAACCCGCTCAAAAATCAACACTTTAACAGTTTCAGCAAACTTTGTGCCTAGTTTTCGACCGATTTACTTAACTGAATTCGGAAATTCGCGCCTTTTTCGATTTTCAAATTATTGTCCGCCGAAGAAAGCGTTGTCGAAGAATTTGCCGAACCGCTTGCCGTTTGATTGATTTGCAAACCTTTGACCGAAGTTCCGATCGTTTCGGCTGCGCTGCCGACCGTCCGACCAGCCGTATCGGTAACGCCGCTGACCGTTTGCGTGGTCGAATCCAGTACGCCGCCGACCGTTTGTGTCGCGCCGCCGAGCAATCCGCCGCCGGAATTGCGTGTTGAAGTTCGACTCGAACTATTCGCCGATGCCCTTGTGTTCGATTCTAAAACATCGCCGACCGCCGCATTTTTGCTGATGTTTGTAATCGAAACGATTGACGCGCTGATCGGCGCGGATAAATTTTTACCTTCCATCTTTTCAAAAACCACGCCGATTTTCGATGCCGTATTACCTTTCGCTTTTTGCTGAATTTCGGTAACTCTTCCGATCAATTTTGTTCCTTTCGGCACGATTACTTCGCCGTTTTCCTTGATCGTTTTTGTCGTTTTCAACACGACCTCATCGCCGACTCTGGATTTTTTGACATCTAAATTACCCTGCAACTGTGCATCGAGATTTGTTTGCGATGCAATTAAAACATCAACAATCGAAGAATTATTCGCCGTCTGTGCAAAACAAACCGCACCGAATAAAAAAATAAATGTTAAGCCTGATATAAAATTTCTCATTTTGTTTACCTCCAAAAATTTAGAACTTCAAATTTTATCGGGGAAAGTTCATTTTGTTGAATTTTTTCAACTGTCTCAATCCTATTTAAAGCGGGTTGAGAAAAACTTGAGAATGAATTTATTTTTTGAAACAATGCTGCAAAATTTCGCGCTACTCAAGTTTTTCTCAAGTCTTTTAAATTATTCTTGAAATCGTTATGATGTTGAACTATTCATTCCACGAAAACATAGATGGCGGCGAAGGATTATTACCTTTTAATGCCGTTTCCTCAAATAAAAAATCGCCGAAACCGTGCTTAAAATCCCGCCGGATTCGGATAATTTCGGAAAAAATTAAGAAGCCGCAACCGGGCAAAACTTTTGCGCGTCAGCGTTTAAATGAGTTGCTTGCCAATCAACTGGAGAAGTTCGGCTCATCTTTGATCTTTGGTCGTGCCGGAACCGGAAAAACAACTCTTGCCCTAGATTTTGCTAAAGACTACGAGCGCGTTGTCTGGTTTCGGGTCGAATCAACCGATTCTGATTGGGAAACCTTTGCGCAATATTTTATTTCAAGTTTCCAAACTGTTTTGCCAGATTCGAAATTGGATATTTCCGGGATTTTGCCGAATCAGCCGAATGAAGGCAGTATTTTAAATTTTTTAGAACAGATTTTCAGCGTTCTTGAACAAACATCTCCGCAAAAACGTCTGTTGATCGCTTTAGACGATTTGCACAGCGTTTTTGATGCCGATTGGTTTGAAACATTTTTCAAAGGTTTGTTGTCTTTTGAAATACCGTCTATTCAAATGCTTTTGCTTTCGAGGAGCAAACCTTCTTTTCCGCTCTGGCGGCTTCGTTCAAAACAAAAATTGGGCGTTTTAGACGAATCTCTTTTGCTTTTTACACTCGAAGAACTGGAAAAATTTTCATCGAGTAAAAAGTCTTCTAAAGAAGAACTAAAACGTATTCATAAGAGTTCATTCGGAAGGATCTCGAAAATTTTAGAACTGCAATCCGCGCAAATTGTGCGATAACAATCTCTCCTGAACGAAAAACTTGCCTCTTCGTTGAGGGTTTGCCCGATATTTTTTTGTCGGGCTTTTTTTTACCTGAAATCGGGATTCTCGAGAATTTTTTCCAGTTGTGCCATAATGTTTTGAAATTCAAAGAGTTGTATAACGTCGAAAATCAATGCCGAAACCCGATTTTTTTCTGCGGACAAAACTTCTGCAACCGCGAGCTGTCGTCGAACTGCTGTCCAGACCGCGCTTGACGGAAAAACTCCGCGCTAATATTAATTCTCCGATGACGATGGTCGCGGCTGATGCGGGTTGCGGAAAAACGACGCTGATCTCAGATTTTATCCGCAATCAAACGCGCCGCGCGGTTTGGTATCAACTCGATCATACGGATGCCGATCCGTTTGTTTTTCTCAGCTACATCGCGCACGGTATCAAGAATTTCGCGCCCGCTTTCGGCGAAACGATTCTGCCTTATTTATCGGAAGCGTCCGACGATATTCTGCTTAATCCCGAACGTGCGGTTGATCTGCTTTTAAACGAAATTCTCGAAACCATCGAACAGCCCTTTATTCTCGTTTTAGACGATTATCATCACATCGGACGCGAAACAGTTGTGCATCAACTCGTTGACCGTCTTTTGCAGTATTCTTCCGATATTCTGCATTTGATCATTACAACGCGCGATTTGCCGCCGCTGGCGATTATGCGCCGCCGGACGCAAGCCCGAGCTTTGATAATCAACCGCGAAGACCTGCTTTTTACCGATGAAGAAGTATGCGAACTTTTTCGAACAACTTTAAATGTCGAACTCAAGGACGAAGAAATTGCCGAATACCGCGAGCGGACGCAGGGATGGATCACGGCTTTACAGCTTGTTCGCCAGGTTGCCGAACAGAAAATTTATGCAAATAGAGAAACGCCTTCCCTCGATCTGAGCGAGATGCTCAAACAATCGGAAAAGGATATTTTCAATTATTTTGCCGAAGAAGTTTTTTCACGCGAACCGGAAGAAATTCAAAATCTGCTTTTGCGTTTATCTCTGCTCGAATCTCTACCGTTGGATATTTGTAGCCGACTTTTCCCGAAAGAGAAATGCGCGTCCGTGCTACCGGAATTGCTGCAAAAAACGTCTTTTTAACGGTTGCTGGCGACGCTTATTTTGCCGAAGAATACCGTCTGCATCCGCTTTTCAAGGATTTTCTGCAACGCCGTCTGCGCTCGGAAATCGGTCTGACCGACTTAAATCGGGAAAGAAATCGCATCGCCGATTTTTTTCTGGCAGAAGATCAGTGGGAAAAGGCTTTGCCGTTTTTTCTTGAATCGGAAAATTTCGAAAAAGCGGCGGAAATAATTGCAGCAAACGGCGCGAATTGGCTGGCTGGCGGCGCGATTATGACGCTCGACGGATTTATCGAACAAATCCCGCTCGAATTTCTCGAAAAATTTCCGCGCGCTCTGCTTCATAAAGCCGAAATTGCGCGGCTGCAAGGCGACGCGCAAAAGTCTTCAAACATCTTAAATCGCGCTGTCAAACTTCTGCATCTGGAAAACGATAAATTAGGCGAAGCCGAAGCGCTTCATTCGTTGGCAAGTCTGGCGCGGCGCAAGGGAAAATGCGAAGAAGCATTTGAATTTCTCGGAAAAGCGGAAAAACTCGTCGGCGAAGACACCGAAACTTTTATTAAATGCGCCAATACGCGCGGTCTTTGCCTGATCGCGCAGGGCGCGTGGACAAATGCCGAACAGCAATTCCGCTTCGCGCTCGAACTGGCGGAAAAAAATTCCAACGAACAATTTATCCGCATTATCACGCATAATCTCGCGCTTGCGCCGGGTTTTCGCGGCGATTTCGGCGAAGCTCTGCGCTGGCTCAAGAGAATTTTCCGTGACGAAAAAAGCGGAAAACAATTGCCGCAGGAATCAATCGGTCATCTGAACATGTCGCGTTTACATCTTTTGCGCGGCGAATTTGAAGAAGCCGAAAAAAATCTCGAACGCGCCCTCGAACTCTGTCAGCTTTATAATCTTAAATCTTTGCGCGGCGAGATTTTTGAAACTTACGGCAATTTTTACCGCGAAACAGGCGACGCGGCGCACGCTTCGGAATTTTACGAACGAGCAAGCAAAGCATACGAAGATGCCGGAATAAATATTGCCACGCGCGATCTCGACGAAGAACGCGCCAAGTTTTATCTGCAAAACGGCGATTTGGTCAAGGCTCGCGGTTTGTTTAAAAATCTGATCGAAACGCGCCGGAAAACAAATTACGAGATCGGAATGCGACGAGCGCATTTTTTTCTGATGGAAATTCGTTTCTTGCAGAACGACACCGAAAATTTGCTCGCCGAAACCGCCGGGCTTTTAAAATTTTTTCACGATCAAACGCTTTTTCACGATGAAGCGATGACTTCTTTATTGCTGGCAAATATCCATTTCAAACAAAAAAAACGTAAAGAGATGATGCCGCATTTGCAGAGAGCTTTGGATTTGGCGGCGCGTTTCGATTACGAATACTGGCTCGGACAAGAAATTAAAAAATATCCCGATCTCTTTAAAGACGAAGACATCATCGAAAAACTTCCGCTCGATCTGCGCGACAATCTCGCGGCGGCGAAACCGCAGATTAAAGCACAAAATATTCAAATTATCGAATCGGCTGAAAAAATCACCGATCTGACGATCAAAGTTCTTGGACACGTTGATATTTTCCGCGACCGCTCGAAACCTTTTGCCGCCGACGCGTGGACGACGCGGCGCGCGCGCGACATTTTCTGTCATATTACGACGAGTCCGCACCGCCGCGTTTCCAAAGACATTTTGATTGATGAATTTTGGAAGGACGAAGATTTATCGGCGATCGAAAAGAATTTTCACCCGACAATTTCGCACATTCGCAAAGCCTTAAACAGCCGCCAGACGTTCAAACAAAATTTTATCGTCTTCCGCGACGGCGCGTATCAACTCAATCCCGAACTCTCGTATTCGATTGATACGGAAGAATTCGAAGGTTTTATCACGGATGCCGAAAAAGCAAAAAAGGAAAACGACACCGAAAAATTTCTGGAAAATCTCGAATCGGCGCACGAACTCTATCGCGGCGAATTTATGAGCGGAATCTATGAAGATTGGGCGGAAGAAAAGCGCAACTATTTCGCCGAACAGCATTTAAGAGTCTTAAACGCACTGGCGAAAATCTCTTTCAAGGAAAAAAATTGGTCAGATGCTCTCAAATTTGCCAATCAAATACTTCACATGGATCCGTTTCGTGAAGATGCCCACCGTTTGATTATGAAGACTTTTGCCAAACAGGGAAAAAACGCTAAAATTTCCGAACAATATCAAGATTTGAAAAATAATCTAAAGAAAGAACTCGGCGTTCCCCCTTCTTCTGAAACTCAACGACTATTTCTGGAACTGACAAAAAAATAAATAAAGAATCAAGTTTAATCCAATAAATAGGAGATATTTTTAAGAATTTGGCAAATTCGATTAGATGTGGTTTGCGATAAAATCTTTAACCCTAGAAACAGATAAGCAGGTCAGCAAAAGTTTTGTAAGATTTTGGTTTTAGTTCAAATTCCACGCTTCAGCGTGTTTCCTTCGAGCGAAGCGCGGCGGAAACACGCTGAAGTTTGGACTCTGAACACGACAAATTATATTACAAAATTTAATCTCACCTGCTTAGTAATTATCTAAGTATTCGGCAAAGGAATTCAAACTCAACCCGCAATAGTTCAAATTTTATCAGACGTTTATAATATGGATTTTATTTTGAAGTCGGGAAATTTTTAAGCAAACTTTAATTTTTTTTGTTGAAAAAGCGCATAATGAGCTTTCTTTATTCGCTTTTTCTTTTTTTCTCAAGTTTCCCTCAAGTCTTGAATCATATTCTAACAAAGCTGACTCAAGTATTTCTCAAATGAGTTTGTATAAGCTGAAAAACAGTTTGAAACAAAAACATTTTGAAACATTTGAGGAGTAAAGATAAATGAAAATGAATTCAGGACAAAAATTTCAGAAATTATTCGCAATTTTTTTGTGTGTTGCCATATTTGCAGCATTACATATTCAAGCGGCTACCCTTAGTCCGAAAATCGAGAGTCAGCTAATTTCGCTAACAGATAATGCGGAGATCGGAATGACGATTATCGCTTTTAACGCCCCGAACGGTTTGCAGGAGAATCATTTAACTATCCTGCGCGCTTTGGGAATCAATGACGGATATAAATTCAATACGCTCGGAATGGTCGGCACGCCGCTGACCGCCGGACAGGTTCGCGCTTTAAGAAATAATCCGGATGTTCGTTCGATCTGGTCAAACGATCAGTTACAGTATTTTATGCACGAAGCAAGAGTTGTCGCGGGCGTTGAACGCCTACGCAGCGATGCGGGTTTGACGCTGAAAAATCTCGGTCTTCCGGTTTCGGGAAAAGGAGATTTTTCGGTAATGGTCATTGATTCGGGCGTTGATGCGACGCACGCCGATTTGCAGTTCGGAACAAAAGTCGTTCAAAACGTGCAAACAATTGTCGGCGCGGGAACTTTGTCCGGATTTACATCGAATATTTCGATTGAAAACGTGCCGAATACCGATCAAACCGTCGGACACGGAACGCATTGCGCCGGAATAATCGGCGGCTCGGGCATTCGTTCGGGCGGACAATACGCGGGAGTCGCGCCGGGCGCGAAAATCATCGGCGCGGGTTTGGGTGCCGGGCTTTTTGTTCTGAACGCAATCGCCGCTTGGGAATGGGGTTTGGCAAATCAATATCAATACAATATTCGCGTCGTATCTAATTCTTACGGCGGAAGCGGAGCGTTTAATCCAAACAATCCGATCACAATTGCCACTAAACTGGCTTACGACCGGAACATTGCGGTCGTCTTTGCCGGAGGAAATTCCGGTCCGGGCAAAGGAACATATAATCCTTTTGCCAAAGCTCCGTGGGTAATCGGTGTCGCCGCCGGAACGAAAGAAGGGGGGTTGGCGGCATTTTCATCACGCGGTTTGCCGCGGGAAGAGCGTCTGACAAATGAATCAACTCTCGATGATTTTGACGCGCCGACGATTACCGCTCCGGGAACGGGACGCGAATTTGCAACAAATGCGAACCGTTTTATGTCAGATATAGTTTCGGTTCGTGCAATCTCGAATTTAACGTCGAACGGTTTAACATCCGATGCCGATTTGCCGCTGGCGGCAGTTCCTTTTTACACGCAAATTTCGGGGACTTCGATGGCGACGCCTTTTGTTTCGGGAACAATCGCTCTTATGCTCGATGCCGATCCGACGCTTTCGGTTGACGAAATCCGCGACATTTTAACTTCGACCGCATCGCGTATGCCGGGCTACGAAGATTTTGAATCGGGCGCGGGCTACGTCAATGCTTACGCAGCGGTTGATAAGGTTTTTAACCGCAATAAGCAATACCGCAACATTCAATTTCCGACCTTTAACGCGAGTTTTGAGATAACCGAACCGCCGGCGCAAGCATTTCAGATCAATTACAATCCGCTCGCGACACCCGGCGCAGGTTCGGCAAATTCGATGAATTTCACGGTCGAAGCCGGAATGAATAATCTGGACGTTTTCGCCGAATTTGACAGTGCGCTGCAAACTGGCGACGGCAACACTATCGGAATTCTTCTGACCGATCCGGACGGAATTAGGTATTCGAGCGGCATCGCTCTGCCTATTTTGGACGGAACGACGCGGCAGGTCGTCGTCAAAAATCCGAAGGCGGGCGGATGGCTTCTTGAAGTTCGCGGCGTGCGCGGTCTGGCGGCTCTGCCGAATTTCAGTCTGCCGACTTCCGGCGCGGCTCTGCCCGGAATGGTTTCCGGCACGATTCGTCAACAAAAATTTAATCTTCAGACGATTCCCGACATACAGGGAAATCCGGCGCAAGCCGACATCGAACTCGCCGTAAAATCACGCTATCTGGACATCAACGCAAACGGAACTTTTCAACCTAATGCAGATGTTCGCCGCGGAGATTTTGCCAAAACGCTCTGGCTAAATACGGCACTTCGTCAAAAATTCGGAAATTCCGCAAAATTTACGGACGTTTCGGGGGATTTCGCCGCGCTTGCCGAGTATGTTACGAACAACGGTTCGACAAATCGGGATTATGATTTCATACCGAACGGTTTGATGAGTTTTTCAGGTAATAAATTTAGTCCATCCGGAACGGTTACAAGACTGGATATGGCGGTCGCATTCGTTCGCGCTCTCGGACACGACGCGCTGGCGCGAAGCCGTGCGAATCAGCCGGTAATTATTGACGGACAAACGCTTTCCGACAATTCGCAGATTCCCGCCGCTTTGCGCGGATATGTTCAGATCGCGATTGAAAAAGGTTTATTCGAAGCATTTCCGGCAGAAGTCCGGAACTTAGGCAACGGTCAGTTTGAAGTCTTACCCGGACCGCGTTTTGAGCCGAACAATTCAGTAAAACGCGCTGATCTGGCAAGCAGAATCATCAAATTCCGGGAGTTGTTTGCAACCGGCGGATGATGAAACGAGTTTCGCTCGTTGTGGGGGCAACGGGTGAAAGTAATGGTTCGGAAATTGATTTTAGGGTTTCAATTTTCGAACCGCCTTCTTAAAATTCGCTCTTTGGGGTATTGAGCGAAGTATGATGCGGAAGACAGTTGTAGGGTTCTGTCTTCCGCATCATTTTTTATTTTATCTAAAGCTGCTGCAAACCGAAGAATCAATTTTTATTAAATACTGCAAAACGAATTGGTAGCCGATATAAACGCTGTCTGTATTGACATTTTTTAGTTGGTCGTTTGAAGTGTGCAGATAGTTTTTCCAATTGTTCGATAAACCGTGAAAAGTGATTGCCGGAATCTCGTTTCTGATAAAAGAATCCGAATCCGCACCGGCAAGTGGAATTTCGCCCGTTGTAAATTTCATTTTTAATTTCTTTGCCAAATCTTTTGCCGAAGAAGTCATTTTGCTGCTCGATAAATTAGTTAAAACCTGCGGATAAGCAAAACCGAAACTGTCCAGATTGACCATCGCACAATGATTTACGCGCTCGTTTTTCGGAATCGCTTTTGCCATCCGGCTTGAACCGATCAGACCTTTTTCTTCTTCGCCGAAGGCAACGAATTTGTATGTTTTTTCGGTTGGTAAGTCTTTCATTGTGCGGTAAAGATTCGCTGTAATAACAATTCCCGTCCAATTATCAATCGCGCCGCAGCCCTCACCGGACTTATCGTAATGTGCGCCGACAATGACGATTTCACCGGTTTTACCTTTTTTTGTAACAACCAAATTCTCAGCCGTTTTGAAATCTTCGACAATTAAATCGGATTCCGCCGCGCCCATTTTGAGAAAAAGTTTCTTGACGGCTTCTAATCTTTCAGAGTCTTCACACGGAACAAGTTCGAGATCGGCTTTGAGTTCTTCGGAAGTCGAGATTTTCGCCTTTTGCGTCTGCTGAAAAAACGCGGTCAAACTAAGTGCAAAAATCAAAATTACGGAGATAAATATTTTTTTCCAGAGATTTTCCATTTTTTTCATATTAATAGATTCATTATGCTGAAGAATCGGGATAGTAGATATATCAATAAAAAGTCTATAACTTTCAGAGGTTAAATGAACTCTTAAAGTTTCTCATAAAATTATTAATTTTAAAAAAGTAACGATAAGTTTTGAAGGAATTTGAAAATTTTAAGAGTAAGCAATTGATCCGTGTAGTCGCCCGAAAAAAGCTATTTTTTAGCAATTTAAGTTTAAATCTACGGTTTCTTGATTTGTCAATACACATATTTTCTGACTAAAATACGCATTAAGACAATAAACACAACAGAGGCAAAATGATCAAAACAGCTGTTCTCATAGTCGCATTTTTATTATTTTCGGCTTTCGATTCTTTTTCTCAAAATCCACCTTTTGATACGATGCCGTTATTATATGATCGGGAATTAATGAACAAAAGATTCGAGAACGGAAAGAAACAAGGAGATAATATTGATATATTTGAACTGGAAAATGAAGTTATTGAAGTTACCTATTATAAATCAAACTGTCCTGATTCTGTTGAAAAAGAAATAATTTTATGCAAAGAAACGGTTCTCGAAATTGAAATAAAACCCAAAAAACCTTTGATCTTTGAAAATGCTCCGCAATACTATAAGTCTTTTCGGGAAAAAATAGATTTATCTAAATACGCTTTGGCGGAAAATAAAAATTTATATTGGAGGTCTCTATACAATGATATTGATATTTTGGTTAAAACAATCAAAATAAACGGTGTCGAATATATTGAAAGTGAGTTCTATTTTGCTTCCGAACCTTTTTTATTCCACGAATGTGTTCAAAAAAATCTGAAAAAAGATTCCGCATTTTCTCTGTTGAAAGAGGTCGGAGTCAGCTTTGAACAAATTTCGCCCAAACCTTATTACATAATATTCTCAGAATCCGAATTGGAAGAATTTTCTTTAGATTTGCTTAAATCTCCCGATAATGTCGGTCTTGTTATGATCTACAAACCTAAGGATGAGAATTTGAAAAATATTTCAAACAGAAGTCAGAAAATCTGTGATTTTGTACAAAAAAAAGGAGCAGATCCGAAAAAGTTGATATTTATAGATGGAGGATCGGGAAGTTCTTCGGATTTCCAACTAATTTCGGCTCATAAAAGCTTTATCACAACATTAGGCGAAGACTTTAACCCTTTATACAAATGTAAATAAATAATTTGAAAGTTTATTTCAAGCGGTTGTTAAATAACAACTTAATTCAGTTAAAGCCGAAAATCCTCAAAATAGAATTTATCTTCTTTTAATGCTTCGTATTTCCGGCTAAAAGATTGATGGCGTGCGGCAGAACGGGTTTGACGACTTCAAAACATTCGACCGTGCCTTTCGGTGAACCGGGCAGATTTATAATCAAAGTATTATTACGGATTCCGCACACGCCGCGTGAGAGCATCGCCGTCGGCGTTTTTTTCAAACTCTCAAAACGCATCGCTTCCGCCAGTCCCGGAGCTTCGCGTTCAATAACTGCGCGGGTCGCTTCCGGCGTGTTGTCGCGTTCGGCAAATCCGGTTCCGCCCGTTGTGATGATTAAGTTTACATCGTCGCGCTCGGTCAAACCGTAGAGAACTTTTCTAAGCGTTTCAAAATCGTCGGAAATGATAATTTTATCAACGACTTCCGCGCCCATTCCGATCAGTAAACCGACCAGGTTTACGCCCGAAATATCGTTGTCTTTATGCCGCGTGTCGCTGACTGTTACGACGATTGCCTTGATTTTTTCGTTGTTTTGCATATTTTATAAAAACTTTTTCTTGACCAAAAAAAGTTAGATACATTTTTAACGCTTTTAGTTTCAGATTTGTTTAGTTGATGCTAGAAGCCTTCTCAAAAATATGCTCAGCAATGCAAATATCCTGATTCTGATTCATCTTAATTGTAATTAAACCTGCTCACTACTGTTCGCTATACTGATTTTCATTTACCCGACCGTTGATTCGATCTGTTCGATTTCCTTTTTGCGCTTTCCGTATAAAACGCTGGCAACTACGCCGATGACGACGAGAATCATTCCTAAAAGCGAAAACACGGTCTGCGCTTCGCCGTAGAAAATCCAGCCGATAGCGATGCCATAAATCAAACCGGAATACACAATTATCGCCACGGTCGCGGCTTTTTCCTTGCTAAAAGCGTTGGTCAAAAACACTTGCCCGAGTTGGGAAAAAACGCCGATTAAAAGAAGATAAAACCAATCCCAACCGACGGGCGACTTCCAAACGAAAAAAAGCGAGATAAAACCCGCGACAATGCCGACAAGCTGAAAATGCAGAATTATCGTCAGAGGATGCTCGTCGTCCTTTAATTTTCTCACTAAATTATACGCCGCGCCCGAACCTAGAGCGGAGATTATGCCAAGAAAAATAAACAGATAAGAAACACGCGCATCAATTTGCCCGATAAACAAAACTCCGGCAAACGAAATGGCGTAGAAAATCCATTGAATCGGTTTAACGCTTTCTTTTAAGAAAAAAATGGCGATGATCGTCGTAAAGATCGGCGAAAGATACTGAATCGTCATCGCCGTCGCCAGCGGTATGTTCTGCACCGTCAAAAAGAAAAGCGCGAGCGCAACCGTGCCGAAAAATCCGCGCAAGAACAGATATGTGTGATTCGTGCCGATCAGCGAAGCCTTTGCCCGGCGCAATCCGTAAATACAGAAAACGCCGGCGATCGCGCAGCGGAAAAAGACGACTTCCATCACCGGAATATGCGAAACCTGTTTGACAAAAACATTCGCTAGAGCAAAAGCAAGCGTCGAAAGAAACATCTGCATAATGCCCGAAGTTAAAAAATTTATTTGTTTTTCAGTCAAAATTGATCGTCCGTTTATTGTGAAAAAATAAATGTCAGAATACTATATTCAAAGTCAAAAACTCCATTAAGATAAACTGAAAATATGGCTAATCAAAAAGAAATTTTGATAATCGGCGGCGGAATCGGCGGCGCGACGCTGGCTCTGGCTCTGCAAAAGATCGGCGTTGGCGTAAAGGTCTTTGAACGCGCTCCCGAACTGCGCGAAGTCGGCGCGGGTTTGGGACTCTGGCTTAATGCCGTCAGCGTTTTCGACAAACTCGGGATAGGCGAAAAGATTCGCCGTATCTCACAGCCGCTCATTTACGGCGAAATGTGCCGACCGGACGGCAAGGTTCTGATGCGGATGAAGATCAGCGAAATGATCGAATCGGAAGATACGGGAAATTTCGTGATGCACCGCGCCGATCTGCATAATACGATTCTTGAAAATCTGCCGCCGGAAATTCTTTTTACCGATCACGAATGCGTAAAAATCGAGCAAAACGGCGAAACCGTTACCGCTCATTTTCAAAACGGCGAACGCGCGACGGGCAGCATTTTAATCGGCGCGGACGGCATAAATTCGTTTGTCCGGCGCGAGATCGCCGGCGAAACTCCTCTGCGCTATTCCGGTCAAACCTGCTATCGCGGGATCGCCGAAATCGCGCTCGAAGATTCCGATACGATTCGGGAAATTCAAGGCAGAGGCATTCGCGGAGCGGTTTGTCCGCTTGACGAAAAAAGAATCTACTGGTGGACGGCGATGAACGCTCCGCCGGGCGAAACGGATGTGCCGGAAAAGCGGCGCGAATTTTTGCTTGAAAAATACAAAGGATGGGCTTTCGGTCTGCCGGAATCAATCAAAGCGACGACCGGAGAAATTTTGCGGAACGATTTATTCGACCGTGCGCCGCTGAAAAATTGGACAAAAGACAGAATTTCTTTACTCGGCGATGCCGCTCATCCGATGCAACCGAATCTCGGGCAAGGCGCGTGTACGGCGATTGAGGACGGTTTTATTCTGGCGCGAAATATTGCCGCGCACGGTTTGACGGGAAAAGCCCTGCTTGCCTATCAAAACGAACGTATTCCGCGCACGACCAAGATCGTCAAACAATCCCGGCAATTCGGCATTATGGCAAGATGGCAAAATCCTCTGGCGGTTTCTTTGAAAGAAACGCTGCTAAAATTAACGCCCGCTTCGGCAAGCAAAAAAATGATTCAGGATAATGTTGGCTTCGACAGCGGACAATTACCGTTTACAAAATAATTCAGAATCACCTCAAGAATATGAATTTTGCTGTCAAACTCGAAGAAAGTTTTGTTCGCTTTAAGACAAATCAAACGTTGCATAATTCCCTTTGAGGAATCAGATTCGCCGAACAAAACTGTTTGAAAGAATTGACATTAGTAGTTTAACAACGATATATTTCAAATTTAGACCGATTCGAATTTCAAAGGCGTGAGAAAAGCGCAAAAAACACAGATAAATGGCAGAATCACTAGGCGAAAAACTGCGGCAAGCACGTGAAGCGCGAGGTATCAGCATCAGCGAAGTCGCGGAGCAAACACGCATCTCAGCTCTCTATCTCGAAGGCATCGAAGCTGACGATTACCGGGCATTACCCGGCGGAATTTTTAATAAAGGATTTCTCAAATCTTACGCAAAATACGTCGGTGTTGATGAACAAGAAGCTCTGCAAGATTACGCTCGTTTGGTGGCGAGTCAAGATAATCAGCTTGAAGAAGATGGCAAAACTTATCGCCCGGAAGTATTAACCGATGACCGCACTAATTCTTTTAATCCTGTTACGATAATTTTTGCGATTATTATTTTAGGGATCATTTCTTGGGGCGCGTATAGTTTAAATAATTATTACGGAGAAAGTTCTTCAGTTTCACCGACTCCGACTCCGATTGCCAATAATTCGGGAGTGAATTCACAGGTAAATGCAAATTTGGTTAACGGAAATTCTAATGTTAATCAATCTTTGCCCGCACCGAATGAAATAAAAATCGAATTAAAAGCGTTGAATGATAATACATCTGTCAGTTTTACGGCGGATGGGAGAAAGCAAAGTCAATTGGTTTCACCGGCATCGCCTCTGACGCTCGATGTAAAAGAAAATGCTCTTTTAAGTTATTCAAAATATCAAGCGGGAAATCTACAAATGACGATCAACGGCAAACAAATTACTTTGCCTTCCGAACCTGAAACACCGAGTCGTCAGGCGATTGATCTGGTTATTACAAAAGATAATATCGGTCAAATTTTGCAAAGCGGACAAATTTCGTTTAATACGGCAACGCAATAAATTTATGTGGCTTTTGTATAAGCTGAAATTAAAAACATGTTTTTACGGAAACTCCAGCGATTTACGCGCCCGCAAGCTAAGTGCGGGCTTTTTTATTTATAGTTTTTAACATTATGGAAATCGAAAATATTAAAGAAGGTTTAACTTTTGACGACGTTTTATTAGTCCCGGATTATTCGGAAATTCTGCCAGCAGAAACTGATACTTCAACGCAATTTTCTCGAAATATTCGCTTGCAAATTCCGCTCTGTTCGTCGGCAATGGACACCGTTACGGAAGCGGCTCTGGCAATTGCACTCGCCCAGCAAGGCGGAATCGGCGTGATTCACAAAAATCTTTCCATCCAACATCAATCGGAGGAGGTTGACAAAGTAAAACGCTCGGAATCGGGGATGATCGTTGATCCCGTTACGATTCACAACACAGCATTAGTGGCGGACGCTCTGAAAGTGATGGAACGCTTTAAGATCAGCGGCGTTCCGGTCATCGACGTAAACGGGCATCTCGTCGGCATCATCACCAACCGCGATCTGCGTTTTGAAACGCGTTTTGATATTCCGGTTTCGGACGTAATGACCAAACAGCCGCTCGTTACCGTTCCGATCGGCACGACGCTCGACGAAGCAAAAGTCAAACTCCAGCATCACCGCATCGAAAAACTTCTGGTCGTTGACGACGAAGGACTCCTAAAAGGCTTGATTACCGTCAAAGACATTCAAAAAGCGATCAAATATCCGAATGCGGCAAAAGACGAACTAGGCAGATTACGAGTCGCGGCGGCAATCGGCGCAACCGGAGATTTCTTTGAACGCGCTCAAGCGTTGATAAATTCCAGAGTTGACTGCATCATCATTGACACCGCGCACGGACACAGCTCACGCGTCATCGAAGCCGTTAAAAAAATCAAAGGAGAGTTTTCCGACGTTGAACTAATCGCCGGAAACGTCGCCACCGCCGAAGCGACAAAAGCCTTAATTGATGCCGGAGTTGATGCTGTCAAAGTCGGAATTGGTCCTGGATCCATTTGCACTACTCGCGTCGTAACAGGCGCGGGCGTACCGCAAATTACGGCGATTGATGAATGTGTCAAAGCGGCAAAAGGCAGCGGCGTTCCGATAATTGCCGACGGCGGCGTGAAATACTCAGGCGATGTTGCCAAAGCGATTGCAACGGGGGCGGACTCGGTGATGATCGGTTCGCTGTTTGCCGGTACTGCCGAAGCTCCGGGCGAAGTCATTTTATTTCAGGGCAGAAGTTTTAAAACCTATCGCGGAATGGGTTCAATCGGCGCGATGAAACAAGGTTCATCCGACCGCTATTCGCAGGAAGGAACGGTTTCCGACTCAAAATTCGTTCCTGAAGGCATCGAAGGACGCGTCGCTTATAAAGGAACAGTTGAGGAAACCGTCACACAGCTCGTCGGCGGACTCCGTTCTGGAATGGGCTATACGGGCTGTAAAAATATCGAGGAAATGCAGACCAAAGCAAAATTCGTCCGAATCACATCGGCAGGCTTACGCGAATCGCACGTTCACGACGTAATTATCACCAAAGAAGCCCCGAATTATCGCGTCGAAAGCTGAAATATAAATTGTGAAAAAGTTGATTCATCAAAATTCAATCAACTTTTTCACTTTTCCATTTTTCCACTTTATCACCTTACAAATTCATTTTCCGCAAAATTTCCTGAAACCGAGTATCGCCGCGTAGTTCGTCGAATATCGGATCAACCCCGATAAACGGAAAGGTAAAATTCAGAATTTCATAACGGGTTTTCGTTTCTAAAACGCGATTCAAACTTTCAATTGCTTTTTCCTTTTCGCTGAGCTTTTGATTCCAAATCGCTGAGGCATACCAATCGCTGGCAATTTGATTTTCAAGCAGTTTTTTGCCAACAATTCTATCCGAAATAATTTTCAATCTTACGGCGGCAATCTCTTTTGAGCCGCCTTTTTCAAAGGCATTCCTCAAGTCTTCCAAACATTTAATCTTTTTACCTTCCTCGAAATTTTTGCATTCCGTGCGAATCAGACTTTCAAACATTTCTTGTTCGCGTCCGAGTCTTTGGTTAAGCCTTAAAAGCCGACCATCGGCGATATTTTCTTCTATCAGAGCGGCTTTCCGGTAAAATTCTTCCGCCTTTTCGTATTCCCGCGCAAAATAATAGATTTTCCCCAAATCCGAAATCATATTTGCCGACGTCGGATCGAGTTCCAACGCCCGGTTTAATTCGGCTTTGGCTTCGTCAAAGCGACCTCGAATCGCCAGATAAGTGCCGCGCCAATGATGCGCTTCGACCGAATTCGGATCAAGCGCAACCGCCTTGTTCAAACTCTTTTCAGCTTGCGCCCAATCCCAATCCAGAAACATTTTGATAAATCCGCGAACGGCGTGCGCTTCGGCTAAATCCGGGTCGAGTTCCAGAGCCTTATTGACGGTCGCTTCGGCTTCGCCCATCGCGTACGCCGCCGCAAGTCCCGCCCAGGCTTTGACAAATTGCGGATCGAGTTCGATGGCTTTTTTAAAAAATGTTCCGCCTTTTGATGTTTCGCGGCGGCGGAAAAAATACTCGCCCTGCAAATATAAAATGTAGGCTTCCGTATTTTCGGTCGGATGGTTTAAGCTCTCTTGCGTTCTAAATTTTAAAGCTAAGTTTTGGGCGGTTTGCATCGCCATCGCGTCT
>JBGTIH010000202.1:0-7271 GCA_041745765.1 Pyrinomonadaceae bacterium | reverse complement strand
GAGCGCGATCAAACCTTGATTCGTGCAGATGTTTGAAGTCGCTTTGTCGCGTCTGATGTGCTGTTCGCGCGTTGCCAAAGTCAGCACAAAACCGCGATTTCCGTTTTTGTCGTACGCGACACCGGCAAGCCGACCGGGCATCTGGCGGACGTATTTATCTGTACAGGCGAAAAGTCCGACAAACGGACCGCCGAAGCTCAAGGGAATTCCGAAACTCTGACCTTCGGCGACGACGATATCCGCGCCGCACGCGCCCGGCGATTTCAGCAAACCGAACGAGATCGCTTCCGTTACGACGACGACGAGCAGCGCGCCGACTTCGTGCGCTTTGTCCGCCAACATTTGCAAATCTTCGATGCAGCCGAAAAAGTTCGGCGATTGAATGACGAGCGCGGCGGTTTCTTTGTCTAATTTTGCCAGATCTTCCTCTAAAACTCTGCCGGTCTCCGTATCGAAATGAACGGTTTCCATTGTCAGATCGCCGTGCTGCGTATAGGTTTTGGCAACTTCCAGATATTCGGGATGAACGGTCTGCGCGATGATGACTTTATCGCGGCGCGTAACTCTCTGCGCCATCAAAAATGCTTCCGCCATCGAGGTCGAACCGTCATACATCGAAGCGTTTGCCACGTCCATTCCGGTCAGTTGCGCGACGAGCGTTTGAAACTCGAAAATATACTGCAGAGTGCCTTGCGTAATTTCGGGTTGATACGGCGTGTAGCTGGTAAAAAATTCCGAGCGTTGAATCAAATGGTCAACAATTGTCGGCGAAAAATGCGAATACGCGCCCGCGCCTAAAAACGAGGGTTTTCCGGCGGCGGTATTCATTTTTGCCAGTCTTTCCATTTCCGCGATTACTTCGGGTTCGGAAAGCGGTTCGGTGACATTTAAGGCGCGATTCAATTGAACGTCTTTCGGAATCGAACGAAAAAGTTCTTCCGCCGAATCGAGTCCGACGATCTTCAGCATTTCTTCGCGCTCTTCGGGCGAATTCGGTATATAACGCATAATTTTTTAATGGATAACGGATAATGGATAACGGATAATAACAAGATTTAATTATCCGTTATCCATTATCCGTTATTCGTTTTTTACTCACTTTCCGAGAGGAATTCCTCATATTCTTCCGACGAAAGCATTGCATCGGTTTCGCCGGGATTGCTCATTTTTACTTTGATCAGCCACGCATTTCCGTAAGGATCTTCGTTGACCGATTCGGGCGTGTCGTTGAGTTCTTCGTTGACTTCGACGACTTCGCCGCTGACGGGCGTGAAGATTTCGGAAACGGCTTTGACCGATTCGACCGAACCGATAACTTCGTGCGCGTCGAATGTGTCGCCTTCCTTCGGGAGTTCGACATAGACGACATCGCCGAGCGCGTGCTGTGCATAATCGGTAATGCCGATCGTCGCCACGCCGCCGTCAACTTCAACCCATTCGTGATCTTTGCTGTAATGTAAATGTTCCGGTATGTTGTTTGCCATAATTTTTAGTTTGGTTATTTTTCTTTTTCTTCTGTTGCATACGACTCAAGATAGCCGCAGTTTTCACAACGAAATGTTGTCATTAAAAACTTTCTTTTATCTTTGACTTTAGCTCCCATCCAATTCGACTCGAATTTGCCGTCAAGCCATACATTTTGAACAACGGAATGGCTTGAAGAACCGTAAGTGTAGTCCGCGATAAAGCCTTCGATCATTTTATTTCCGCATTTTACGCAGTTTGGTGATAAAATCATTTGCTTCTCTTGTAAAATGAATTTCGTTACAATTTGCTTTTCGGTTTCTAAACTGTCCGGTTAAACGGATTTATAATTTTCAGATGCTTTTCAATCAGCAATCCGTCCTGCATATCTTCAGAATATAAAATTTCCGCATTTGTCGCTAAACTGCTTGCAACAATTAGACTATCCCAAAATGAAACACTAAGTTTGCTTCTTAACCCGGAAGCTGAAAGCAAAATCGTTTCGCTGATTTCAACTACAAAATGATTGGCATAAAAAGATTTAATCAATTTTCGGATTTCCGGTTCGCCGTATTTTTCTTTTCTGATTAAATTGACGCAAACTTCATTTATTACTTGATTGCTGATAATTCTCGGTTCAATTAAAGTTAATTTCTTTGCAATCCGTGATTTTTGCTCATCTTGTCCGGTTAATAAAGCATAAAGCCATATATTTGAATCTATGAAACCAAGCGATTCGTTAAGTTCGGTCATAAATTTCATCTCGCGTCAGCGGCACAAAATCAGGATCGTGAATCGAATTTTCAATCATTTCACGCAAAAAATTTGTTTCTTCAGAATTATCTCCGACTTCTTTGGTTGAAATAAAAACCTCGACTTTTCCTTTAATTTTACCGCGAAATTTCTGCGGAATAACAATATTTCCGTTATCAACCGTCGCTTCAAATTTTACGATAGACATAAATTTATTTCCCTTGTCTTTTATAAAATGGTGTCGGCACGATTTCCGCCGCTAATTTTTTGCCTCTGACATCAATTTTAATCTCTTGTCCGATGTTTGCAAACTCTGCGGAAACGAATGCCAGACCGATATTTTTTTTCAAAAACGGCGCTGGGCTTCCCGATGTTACATAACCTACTTTTTCATCATTGATATAGACTTCATAATCATCGCGGGCGATTCCGCGATCCTTCATTTCAAAGCCGACGAGCTTTCGTTTTAAGCCTTCCGTCTTTTGTTTAAGAAGCGCATCGCGCCCTAAGAATTCAGTTTTCAATTTACAAATCCAGCCTAAATTGGCTTCGAGCGGCGTGATTTCGTCGGAGATTTCGTGTCCGTAGAGCGACATCGCCGATTCTAAACGCAAAGTATTTCGCGCCGCCAGACCGCACGGCAAAATTCCGTTGTCGAAACCATAATTTCCCGTTTCCAATAATTTATCCCAGATTTGTTCGGCAAATTCTTTGTCGGCATAAACCTCGAAACCGTCTTCGCCCGTGTAGCCCGTGCGGGAAATTATCGCTTCAACGCCGTCGAAAGTGCCGACCGTGAAATGATAATATTTGATTTCATCTAAAGCCGTTTCGGTCAGTTTCTGCGCAATTTCGACCGCCTTCGGACCCTACACGGCGATCTGACAAAAATCCGCACTCGCATTTGTCAAAGTGATATTTTCGTCGCCTTTGTGCGAAGTGATCCAATCCCAATCTTTTTCGGTCGTTCCGGCATTGACGACGAGCAGAAGTTTGTCGTGAAAAAAACGATAAACCAGCAGATCGTCAACGACCGTTCCGTCTTCGCGCGTAAATGCCGAATAATGCGCTTGTCCGTCAACCAATTTTGTGACATCATTCGTCGTCAGACGATTGACGAAAGCGATCGCGTCTTCGCCCTCGACAAAGATTTCGCCCATATGCGAAACATCGAAAAGTCCGGCAAAATTGCGCGTTCGGAGATGTTCTTCGATCACACCCGCCGTGTATTGAACGGGCATATCCCAACCGCCGAAATCAACCATTTTGCCGCCCAGATTCCGATGCGCTTCGTTAAGCGGAGTTTTCTTTAATTCTTCCATAATTTTTTGCGCTAACCGTTAAAGAAAAAACTAACACTCTGAAGTTATAAGCGTCAAGAATAGGTTGATTAGAAAATCTTTTTACCGTATTTCGTTTTGCTAATGTAACATCAAAAATCAATGAACCTCAGATTTCAAATTTCAATATTAAAAGACCGAACCTAAACATTTACCGGTCGAAAATTATTTACCGGAAATTTAGAGAAATAAAATGCTTGAACTCGAACATCGGAACAATCTGATGAAATCTAGCAAAAAATCAAATAATTTGGTATAATATAAATGGTTTTATGTTGTTTTTTTTAAACTATCTGACTTTAAGCCTTTTTCTCACGAATAAATACTTTATCAGATTGTAAAAATCAACTGCCTTACTCATTAAAGTTTAAAGAATAATGAAGCATCAAAATCTTCCATTAAAAGTTTTAGTTACTGCCGACAATAATAATTGTCCTGAAATTCAAATATTGTTTGAAGAATTTCAGCACGATTTTTTTGATGTCGAACTGACTGATTCACACACTAAAACTTTGAATGCTTTTCAGTCGGACAAATATGATATTTTTCTTATAAATTACCCGGATATTAGAAAGAATTGGTCAAAAATACGGAATAAAATTGTAGAAAATAATCTGAAATCAAAAGTTGTTTTATTAATTGATGAAACGGAAAAAGAATCGTTTATAAAAAAAATGACAAATATCCGGTAAGAGTTTTTGTTAAAGATCAGCTTGATGTCGAAAAATTGGAAAAATTATTATCTGAAATTGTCGGGGAAAATAATTTTTTGACAAACTTGCAGAAAGGCGAAATCAACTACAAAAATCTGGTGGAAAATCTGCCCGTAATGTTTTACGCCGCCGAACCCGCGCCGCCGTTTGCACCGCTTTATATCAGCCCGGGATTTGCCAATTTCGGCTATCCTTTAGCAAAATGGGTCGAAACCGGCGATTTTTGGATCTCTGTTTTGCATCCCGAAGACCTCGAACGAATCTTGCAAGAAACTGAAATTGCAATGAAAAACGGCGAAAGTACCGATTATGAATATCGCATTATAAAGGAAGACGGTGAAATTCGATGGGTTCACGATCAAGGCACGTTTGTCAAAAATGAAAAGGGCGAAACAATTTGTTGGCAAGGCGTGATGATTGACATCACCGAACAAAAACGCGCTGAAACTCTTTTGCGTGAATCGGAAGAACGCTACCGGCAAATGTTTGAGGGCAATCAATCGGTCAAACTTATTATTGATTCGGAAACTTTGGAAATTGTTAATGCTAATCCGGCGGCTTGTAAATTTTACGGCTACACGCCCGCCGAATTTAAAGCTAAAAATCTTACCGAAATAAATATCGCTTCGACGGAAGAAATATTTCGCAATATCCAAAACGCCCGTGAAAATCGAAAGAGTTATTTTACTGCCAAACATCAATTAGCTTCAGGCGAAGTGCGCGATGTCGAGATTTTCTCAAACCTCTTGGAAGTTCAAAACAAACAACTTTTTTACTCGATTGTCTATGACATCACCGAACGAAAAAAAGCGGAAGAAGCATTAAAACTAAGTGAAGAACGCTATCGAACTTTGTTTGAAAACGCCAATGATCTGATTTATGTTCACGATTTGGAAGGAAATTATATTTCGGTAAATCAAGCCGGCAAACGCATTTTCGGCTATACCTACGAAGAATCGTTAGGAATGAATTTCAGACAGGTTATCGCGCCAGCAAGTATGGATTATGCGCGGGAAATGATGGCGAAGAAAATTGCCGGCGAAAAAGAATCGGTTTATGAAATCGAATGTATCGGGAAAAACAATAAAAGAGTTTTTTTGGAAATCAACAGCCGCCTGGTTTATAAAGACGGAAAACCTTTTGCCGTGCAGGGAATCGCCCGCGATATTACCGAACGCAAACAAGCCGAAGAAGCTTTGATAATGAGTGAAGAACGCTTTCGTGATTTGTTTGAAAATGCTAATGATTTGATTTATACGCACGATCTTACGGGCAATTTCACATCGCTTAATCGAACCGGTGAGTTGATAACAGGCTATTCGCGCGAAGAAGCGTTGAAGATGAACATCACAGAGGTTGTCGCACCTGATTATCTCGAACACGCCCGCGAAATGATTAAGCGAAAAATTGAAGGAGAAATGCCGACCGCGTATGAACTGGACATTCTGACAAAAGACCGACAACGAGTAACGCTCGAATTAAACACACGGCTTATTTATAAAGATGGCAAACCGAACGGTATTCAGGGAATTGCCCGAAATATTACCGAGCGTAAGCGCACCGAAGCGCAATTGCAAAAAAGTGCTTTATTCGATCCGTTGACGTATCTGCCGAATCGGACTCATTTCATGAAAGATTTGAGTCTCGCCGTCGAACGCGCCGAGTTTGACGAAAACTTTCGCTTTGCCGTTTTGTTCTTAGACCTCGACCGTTTTAAAGTAATCAATGATAGTTTAGGACACGCCGTCGGTGATAAATTGTTGGTGGCAATTGCCGAAAAACTCAAGCTTTGCGTCCGCCCGCACGATATTATTTCGCGGCTCGGCGGCGACGAATTTACAATTCTGCTTTCGATCAAAGAAGACGGCGACGCCATTCACGTCGCGGAAAGAATTCAGCAAAATTTATCCGTGCCGTTTAAGCTGGATAATTACGAAGTTTTCACCTCAGCCAGCATCTGCATCATTATTTCCAACGAAATCCGCCGAACGCCCGAAGACGTTCTGCGCGATGCCGATGCCGCGATGTATCAAGCAAAGGAAACCGGAAAAGCACGCTATGAGATTTTCGATCATAAAATGCACGTCCGCAATATGAAATTGCTCCAAGTGGAAACCGATCTGCGGCGTGCTATTGAAAGAGAAGAATTTGAGGTTTATTACCAGCCGATTGTCGAACTCGACACCGGACTGCTTTGCGAATTTGAAGCGTTGATCCGTTGGAATCATCCCGAACAAGGTCTGGTATTGCCAGATCAATTTATCTCTGTCGCCGAAGAAACAGGTTTGATTATCCGCATCGGCGAATGGATTTTGCGCGAAGCGTGCCGGCAGATCAAGACCTGGCAAAAAGAAATTCCAACGGCGAAAAATCTCTCGATCAGCGTTAATCTTTCCGCCAAACAATTGATGCATCCGGCTTTAATTTCGCAGATAAAAACTATTTTGAAGGAAACAAAACTCAAATCGCAATTCTTAAAACTCGAAGTTACGGAAAGTATGGTGATGGAACACAGCGACACAGCCGCCGGAGTTCTCGACGATTTGCAAAGCCTCGGTGTCAGCCTCAGCACCGACGATTTCGGCACGGGATATTCGTCTTTGAGTTATTTGCATCAATTTCCGTTCGACCGCTTAAAGATTGACCGAACATTTATCTCAAAAATGGATTCGGACGTAAAAAGCGAGGCAATCGTGCGGACGATTCTGATGCTCGGACAAAATCTGGAGATCGAAGTTACCGCCGAAGGAATCGAAAACGAACAGCAATTATGGCAGCTTCGCTCGCTCGGCTGTCAGCGCGGACAGGGTTATCTTTATTCCAAACCCGTCAATGCCGAAACAGCCGCCGAATTATTAAATAGTCGTTCCTTAAAAAGAGGTTAAGTTGCCTGTTTACTATCTTTTATGGTAGATATTTGATAAAATAATTTGCAAGTTTTTCTTAATTTACTTTCGTTTTCCGGCAAATTTTTTATGATTGGCAAATCTCCGAATCAGAA
>JBGTIH010000201.1:0-6648 GCA_041745765.1 Pyrinomonadaceae bacterium | reverse complement strand
TGTTTCAAATAACTTTGGTTTTGTGTTAATATCCATCATCGAAAAGACCCTCTTTTTTGTTCAAAATAATTGTTGTAAATTACATTGAAACAATTAAGATCGGTCTTTTCAACTTTTTAAGTGACTTTGCAAGAGCCGTAGTCTTTGCAGGTCAAAATATAATGAGGTTTTTTATTTCCATAAATCGAGCTTACAAATAAAGAGAGAAGGTGTAAATCTGATAAATCAAATTTACACCTTCTCATCTTTTCCTAATTAATACCGAAGTATCAAATAAGAGTGGTGATTGATGCATGTACACGCTTCTTTCACCGATTTTTGTATTCCGAAAAGGCTCAGCGGTGAGCATATTTCCGGTCAGCACTCAAGCTGTGTTTCCACAATTTGTCGTGCTATCTCTAGCACGGTGCCGTTAGGTTTTTGTTGTGGTGGCTTTTCCTCCACCGCCGGTTACGTTCCCGGCAACGAGGCTCATCATCCGAAGACAAATGAGCGACTTCGCTAACTTTTGGCTGTACCTTTCCAAAAGATGTTGTTCGTTTTTATCCGAACAACTCGAAAGAGTCTTTCGACTTTTCTAAGCTAAGCCTTTCGGCTTCAGCTCAAGGCGTAATAGCAACTACTTTCCGCAAGTTATGTTACTCTCAAACAATGCGTCACCGCCTCTGTTTGCCTCTCCTTGTGCTGGTCAAAAACCCGTAAGAATTTTGACTTATGAATGGATTCTACACCCGTTTTTTAAGAAGTCAAGTAGAAAATACTTTAAGTTTTGCCTATATTTTACGGGTAAATTTTTATTCTTCTGTGGAAAACTTTTGCTACTTCCTGTGGAAAAAACTGTGGAAAACCCGGCAAGTTTAGCCAAGTCAATTTTTAATAATTCCACTTAATTTAGGTGTTAAAGATTTTGCCTGTGAAAAACTCGTAAAAGTATGCGAAAAAATATTTTTTTATTTTAAATAAAAATACTTTTTTTTGATTAGAGCGCATTTTGGATCAGTCTTAGGAATTGCCGTAACTTGCAAAACAGCCCTACGCGACCTCCGGCGCAATCGTTGATAGCTCTTGATTTAATGTCTCCGTCAGTGCTTTGAAAGTTTAGGCTTTTATTGATCGTAAAAATATTTTGATCTTTTGATCATCATTTTTCGATCGGATTCGAATCCGGTGAATATGGCAATTTTAGTGAGAAAAATTTTGAATGACAAAAAAAAATTAAAGACCAAAAGCCAGAAACCTGTGTCAATTACAGAATTCTTACATTATCATCCGTTATCTATTTTACATTTACCTCGGGTTGATCCTTAATTTCGTAAATAGTTGATGTCAAAGAACTTTAACTTCTATATGAAGTCAGTTAATTACTTTTAAATCGCGTTCGCTGACAATTTTCCAACCATTTTTTGTTTTGACCCATTTCATTTCCTGCAATACTTCGCCGTTTCGATTTTGCTCACCTTTTTTAATGGAGTATTTTTTTCGAAATAACATCGTTGCCGTTTTTCCGTTGCCACTAACCATAATTTTCGGTTTACCGGTTTCTATATTAACGGCATCAACACCATCGAAAACACGTTTTTTTTCATCTCGCACATCATTTATGGAAGTGTTTCGAGCGCGATAAAATGAGTTCACCTTTGGTGCATAAAATACCATTTGCTGTTCAATATTTCGCTCATTTGTTGCGCTCACCCAATTATCGAGTGATGAATTTAATTCCGCCCGGGCATTTCCGTCATCTTGAGCCGTATAAGGGATTTCCTGTATTGAACCTTGATTATCATTTTTTGACTGAGTGGAAGAAGGATTTTTTATTGACCCGGTCTGAACTATCTCATTTTCAGCCGATTTCGTTTCAATTGAAACTTCAGTATTGTTAAGTGTTTCTAAAACCGGTTGATTTTCAGATGATTTTTGAATCTCTGCAGGAAATTTAGATGATTCGGACATTGAAATTGTCTGTTGTTCTTGCAAGTTATATAACATTGCAGACATTATTATCATACTAGAAAATACAAAAATTCCGATAACTCCAATCATAATCGGGTTATCAAAAACAGACCGGCGAGCTTTTTGATTGAGAGAATTAGAGCCTGAGAAATTTTTATTCGTCGCGTATAATTCCTGCACGTCATTAGCCACAGGCGGCGAAATAATCGTTTCGGAATCGAACATACTCACGTTTATCTGTTTTATTTTCCTAAACACAGGCACTTCTTCTTGTGATATGTTTCCCTGGTTGGCAGAATTTTGAATTCCTTCTACAGTTTGCATTATTAAAATCATCTCCTTCAAACTTCTCTTTTTGAACGTGAAAACAAAAGCGTCTTCACATAAATTAAAAAAAGAATGATGCAATTTATATTCCAACCTCTGAAAACTGTCTGTGGTGAAACTTTACATTTTTCTAAATTCTCTTTCTGTTACAGTTAGCCGGATAAAGAAAACTGCGGAATAATTGTTTGAAAGTTTTTTTTAATCAGCATTTTGTATTGAATTGCTTATGTTTGATAGTATCGAATTCAAACGGATTCCTATTTGTAAGGGTTGAATTTTGATGCAGGTTCTATAAAAAATAAAATTGCTGATTTGTTTGTGAGGCAGGCAGTTTTGGAATATTAATGAAAGAAAGAATACCAATTTCCAGAGATACGCTTTTGCGAAACCGGTATCGTATTGCCGATTTGCTCGGGAAAGGCGGAATGGGCAGCGTTTATAAAGCCTTTGATGAAAGAGATCAGGCATTTGTCGCTATTAAAGAGACCTTTGCCGATGACGAGGCGACGCTCTATGCATTCAGACACGAAGCAAAACTTTTAGAAAATCTTTCGCATCCGGCTTTTCCCTTCGTTTATGATTTTTTTCCTGATGGCGACGGGCTTTATCTGGTGATGGAGTTAATTGAAGGTAACGATTTAAAAAAACTTTCGGATGAACGAAATGCACCGTTTTCATTGGACGAAGTTTTAGATTGGGTAGCCCAAATTATAAATGCTCTGGATGATTTACACTCGCAGGGAATAGTTCACCGCGACATAAAACCCTCAAATTTGATACTGACACCAGATGGAAACATCAAAATCCTTGATTTCGGTATTGCCAAGGGTGCTGTGGCTGATATGACAGTATTACAGGCAACCGACAGCAGTATTGCCGCCGCGTCAAAGGCTTATGCACCGCTTGAACAGGTATTGCGGGCTGATGTTCACTCTCTACAGCTGCTGAGTGTTGCATTTTACGAAAAAACAGAGCGAATCTTTGCTCAAGGAACGGATCAGCGGAGCGATTTATATGCTCTCGGGGCAACTATCTATGAGCTTTTGACTGTTTCAAAAAAATTAATCAGCTCACCGATTCGCGCACTGTCTTTGTGGTCGGGACAAGGAGATAAACTCCTTCCGATTCACCTGGTCAATACTAATATTGCGCGGGAATTTTCAGATGCTTTGCAAAAAGCTCTGGCAATAGAACGAGAAGACCGATTTGCTTCGATCCGGGAAATGAGAGCGGCTTTGGGGATCGAGAACGACCCGGTTAAATATGTTGCAAAAGGCATTCAATGTTTGGAGAAAAAAGATTTCGATGGCGCGATCGAAATCTTTACAAAGGCGATCAGACTAAATCCTAAATACAGCGAAGCATTCAACAATCGCGGAATTGCCTATACAGGAAAAGCAGAATTGGAAAAAGCAATTACGGATTATAATACGGCAATCGAATTAGACTCTGAATTCTTTTATGCTTTTATCAATCGCGGAAAACTCTACAGCGACAAAAATGAAAACGAACAGGCAATCCGGGATTACACCCGCGCCATTGAAATAAATCCATTGAATCCGGTTGCCTATTATAACCGCGCTAATGTTTACAGCAATCAAAAATTTTTTATCCTGGCAATTGATGATTACAGCCGTGCTATTGAACTAAATCCGGAATATGAACTTGCCTATAACAATCGGGGTATTGCTTATTCCGAAATCGGTGAACATGAAAAGTCAAAAAACGACCTCATCATGTATTTAAAATGCACCGGCTGATTTGAAAAATCAGGTGTTTAGTTTAGAAAACTCGTCAAAAAGCCTAAGACATCTAAACTATTGAAAATATCAGCCTGTAATTCTACATTTTTTATCAATTCCGGTGCCGGAACAAAGCGCGCCAAACGATCTTAAAGATGATGAAATCCCCAAGTAATCGCAGAATAAATTCAGCCGTTTAAGTTACAAAATCCTTAGCTTATATTTTTGACAAGAAATTTGCCATTGATGCGCTCGGTTTTTCCGTTTTTTTGATCAATGGAAATTTTTCCTATTTACTGGTTTTTATACCAAAAAAACGATTACCGGTTACAGAAACGGCAGCGGGTAATTCCGGTAAATCCGGCGAAAATTCCAGTTGATTGATACCTGCCGTCCAAACGGCTGCCCGCACCGAACACGACATAACCGCCATTTCTCGAGATTGCCGGACGACCGACACCTTGTCTTTGTTCGGACGTGATGACGCGGATTTCGCCGCCAACGACCGTTTTCAAAATAATATCGCCGCCTAAGTTTGCGGCTTTTGTCGAAAAGGCAACGAGACTGCCGTCAAATGAAATGGCGACTTTTTCGCCCTGCGTGATCGGACTGTCGCCGTTTCCCTGAACTCCGTCCGCGCCGGTGCTGACGCGCTTGATTTCGCCCGATTCGACATTGACGACGAAAACGTCCTGAAATTTATTCGTATCGCCGGAAACCATATTCGTCGCAGTCGTTGCAAACGCAACAAAACTGCCGTTGCCGGAAATCGACGGGGCGACGACGCGGCTCGCGCTTTCCGTTCCCTGATCGCGTTCGCTTCCGCTGCTCGTCAAACTCAGCCGTTTGAGTTTCGGTTTGCGCGAATCGTATAAAAAGATGTCCCACAGACCGTTTTTGTCGTTTTCAACGAGCGTCGAAGCGAATGAATAAAACGCGACTTTCGAACCGTCGTCGGAGATCGAGGGTTTCGAGCCTCCGACACCTTTTTTTGTTTTCGGGTCGGCACTTATCAGAATCGGTGCCTGTCCGCTGTCGACGCGTTTGAGGTAAACATTGACGGTGCTTGTTCCGTCCACGCCCGGAGCGAGATTGCTGGCACTTGAAGAAAACGCGATCAAGTTTCCGTCGCCCGAAATCACCGGATCGAAACTTTCCGCGTTTGTTTCGCTTTCACCGGCACCCGTGCTGACCGCTGTAACGGTATTTGTGCGGGCATTCCAGACAAATATGTCCCGCACGCCGTTTGTGTCAATCGGAACGAGATTTGTGGCATGGGATTCGAAGGCAACCGATTGACCATCAGCCGAAATTGACGGCGCAATGCTGTCGCCGTTACCTTCTGCGCCGTTCATACCGGTACTGACCAATTTTGTTACGCCGGAATTGCGGTCGCGCCAGAAGATCTGGCGTTTTTTCCCTGTTGAACCGCCGAGTCCTGCCGCATAAGAGACAAATGCGACATAGCGACCTTCTTCCGTGAAATCGCCGCCGACAACAGGTGCGGAACTATCATAAAATGTGCCGAATTTGGAATTATCGGTGCTGCGGCTAAGCAGTTCAAAGGTAAAATCGCAGCCGATTCGCACGAATCCGGGGCTGAGACCGATCGTTCCTCGGCTTCCTTTTTCGACGATGCAGGTCTGTCCGGCGGATGCGCTTTTCACGGCAAGAGTATAGGGCGTGCCGTCAATATATGCGTTCGGAAATTTGAACGGATTGCTCGCAAAACCGGCGTTTCCCGTTGCTGTTGCGGTGAGCGAAAGCTCTTCCTTACCGTCTTTTTGCAAAATAACGCTTGTGCCGGGCGGTGCAGAAAATACGCCGTCAAGAAAAGATCGTCCCGGCGACTGGGCAAAAGAAATGGCAGAAAATATTGAACAAATGATTGTTGAAATTATTATTATTTGTAGTTTTCGCATATTTCGAGTTCCTGGTTAAAAATAGGGAATAGCTGATGATTATTGATTTTCGGTTATTCGATTTTTCCGAACGCCGTACCGTCAAGCCACAGTATTCTTGCGCCTTTGACAGCCGTAAATTGCGCGTTATATGTTCGCGGCTTGCCTTCGATGTCTGAAAAGGTTACCTGCCAATTATTCGGTACGGAAAATTTACCGCTTGATTTGACGCTTTGAAGTTTCATATTGCCGGCAAAACCGCTCGCCGAGCTGAAATCCCATTTATAAGTATTACCGGCTCCGAAAACAAAGTTTTGACCCGACCCGTAAGTGTTGGCACCGACAATGGCTCCGGTGTAAATATTCGCATATTGAACCGTCCTGGAAAAATTATTTGTCCATTTGCCTTTCAGGTCGGACGGCGCGACGGCGAATTTATTGTAATTCGCCATTTTTTCCATGCTTTCCCAACCGACCGGCGAGTTGCGATATGCGCCGAATTCCTGTTCGAAAGCTCTTTTATCAGGCGTGATGAATTCCAAATATTTTCCGCTGCCGCCTGAATAATTCTTTTTGAAAAGTACGACGTGAACCGTTTTGCCCGTTCCTTTTTCGATCATATCAGCCTCGGCAAATTCGACCGACTGCCAGTCTTGAATCGGTTTAAACTCAAAATTGGTAGCGGAACTGTATCTCGGGGCGACGAGAATATCCCAGGCGTTTTTCAG
>JBGTIH010000200.1:0-6523 GCA_041745765.1 Pyrinomonadaceae bacterium | reverse complement strand
GGCGTGTAACCGGTCGCAAAACGCGGCGTGGCGATGAAAGTTCGTGTTCCGCTCGTTACTTCGCGTCCGGCAAATGATAAATAATGCGTCAAAAGACTACCTTCCGCTTCGACTTTTTTAACAATTCTTCCGTCGAAATATTGGTCCATCCAATTTTTGATAAACGGCGAAACTTCCTGAAAATGGGCGTATTCATACGTCGCCGTATATTGATAATCCGCGCCGTTCGTCACGTGGCAGTCAATAAAAAAATCCGGTTTCCATGAATTCCAAAGTTTTAACCAGGCGCGTGTTTCGGGCGCGTCCGCTTTCATATAATCGCGGTTGAGATTTAAATTGGCGGAAGTTCCGCGAAAGCCCATTTCTTCGGGACCATTTTGATTGATGCGGTTAAACGGCGAAGCGAGTTCGTGTCCGTCAACATTGTAGATCGGCACGAACAAAATGATCGCGTCTTTCAAAAGTTCGGCGCGTGTTTTGAGAATCGCAATATCTCTGACAAGCGCAAATCCCGCGTCTTTGCCGTCAATTTCGCCCGAATGAATTCCGGCTTGGATAAACACGATCGCCTTGCCGCTTTTTTTTGCGCTTTCCGGCGTAAAGTCTTTGTTTTCCGCAATAACAAGAAGCGGCAGATCTCTGCCTTCGCCCGATTTTCCGAAAGATTTATACTCGATCAGCGGCGACGCTTTCGCCAGTTTTTGCGCGAAAGCAATCGTGTCGGCGTAATTCCAGGTTTTTCGATAATCGGTTTGTTCGGCTAAAGTCTGCCATTCTTTCGGAATATTTAACGATTCGCTCTGGGATTTTATATTCATAGAAAGTGCGTTTATAAAAATTAAGCTAACGATCAAATAAAAAGCCGCTTGCAGTTTAGATAAATTTGTAAATTTCATAATTCTAGCTTTGGGTTTTCAATTCTGCTTTCAGACGGTCTAATTCGGCTTTCATTTCTTCGGTCGTCAATAAAAATTCCTTGGTTTCGAGATCAAACAGGCGAAATCTTCCTTCAGTCCAGACAACTTCCAATTGAAGAAGCGGCGATAAAATGCGGTCGTTTTCCGCCATCACGAGCCGCAAACGCCCCATTTCATCGCGCCGGTAAGCCATTAAAGGCAGCGGAAGATAAAGATTTTCGGGATCGAGAATATAATATTCTTCCACGCCTAATCTTTCATAATCTTCGACCTTATCGCTGATGTCTTTCTTCCACGTTGATTCGGAAGCGACCTCAAAAACTACCTGCGGGCAGAGCTTTTCTTCCCATAATTTGTAGGTTTTACGTTTGTGATTTGAAATACCGAAAGCGACCATAATGTCAGGAATATAGTATTTTTTCGAATCGTCTTCGTCGTAATAAAAATTAAGGTTTGCCGCTATAAAAACATCCATTTGTCCGGCAAAAAAAAGTTTCAGCATTTTTATAAAATCTGATATTAAATCGTAATGAATTGTAGATTCGCCCCTATCGTCCTCGTGTGATTCGGGAAAAGGATTTTTTTCACGAAAAAATTCGGGTTCTCCGTTGGTTGCAGGATATTTATTTTCTAAAACTTGACTCATCTCTAAACTCCTTGTGTGCGTTGTTATTCCATTTTAACAGCAAACGCGAATTTTTGAATGCTTTAAAAACATCAAGCGTGTTTATTCAAATTCAATACTTTCGTAAATATCGAGCTGTTTGAATTTGTCGTTTAAATTATTTTTTTCGACATTTTCCTGTAAGCGGCGCAGCGGTTCTCCGGGCGGTTCGTCCGACATATTAAAGGTCGCGTAGTGCATTGGAACAAGAAATTTCGCTTTTGAATCGAGAAATGCCTGAAGCGCATCGTCCGGGTCGTTGTGATTCGGCTTCATAAACCAGCGCGGCGCGTAAGAGCCGATGCCGATGATGAAATAATCTATTTCGGGAAAAGTGCGCGCCATTTCCGCGTAGTGCGAATCGTAGCCCGCATCGCCGCCGTGATAGATCGTTTGAGATGCGCCCTGAATGATAAAACCGCCCCAGAGCCTTTTGTTGGTATCAAAAAGCCCGCGCCGCGACCAGTGGCGAACGGGAATAAACGTGATTTTCAAATCTTTTTCGCCGAGCGCGAATTGCTGATACCAGCCGGCGGTCTGCGTTCTTTTCTCGTCGCCCGTCCAATCGTTTAAGAGGTCTTCCGAGCCGAGACCGAGCAGAAATTTCGTGTCGGGAAACTTTTCGGCGATTGATTTTATCGTTGGTTCGTCCAGATGATCACGGTGATCGTGTGTGATCAAAACGTAATCAACGCGCCGGATCTTTTCAAGCGGGGAAGGCAGTTTGAAATATCTGTCAATAAACGAAGGATCGCCGAAAACCGGATCGAAAAGAATAGTTTTTCCGTTCAGACGAACCAAAACTGAAGCGTGTCCGAGCCAGAGAATTCCGTCTTTTTCACTATTTAAAAATTCGTCCGGGTTTTGAATGTTTAGTTTAAAGGTGTCGTTTTTCTTTTCTTCCGCTTGCGGATTTGTGCTGAATCGCCATTTCAAAAGTTCAACCGTCGAAGGCAGAAAGGGAAATTCCGTATTTACGAATCTGTCTTTCTGGTCAACCGGCGTTCCTTTCCAATCATCTTTAATCATCGGCAGATTTTCATTTTTGACGTATTTTTCGACGACTGCCCGGTCGGTTTCGCCAATGATAATTAAAACCGCGATTATGCCGAACAATACGGCTAAAAGTCCGAGAAATCTAAAAAACCACTTTTTCATTTGCAAAAATCACTGATTAAAATCCGAACTGTTACTCCGGCTTGTCCAATTTACTCGTATCCAAATCCTCGCTTTCAAACAGGCTTCTGACGGGAGTTTGCGGCGGCGGCAGGGATTCGTCGTGTTCCCTCAAGTTTTTCCATAAAAACTCGACCGCTTCCTTTGCCTGTTCGTGCTGATCGCGCGGGATTCGCAAAATTATTTTTCCGTCCTGATTCGGCACTTCGCTGAGTTTTAAGAAAGACTGCATCCTGATTTCGATCTTCGTGCCGTATTTGAAAAAGCCTTTTTTAAATTGCACCTCCGAAATTTCTTCGAGCGGCAGACGAGCTTCTTTAATGCCTGTATTTAACAGACCGAAAATTTTGGTTTCAAATTCCAGAACGATTCCGGCGGAAGAGATTTTCGCCAATCCTTCCGCCTTGCTCAAACCCTGATGCAGTTCGATATTAAAAGGAATACTGATAAAATTTACACGTTTCATTTGTCTTTTAATACGATCAATTGGCAAAACTGTTCGGTGGATTCAGCAAATCGAGTTTGTTGCGGCAGCGATTGATGCCTTCTTTGTATTTATCGAGCTTTGCGCTGTCTAAAGTTACAATCGCGGCTTTTTCGTAATAATCCATCGCCGTCTGCGGATTGCCCTGCATTTCATACATTATCGCATATTCGTTAAAAACCGTGTCTTTCGCAATTCCTTGTAAATTTGAAAGTCTATCGAGATGCGCCTTCAAATCATCAAATCGTCCGAGATTCGATAAAAGATAGCTGTAATTTAAATATGAAGCGTTATAATGCGGTGCATATTTAATCGCCGCCCGATAATATTCTTCGGCACGAACGGCGTTTTTATACTTCGTTTCATAAACCCAACCGAGATGATTATACGCTTTTCCGAAATGCGGATTACGTTTTAAGATTTGCGTCAATTTATCAACCGCCGCCGCAATCGAGCCTTCATTTAAGAGCCGGTCGGCTTGGGCAAACCAATCTTCACATTCCATTTCTGAACGGTCGGGAATCAGATTCTCCAAATTGCTGAACTCATCGAAATCCATAAAATCACCTCTTTTTTTATATTTTAAGCAGGTCAGAAAAAGTTTTATCAGCAATGATAAATGATGAATGATAAATATTTTAGAGATTTTCTGACATTATCCATTATCCATCGCCGATTACTTTAAGTTTTTTCCGATATAAATTCCATTGTCTTCTTCAAAATCCATTGTGTCTGCATCAGTATCATCCAAAGTCGGATTACCAAGCACTTTGAGCCATATAAAACCGAATGTTCCGGCAGTCAAAGAGGCAAGCAAAATTGCCATCTTTGAGCCGTTTATTTCTTTTAAGTTACCGACAAAAGCCAGATTGGTGATAAAAATTGACATTGTAAAACCAATGCCGCCCAGACAGCCCGCACCGAAAACGTGTTTCCAGTTCAAATCCAGAGGCAGACGGCTGATTCCCAAAGTTACGGCGATAAAACTCAAAACCGTAATGCCGAGCGGTTTGCCGAGAACTAATCCGGCGATAATTCCGATTTCATTAAAATTGACCAAAGTTTGCACCGACTCGGCGTTGATCACAACTCCCGTATTAGCAAGTGCGAATATCGGTAAAATAATAAAGGCAACTGGTTTATGTAGAAGATGTTCAAGATGATGCGATGGCGAATCTTCGTCTTCGGCTGCTCCCGAAAAAGGAATTGTAAAAGCGAGCAAAACTCCGGCAATCGTCGCGTGAACGCCGGATTTAAGCATCAGATACCACATAATCGCGCCGCCGATTATATAAGGAATAAGCGATAAAACGCGCAGTTTGCCGAGTATCAGCAGAATAACGAAAACGCCCAACGCGCCGAATAGATAAATTGCCGAAAATCCGGTCGTGTAAAAAATGGCGATGACGACAATTGCCATCAAATCATCAATTACCGCCAGAGCCGTCAGGAAAATTTTCAGCGAAGCCGGAACGCGGCTGCCCAAAATTGCCAGAATACCGAGCGCAAAAGCGATGTCGGTTGCCATCGGAATGCCGATTCCGGCTTGTGTCGGCGTTCCGATATTAAGCGATAAATGAATTAATGCCGGAACGGCAACCCCGCCGATTGCGGCAAAAATCGGCAGCATAGCGTTTTTCAAGTTCGATAATTCGCCGACATAGAGTTCGCGTTTGAGTTCTAAACCGATGAGCAAAAAGAAAATTGCCATCAGCAAATCGTTGATCCAATGCTCGACACTTAATCCGCCCGCTTTCATCTGCCAAAATGCCAGATAACTCGATCCGAGAAATGAATTGGCGATCAGCAGCGAAATTGCCGTGCAGATAATCAGCAAAATTCCGCTCGATTTCCCCGAATCGAAAAATTCCTTAAATGTTTTTGTTAGTCTTCTCTGAACAACACTCATAATCTAATGTGAATAAGTTTGAAAAGTGAAAAAGCTCGTCCGATTTCACCGGATAATAAACTTTTTCACTTTTATTTCTCCAATATTTTTTTCTTAAACGCCGGTTTTACTATCTTATTATCGAAAACGTCATACGCCGCCGAAACAGGTTCGGGCATTCCGGCTTGTTCGGCGTGTTGTAGTTCGCTTTCCAGATAACCGGAAACTTCTGCGACAATTTTTTTCATTTCTTCGTCAGACAAGATTTTTTCTTCGCGCAGAAATCTTTCAAAACGATCAATCGGATCGTTATTTTTCGCCCAAAATTCGATCTCGCCCGCCGGAACATAACTTTGATTGTCGTGTTCGGCGTGTCCTTTGCGGCGATAGGTCAACGCTTCGATCAGAACCGAGCCTTTTCCCGCACGCGTGTGTCGGGCGGCGCGTTTCATCGTTTCAAAACACGCGACAATATCATTGCCGTCGCACTGCAAGCCGAGAATTCCGTAACCGATTGCTTTATCAACAAAGGCGTTCGCATTGCATTGATTGCGCGTCGGTGTGGAATAGGCGTAACCGTTGTTTTCGATAATCGTAATCAAAGGCAATTTCTGCACGGCGGCGAAATTTACGCCTTCGTGAAACGCGCCGGTCGAAGACGCGCCTTCGCCCAGATAGGCAACCGCCACTCTGTTTTCCTTTTTCATTCTCGACGCGAGCAAAACTCCGGTCATCACCGGAATCATATCGCCAAGATGCGAGATCGGACCGACGAAACCTTTTTCCAGATCGGCGAAATGAAACTGCACGTCCGTTGCGCGTGAAGGCGCGTTTGCTTTGCCCAAATACTGCGCGAAAATCACACGCGGCAGAATTCCTTTGACAAAAACCGCGCCGATGTCGCGGATCAAAGGCGCGATAAAATCCTGCGGCTCGAGCGCAAACGCCGTTCCGACGGCGGTCGCTTCCTGCCCCAAAGATGTAAAAACTCCGCCCGTCAATTTCGACTGGCGTTTAAGCCGCACGGTTATTTCGTCAAACCGGCGCGTCATTTTGATAAAACGGTAAAGTTCGGCAAATTGTTCTTTTGTTAAAGAAGTTTTGCGCGTGCAGCTTAAAGGTTTTTTTAAGTTTTTTAAACTTGATTTTGCAGTCATCTGTAATAATTTACCAAAAAATATCTTACGAACAAACGATGATTATACGGTATAGGCAAACGCGGCGGAAACTCTGTATGTTTGATTTGTCCGCAATTTACTGTTCCAGTACGCTAGTAAAAGCTATGCGCTTTTAGCGCAAGAATTTATTAAGTTTTCTTTTCTTAATCAGAAAAGAGCAATAAAGCGAATTATATTCGCGTTCCGATTCCAAAACCTCTGCACTTGCAGTGCAGA
>JBGTIH010000199.1:0-6971 GCA_041745765.1 Pyrinomonadaceae bacterium | reverse complement strand
TTAGGGAAAGACTCAAGACTCAAGACTCAAGACTCAAGACCAATCACTTATAAACAGCAATTAACTCTTTATGTGTACCAAAACACGGACAAGAACTTATCTATCTGTTATCCTTTTATAAGTAAATAGTTTTTTTACAATTTATCATTCGACATCGGGAATTGTCTCGCTAACTTCTTCTTGTGCCGTCTGCTTTATATCAAGCAACGCGACTGAAACAAGGAGATTTTCAATGCCCGAAGACATAAAACCATATATACCTGCCGATAATCAATTACTTGCCGCACTGCCGATCGAAGAATATCGAAAACTAAATTCAAAACTCGAACAAATTCCGTTAATTTACGGTGAAGGCATCTATGAAGTCGGCGAAGATATTCGCTACGTTTATTTTCCGAGTAGCGGAATTATTTCGCTGCTCGCTTCGGTCGGAAACAGTTCGACGCTCGAAGTCGGCATCGTCGGCAAGGAAGGCATCGTCGGGATTCCCGTTTTTCTCGGCGTAAAAACGTCAAATAATCGCGCGATTGTGCAGGGCGCGGGCGCGGCGATGCGGATGACCGTTGCCGACTTTCTGGCGGAATGTGAAAAAAGCAATTCGCTGACGCAAATTCTGCTGCGCTTTACTCATTCATTACTTACACAAGTTTCGCAATCGGCGGTTTGTTACCGCTTTCATCCGATCGAAGCGCGGCTTGCCCGCTGGCTTTTGATGACCGCCGACCGAATGGGAACGGACGATTTTCCGGTTACGCAGGATTTTTTATCGAATATGCTCGGCGTGCGCCGCGAAGCCGTTAATAAAGCCGCCGTAATTCTCCAGCAAAAGCAACTTATCAATTATAAACGCGGCAACAATTCGATAATAAATCGAACGGATTTGGAAAAAACGGCGTGTGCTTGTTACGGTATTATAAAAGACGAGGAAAAAAGTTTTCCGGTGTAAGTAAGCAGTTCACAGAAAGTTTTTATTATTTTGAAATGTATTCCCGCCAAAAACACATAGAAAGCTCTCGAATATATCATTATGAATAGCGATCAGACAATTATTTATAGAATTGATGCACAAGACCGAATTGTTTTTGTCAATGACGGTTGGAAACAGTTTACCGAATTAAACGGATGTCACGACTTTAAATCCGAAGATATTCTGTTTCAATCTCTGTGGGATTCAATCAGTGATGAAACTTCCCGCCAGATTTATCAGGAAATACTTGAAAAAGTCCGTTCAGATAATTCTGTTGTTTTTACCTTTCGCTGCGATTCGCCGTCGTGTCGCCGTCTTCTGGAAATGCGGATAGATGCTCGCGGTGATGAGGTGCAGTTTGAAACACGTGTGTTAAAAACCGAGCAGCGTCCGGCGCAGAAAATTCTTGACAGCGAAATTTCGCGTTCGGATGAAATAGTGCTTGTGTGCGGTTGGTGTAAAAAAATAGATGTCGGACAAGGAAATTGGAAAGAAGTAGAAATCGCCGTTGTAGATTTGGGTTTGTTCAAACTGGAAAAACTTCCGCAGCTATCGCACGGAATTTGTCCGGATTGTTATACGTCGGTTAAAAAACAAATTGCCGAAAAAAGAGTTCAAAAATTAAGTGTAGTTGATTAGGTCTTTGGTCTTTGGTCTTTGAAAAACTCATTTTTGAAACGAAAATCAGAGTATTGGAGCAAAAATCAAAGACCAAAAGCCAAAGACCAAAGACCTAAAGCAGATTTGAAATGAATATATGGTCATAAAAGGCGGAAACCGGGGTTGCTAAGGAGCGTTCGGTTTCTGCCTTTCGTATAATTACCCTACACTCATCTAAAATTTGCTCTAATCAGCTACGAATTTTTAAGAATCAAAGCGAATCAATTTATTTTTTCCTGAACTCTTTCGAGGTTTTTTTTTGCTGTTTCATAATTAGGGTTGATTTCAATGGCTTTTCGGTAATCTTCGACGGCGCGCTGAAATTCTTCCTTGCTTTCAAAGGCAAAACCGCGATTATTATAGGCAGTAAAAAGTTTCGGATTTAGTTCGATGGCTTTTGTATAATCAACAATTGCTTGATCAACATTTCCGAGATTTCTGTGGGCAATCCCGCGTCTGTTATACGCATCGGAAGAATCAGGTTTTAATTCTATAAACTTTGTGTAGTCGGTTACGGCTTGCGAATAATTTTTCATATTTTCATACGAAAAAGCCCGACTGAAATAAGCCGTTGTAAATTCAGGGTTTATTTCGATAGCTTTGCTGTAATCCCCAACGGATTGTTCATAATTGCCGAGGTCTTTATGAGCGTTTGCCCGGCTAAAAAAAGCAAGAAAATAATCAGGTTTTGATTCAATCGCTTTTGTAAAATCATTTATCGCCGTTTCCAATTTGATTTCATTAAGGTAAATAGAACCTCGATTATAAAAGGCTTCGGCAAAATCCGGTTTTACCTCAACGGCTCTGGTATAACTGGCGGTTGCCTGTTCTAACTTATTTTGACTTTTATAGGCATTTCCCCGCTCAAAAAAAGCCTCGGCAAAATCCGGTTTTATTTCGGCGGCTCTGGTGTAATCGGCAATGGCTTCGTCTAATTTGCGATTATTTTGATGGGAAATTCCGCGTAAGTAAAAAGCATTCGCATTTGCCGGCTGCAATTCGATAACTTTGGTAAAATCGGCAACTGCCTCTGTATATGCTCCTTTCGCGTTGTGCGTGTTGCCGCGATAAATATAAATGTCGGCAGAATCGGGTCTTAATTCGAGGAGTTTTGTAAAATCATTGATCGCCGGTTCATAATTACGTAGTTTTATATAAGCATTTGCGCGGTAAAAATAAGAATCGGCGTTTTGGGAATTTATTTCGAGAGCTTTCGTAAAATGATTGACCGCTTGAATGTAATTTTCCTTTTTATAGTAATAATTCGCCTGATCGAAATAAAACGAAGCGGTCACGGAATCGGGCATAAAATCGCGAGCTTTGGTTAAGGCTTCGGTCGCCTTTTCGGTTTCGCCTTTACTGCCGAAAATCATTGCGCGATTGTAATGAGCGCGATGGTAATTGGGTTTCAAGGCGATGGCTCGTGTATAATCTTCGATCGCCTGATCTTGATTCTTTTTCTTTTCGTGAGATTCGCCGCGGAAATAGAAAGCAAAAGCGTTGTCGGATTTCAGCTCGATGGATTTGTTAAAATCCAGAATTGCGCGATCATAATCGCCGCTGTCAAAATAATCATAACCCCGCTTAAAGTAAAAATCCGCATCGGCATTTTCGACATCCGGTGTTTCAGAAATTATTTCGGGTTCTTTAATTTCATACGCTCTATTTTCATTTTCGGTTTTTTCTCCTACTATATTTTCCCTAATAGTCGCAATCAATAGATCATTCGCGCCGTCTTGCCGAAGAATAGTTTCTATCCCTTCGACTAGAGGGGTGTCAACTTTGCGTCTTTTTATGGAAGTTATTAAAAAGTCAATAACTTGATCTTTATTTTTATAGGTCTTATTAGGAGTTTTAATGCGGAGTGTTTCGATAATTTCACCGTAATTTAAATTTGGTAAAATTTTCGGACCGTTTGCTCGAATTACTGCAATTACTTCGTCTGTCGCACCGAGTTTTCTAAAACGCTGTTCGATCTCTGCCGTCAAATTAAAATCCACTTGTCGCTTTTTGATATCAGCAGCAAGTCTTTTATATAATTCTATATCGTCTTTTTTTGATGCTATTTCGAGTGCATTATTAATTTGTTCGAGTTCAAACGGTATGCCTTGAGCAGCGGCAGTAGAATTAAAAATAAATATTCCGGCAGACAGCAAAAAAAACGCTGTTAATTGATGTAGGCTTTTCTTCATTTTTCTATCCGACAGCATTGCTTTAAAATTCGGCTGATTTTTTGTTATTCGCAATTACGATTGTAAATACAATCATCGGTTAATTTTGGCTTTTTCGGCGGCGGCGGTTCTGCTTTTCTCGCCGGCGCCGGTGTAGCGACAGGTTTCGGCGGAGTATTTACAACCACAGGATTTCTCGTCGTCGTCGCGGTTGGTCTGGTGACAGGCGGCGGAGTTTTGCTTGACGGCGGTTCGCTAACGGTATTCCTATCTTTGCTTCCGGTTGCGTCCGGCGCACCGGCGGTTTTTTCAGTATTGTTGTTCAAATTCGAATCAACCGATGTCGTAACTGCGGGGTTTCCGGCAGTATTTGAGTTATTTTCGATAACGGATTTATCGTTATTATCACTTCCCGAATAATTCATCAACATATAAATCCCGAAGATTCCGCCGCCGAAAACGATAAATACTAAAACCCCGACAATCGGAAGAATCATCAAGTAATTGACGTTTCGGGTTGCGGATTCATTGAGCAGTTTTCTCGGAGGCGCGGCAGTTTCAGGTTTAATCTCATTGACGACAGTTATGTTTTGCTGTTCGGTATATTTATCGTCAGTATATGTCAGTTTTCCCAAGTCTTCTGAGGTGTCAGGCTTTGAAAAATCAGTTTTGGTAAATTCAAAGTCGGTTAAACCGGCTTGCGGTGAAGAAAAAGTGTCGAAAGATTCGCTGTCGGACGCGCCCGGTTTTGCCAAAGGAATGTTCTCTTTCGTATCTTTTTTTAATTCCGGGATTTCCGGAATTTCGATTAATCTGACGGTTTGCGCCTGCATCAACTCTTTATCCTGATCGGTTAGGCTGGTTGATTCAGCTTGATTTTGAGAGATCGCTTCGTGAAAGGCTTTTCGCATCTCAATCGCCGATGAAAAACGATATTCGCGTTCAATCGCCATCGCTTTGATCAGCCACGCAGAAATCTTTGCGGATAATACCGGATTCAATTTTGAAGGATTCACCAAAGGATCGCCCTTGCCTTCCCAAAATTCCAAAGCTCTCTTAGTTACATCAACCGGTGCTTGATTTGTCAAAAGATGATAAAACGTTGCGCCGATGGCGTAGATATCACATCGGGCATCGGTCGTTTGTGCTAAAACTTTTTCCGCTTTTTCTCGGTGCTGTAAAAGAATTAGTGCGCGAAACATCGGATCAATAACACGCAAAATTTGTTCAATCGGAGAATAACTGAGCGTCGCTCCAACAAAAGTCATCTGAGTTACGGTCGCTGCTTTATCATTGTTTTTGGCAACACCGAAATCGAGAAGTTTGATTTTCCCCCATTGATTTACTTTAAGATTCTGCGGTTTTATATCGCGGTGAATAATTGACGGTTTCAGATTATGCAAATAATGAAGCGCGACGAGCAATTGGTCAATCCAGAGCGAAATTTCTTCGAGCAAAAAAGGCTTGTTGCGGACTTGTAGCATCTTCATTAGATCTTCGCCTTCGATAAATTCCATTACCAAAAACTCTCTGTCAAATTCAGAGAAATAATCCGTAACATCTGGAACAGCTTCGTGGCGGGCTTTGACCAGAGAATTTGCTTCGCGTCTAAATGCTTGTTTTATCAGCTCTTGTTGTTTTTTGTCGGAGGCATTTTCCAGATCAAGAAGGATTTCTTTGATAGCTACGGTTTTATCGAGTCGTTCATCAATTGCTTCATAAACAGCCCCCATTCCGCCCTGTCCGAGTTGGCGAATAATGCGATATCTATTTTGCAAAAAAGTGTCTATAGTAAGCATCTTTTGAGTTCAATGGCAGCTTAAGGATAAATAGTTTGAACAGGATTATGTATTAAATTAACGAAAAAGTAAATCGTGTTTTAATAAAAATCTCAATAATTTTCATTATTCGGACAAATATATTCAAATGAAAAGCACATTTAATTTGAGTCTGTAATTTCAGGTATTTTAAAATCTTGGTTTCCAATTTGGCAAAGCATTTTTATTTATCCACGGTCGGCTTTATCGCAGAGAG
Source organism: Pyrinomonadaceae bacterium (assembly GCA_041745765.1). Classification (GTDB taxonomy): domain Bacteria; phylum Acidobacteriota; class Blastocatellia; order Pyrinomonadales; family Pyrinomonadaceae; genus JAHCHG01. The sequence goes on along the minus strand of JBGTIH010000199.1, from coordinate 1,139 downwards.
CCGATTCAATGTAATTGAATCGGCTCTCTGCTTTCCCTCCCCGTCTCGTTAACTTCCCTTGTTCGTTACCGGTATCTATGTTTTCAATAGATTTTGTCTGAAGTGTTCAAGTATTTGACCAAACGCTTTCGCGCAATCAGCGAAATCAAAAGTTTTTCGGCAGACTGAAGTTTGTCGGCGCGTTCGGCGTATCGCCAAATATCAATAAAAATTTCCTTTGCCGCCGCTTCTTCTTCTTCCGCCGAACTTGTGAACTTTTTTGCCAATGCCCAAATGAAATTCCCGTAAATATCAGGGCAATATACAACTTCGGAGCAGTTTGTTTCTGCAATTTTTTGTGTCATTGACAAAGAATTTGTTTCTTTTATTGTCCGAGTCGTTGTAGCCGTCATTTTGTTCACCTTATTAAACCCTGATTAAATCCTGAATAATTTTTCATCCTTAACAGTTAAGTAGTCTGTAAACTAAATTTTCGTGTGTTTGAAATCTTTTAGAAGTTTTTTTGCCGCGCTTCGCCTTCGGAAGTCTGCTAAAGCAGGAACTCCAAACTTTATTTAATACAAATTTGAAATTGAAATTGAAAAAATGTTTGAATCGATTCTTTAGAATCTTTCGGTAAAGTTTCTCACTTCAAAACTTTATTTTTGCATTGTTCGGAAACTCAAATTCTTACGGTAATAATAAGACCAACTTTAATATCTTTATAACCTTCCGGGTTTTTCCCCTTTTGGTTCGTAATAAAAATGCGCTCCGCTTACGGATAAACTTTGCTGAAAAAAAACGAAGGATGGCTTCAATCAGGTAGAAAGCCATCCTTCAACATAGCATTTGCTACCTTAAAGACTGCAACTGTATAAAAAAATAAATTTTGCAGTCAAACGAGCCTTTATCAGCATTAATTAGGAAACATCTTGCGTCATCTGACACTAAAGTTTGAAAAATACTTTTTTCAACTTTAGTAATTTAGGCTCACTTTTAATATACCTATATTGAGAACTGTTAAGCACCTAAGCAAAAGTAATGTAATACTTTGAAACTATTTGTGAAAGGACTTTATCAAGTTCTTCGCACAAGTTTTTGTAGGAAGTATAGGCTTCCCACGACAGCCATTCGTATTTTATCTTCTTCCATAGTATTTC
>JBGTIH010000198.1:0-23435 GCA_041745765.1 Pyrinomonadaceae bacterium | reverse complement strand
GCCGCCGAAGGATTTTCGCCCGTCGCCCGCAGACGCAACCCGAAAGGCGTTTTAAATAAAACGTACCAGCAAACGGGCACGAGCGCGAAAGCTAAAACGGAAGCAAAGGAAATATTGAACAATACCGGCAAAAGATACGCTTTATCAATCTGCTGCGTCGAACCGGCGGAATCGTAGATCGCACTGCTGATGAGCGCGGGAAGTCCGAACATTAAAATATTTATCCCGAATCCGGCAACTACCTGATCGGCTTCGAATCTGATACACGCAATTGCCAAAACAGATGCCAACGCGCCGCCCGCCAGCATTCCGCAAAACATTCCGTAAAAAGGATTTGATGTTTCGTATGTAACAACCGCCGCCGTAAATGCGCCGGCGAGCATCAAACCTTCGAGCGCAATATTGATCACGCCCGAACGCTCCGAGAACATTCCGCCGAGCGCGGCGAAAATAAGCGGCGTGGCAAAACGAATTGTTGAAAAGATAAGTGCTAGTGTAAAAATTTCGCCCATAAAAAATAAGTTAAATTTTGTATTCTAAGATCAACCAGGGAAGCCATAAACAAGGTTCTGCTCCGACTTCATCTCTATTTGCATATTCGGCACATTTTTGAGCTTTCTCAAATGTTTTGATAAATCCATTTTGATTCGGAATAATTCCAAATTCTTTTTTGCAATCTTTCTCCAAACCGTTGCAAAGCCATGAATGGAATGAGTTGTATTCATTTCCTAAAACTTCAAAACCAAGAATTTCACCACCGGATTCCAATTTTTTTTCTTGTTTTAAAAGTCTATAAACTCCATATTCTTCATCTTCTTCCTTTAAATAATCAACAACCAATTTATGACTTAATCCGATACCGATTACATTTAGTTCTGAAACATCATAAAACAAACTTGCGAATTCTTTGGCTTTGCTTACCGAATGGAATGTATTTCCCAAACCTATTTCACTTTCACAGTTGTTTTCTACCCAATTTAGAATTTCAGGCAATTTTTCAACCGAAACGTTGTAATGGTTAGCCAAGCTTTTTACCTGCGCCGGAGTTTTAATTGAATCTACCGACCAAACTTCTGGGAACATATCAACAATACAGCTTGAAGCACTAATAATTTTCGATGGCAGGAAACTTGCCATATAGTCAGCTTTATCAGCTTGCTTAAACAAAAAATAACCGCCAACAACAAATTTTTTAAGGTCAATTTGCACAATCTTTTGAATTCTTACTTTGTATATCTTTGCAAACAGGCGACAAATAAAATTATGACAGCTTGCAGAACTTCGACTAAATCTTTGGAAACATACTGCGTAAAAGCATCAACAAAAACGCCGCCACGGGTCAGAATGGCAAAAAATATGGCGGCGATGAAAACTCCGAGCGGATGATTTCTGCCTAAAAGCGCGACGGCGATTCCTAAGAAACCGACTCCGCCGGAAAAATCGTGATAATACAGATAACGGTCGCCCAGAACTTCGCCGATGGCGACCATTCCGGCAAGTGCGCCGGAAATCGTCATCGCAATGATGATCTGCTTTTTCGGTGAGATTCCGCCGTATTCCGCTGCGCTCGCGTTTTCGCCGACCGCGCGGAGTTCGTAGCCCCATTTTGTTTTCCAGAGGAAAATATAGACCAGAACGCAAGCCAGAATCGCTATCAAAAACGCCACGCTCAACGGCACGAAATCGGACATTCCGGGAATCCATTGACTGATGCGCGGAATTCGCGCCGCTTCGCCGATCTCCACGGTTTGCAAGTTCGGATCGCCCGGTTTTTTGTAATGATACTGCGTAAAATAGCTGACCAGAGCGATCGCCACGAAATTGAGCATAATCGTATTGATAACTTCGTGCGAGCCGAATTTCGCCTTCAAAATTCCCGGAATCGCGCCCCAGATTCCGCCGGCGACCATCGCCGTCAGAATGCACAAAGGAACAAGCAAAATCGCTGGCAAACTCACCCAAGACCAATCCTGCTGTTCGCCGAAAACATTGACCATCGCGCCGCCGAATTTGATGCCGACCCACGCGGTGGCAAACGCCGCGACATAAAGCTGACCTTCCGCGCCGATATTTAAAAGTCCGCAGCGAAAGGCGACCGCGACCGCCAAACCCGTAAAAATTAAGGGCGTAGCGTAAAAAAGCATATAACCGACATCATCCAGAGAGCCGAACGAATTGGAAATCAGCAGATAAAACGTCTGAAACGGATTATCGCCGATCAGCAAAACGATTATTCCGCCGACGATAAATGCCGCAACAACTGCCAGCAGCGGAGCTAAAATTTCACGTAGAATTTTCATCTTTGTTTTTTAGAAAATATAAAAAATCATTAGTGCCAAAACCGCAATCGAACAGATTCCGAGCAGAAGTTCTCTTTTTATAAATTTTTCCGGTAAATTTATCTTTTTGTAAATACTGCGGTTGCGGAAAATCGTATAAGCCGATTGAGCGATTATCAGATAGAAAAACCAGCGCACCGGAATTTGAATCGAACTGTATAAACCGAGCAGAACCAAAACAATCAAACCGAGCAGAAAACCCCAATTCTGCCAGCGGCTGAGCTTGTTTTCCTCACGAATCAGCCGCGCTTTTTCCGCTTTTTGTTCCGGTGTGAGCAATTCGGCGTTTTTGTAATTGAAGTATATAAAAACGCCGCTCGCTAAAATATTTAAAGCCCAGAAAGCCCAAAATGGTAAATGTTTCATAAGTTTTCTCAAACGTAAAGATTTATGGGTGCGTAGCTAAATATACATTTCCGCGCTGTTTGTGTCATCTGAAAACTCAAAAAAAGTTTATTTTTTAGCTTTGAAAAAAAAACCGCTTGATACTTGACAAGAAGACACTCAAGTTTTATTATGATTCAAGACTAAGCAAATGAAATATCTTAGTCATTAAAATTCTAAAAGAAATATAAATTAGGAGATAAATGATTATGAATATTATTAAATATGATCCGTTTCGTGATTTAAGAAGTTTGCAGGACGAGATGAATCGCCTGTTCAGTGCAGGTTTTCCGCGCGTTTCCGGTCAGGAAGAAATGTCAACCGGTTGGTCGCCGAGCGTTGATATTTTCGAGAGCGAAAACAAACTCGTTCTCGAAGCCGAACTTCCCGGAATGAAGCGCGAAGATTTCGAGCTTTCGATTGAAAATAACGTCATTACGCTCAGTGGCGAAAGACGTTTTGAGAAGAAAGACGAAGGAGATAATTATCACCGCGTCGAAAGAGCTTACGGTTCGTTCACACGCTCGTTTAATCTGCCGCGCACGGTTTCGACCGAAGACATCAAAGCCGAATTCAAAAACGGCGTTTTGTCGGTCGTTCTGCCGAAGAAAGAAGAGGCAAAAGCCCGCAAAATCGAAATTACGGGCGAAGAGGGCGAGATGAAAACAATCGAAGCAACAGCAGCATAATTTTTTAAGGGACGAGTGATGAGGGACGAGGGACAAGAGATTTGTTTCTCGTCCGGTATAAATCGAGGGAAAACCGCACTCGTCCCTTTTTCTTTTCCCTCGTCCCTAAATAGAAAAATGAGATTTGACAGATTTACAATTCGCGGACAGGAAGCGGTTCAGGAAGCGATCGGCGTTGCCGAAAAAAATCAGAATCAGCAGGTCGAACCCGAACATCTGCTTTCGGCGATGCTTCAGCAAAAAGACGGCGTTGTAAAACCGATCTTAGGAAAGATCGGCGCAAACTCGCCGGCGGTTTTAGCCGAGATCGAAGCGGCAGTCGGAAAATTCCCAAAAGTTTCGGGCGCGCAGCAGCAATATTTCAGCCCGCGCATCAATACGATTTTTCAAAACGCGCAGAAGGAAGCCGAAGCGATGCTGGACGAATATGTTTCGACCGAGCATCTTCTGATGACGATTGCCGACGAAAAAGACAGCGACGCCGGACGCATTTTGCGTTCAAACGGCGTGACGAAAGAAGATTTAATCAAGGTCGTCGAGCAGATGCGCGGCGGTTCGCGCATTACCGATCAGAATGCCGAGGAAAATTTTCAGGCACTCGATAAATACGCGCAGGATTTAACGGAACTGGCGCGAAAAGGAAAACTCGATCCGGTCATCGGGCGCGACGACGAAATCCGCCGCGCCATACAGATTTTGTCGCGTCGCAGAAAAAATAATCCGGTTTTAATCGGCGAACCCGGCGTTGGCAAAACGGCGATCGTCGAAGGTCTGGCGCAGCGCATTATCTCCGGCGACGTGCCGGAAACCTTGAAAAACAAAAAACTCGTCGGTTTGGATTTGGGCGCGATGCTTGCCGGTGCAAAATATCGCGGCGAATTCGAAGACCGTCTGAAAGCGGTCTTAAAGGAAATTGAAGGCTCGAACGGGCAGATTATTTTATTTATTGACGAGCTGCACACACTGGTCGGCGCGGGCGCGTCCGAAGGCGCGATTGACGCGTCGAATATGTTAAAGCCGGCGCTTGCCAGAGGAACTCTGAAAGCGGTCGGCGCGACGACGCTCAATGAATATAAAAAATATATCGAAAAAGACGCCGCGCTCGAACGCCGTTTTCAGCAGGTTTATGTCGCCGAACCGAATGTCGAAGATACGATTTCGATTCTTCGAGGATTAAAGGAAAAATACGAAGTTCATCACGGCGTTAGAATAAAAGATTCGGCGATTGTCGCGGCGGCAACTCTTTCAAATCGTTATATTTCCGACAGATTTTTGCCCGACAAAGCGATTGATCTGATCGACGAAGCGGCTTCGCGTCTGAGGATCGAAATTGATTCTCTGCCGCAGGAAATCGATGAACTCGAACGCGAGATTTTGCAGCTTGAGATCGAAAAACAGGCTTTGGGACGCGAAACCGACGAAAAATCCAAACAACGTCTGTCCGACATCGAGAGGCGGATTGCTGATTTGCAGGAAACTTCTTCGGCGATGAAGGCGAAATGGCAGTCGGAAAAAGACGAGATCAACAAGATGCGCTCGGCAAAAGAGGAGCTGGAAAAAGCGCGGCTTGAACTCGAACAGGCGCGTCAGGCAGGCGATCTGAACCGCGCCGCCGAATTGCAGTACGGGCGGATTCCCGAACTCGAAAAACAGCTGGAAGATGAGCAAAATCGCCTTTCCGAATTGCAGAATGACGGCGTAATGCTCAAGGAAGAAGTTGACGAAGAAGACGTGGCGGAAGTCGTCGCCAAATGGACGGGCGTTCCGGTTTCGAAGATGCTCGAAGGCGAAATGCAAAAGCTCGTTAAGATGGAAGATCTTCTGCGTTCAAGAGTAATCGGTCAGGACGAAGCTCTCGGCGCGGTTGCCAATGCGGTGCGCCGCTCGCGTGCCGGACTTCAAGACCCGAATCGCCCGGTCGGTTCGTTTATCTTTTTAGGTCCGACGGGCGTCGGCAAAACCGAAACGGCGCGCGCGCTGGCGGAATTTCTGTTCGACGACGAACGCTCGATGATCCGTCTCGATATGTCGGAATATATGGAAAAACACGCGGTCGCGCGGATGATCGGTGCGCCGCCCGGATATGTCGGCTACGAAGAAGGCGGGCAATTAACCGAAGCCGTACGGCGCAGACCTTATTCGGTGATCTTGTTTGACGAGATCGAAAAAGCGCACCCGGACGTTTTTAATATTTTGCTGCAAATCCTGGATGAAGGACGCTTGACCGATTCAAAGGGCAGAACGGTTGATTTTAAAAATACCGTAATGATTATGACGAGCAATCTCGGCTCGCGCGAAATTCAGACGGCGAATTCGCTGGTTGATACGCCGGTTAAGGAAATGGTTCTGGACGTTTTAAGAAATCATTTCAAACCCGAATTTTTGAATCGGATTGACGATATTGTCGTCTTTAGTCAATTAACGCGCGAAGAAATCGCGCAAATCATTAATGTTCAGCTCAAACGTCTGCGCGGACTTCTGCTGGAAAAAGACATCAAAGTCGAATTGGACGATTCGGCACGCGCGCTGCTCGTCAAAGTAGGCTACGATCCGAACTTCGGCGCAAGACCGCTCAAACGCGCGATTCAAACTTTAATTCAGAATCCGCTGGCAATGAAACTTTTGTCGGGCGAAATTTCCGCCGGACAAAGCGTGAAAATTTCGGCGGAAAACGACGAGATGAAATTTACGCCCGAAGCCGTAACCGCTTCGGCATAAGATTTAAATGTACCGCCGTCCGTCCCGGCGGCTGTCCGGTGCGCGTCCCGCGCACCGCTTACTCGATTATCTTTAAATAATTCGAGGACAGACAAATTCCGGCGAGCGGGACGCGCACCGGACAGCCAGCGGGACGCTGGCGGTACATTTGGTACATTTATAAGAATTGTGAATAGCTTGTTTTGACCATTATTTGTTATTCTTGAAGTAACAAACTATTCACTAATTTAATTTTTAATATTTTACAAAAATGAGCTGGTTTAGTAAGAAAAAAGAAATGAACGAACAAGATTTAAATAACGAAGAAATTATCGAAAATGACGCGGAAGATTTTACCGCAAATGATAAAAGACGTTTTAACGAAGACGGCGAACACATCAAGGTTGACATCAAAGACGAACCGAGAGAAAAGGTTAAATCGCCGGAAGTTATCCGTTTGGAAAATGAACTGAATACGGTTAAAACGCGCTGTGAGGTGGCGGAAACAAAACTCGTTGACGTGCAGAAACGCTTTGACGAGGCGAAAAACAATCTCGAACGCGAAACGGCGGAAATGCGCGAACGCCTTTTAAAAACACTCGAACAACGCGCGCAACAGGGAAAATTCAATTTTTTGACGACTCTGCTCCCTGTTTTGGACAACTTAAATCTGGCGATTGATCACGCGCAGAACGATTCATCGCCGGAAAATCTGCTCGACGGCGTAAAGGGAACGGCGCGGCTTTTCGAACAGGCTCTGGCAAGCGTCGGTGTCCAAGCGGTCGCTTCGGTCGGAGATAAATTCGATCCCGAATTGCACGAAGCGGTTGATATGATCGAGGTTGAACCGGAAAAAGATGAAACGATCACGGCGGAATATTCGCGCGGCTACACGTTCGGCGAAAAATTATTGCGTCCGGCGCGTGTGCAGGTCGGCAAGGCAATGACGCAAAAAGCGCAGGGTTGAGCAAGTTCTTAAAATGAAAAAAACGGCAATAAAAATCAGCACGATCTTATTTTTTGTTGTGCTGATTTTGTTGTCTTTAGGCTGCGGAAAAACGGAAAGCGAACAAACGAAAACCGCGAATATGTCCGATTATTCGCCGCCGCCGAAAAAAACGCCGTTGGCGGAGAAAATAGAAAAACAGGAATTCCCGCAATTTGTTGACGTACCGCAAATGGCAAATAAATCTCCGGCTGATTTTGACAAGATTTTTGGCGAACCCGTTCAGATCACCGAAATAAAAGACAATCCCGCATTGATGCCGGGCGAGTTTCGTCTTTACACAATTTCCGGTCATCCGAAAGGCTTGTCGGTGAGATTTTTCAAAGGTCGAGCCAAGCGTTTTAATTTGATTTTGGGCGAGACGGCAAAATCTTCAAAAGACGTGCTTTCGAAAATTTTCAAAATTAACGTGGGCGAAATTTCGCCCGATAAGACAAGCGAGCCTTTGTCGGAAAAGTGGAAAGGTAAATTTAACGGAATAAATTTTGTTACCGTTTATGCCAAAAGAGAAATGGTAACTGATGATTTTACAATGGTTCACGCCGAAGTCGGAGAATAAAAGACGGAATAGAAAACTTGAATCGAAAAAAGAATTCAGATTTTTCTTTTCGCGAACTTTTTCAAGTGGTATGATTTAACAAGGCAGACAATTTCTGCCGGGCGGCATCCAAAGTTGATTGGAATTATAATCTGAGAGAAATTTTATGGCAGATATTGACGCATACAAAGACAAATTTAGTGAAAGCGGACAGCGCATTTTAGAAACTGCGCTCGATGAATCAAAAAAACGCGACCAAAATTATGTTTCGGTCGAGCATATTCTTCACGCCATCGCGCAGGAAGAAGATGAACTTTTTAATTCGACAATGCGCGATCTGGCGGTTGATCCGCGATCGGTTAAATTGCTGATCGAAAAACGCATCGAAAGCGGCAGACAACACACGGGAAAAGGTTTCCGCATCGCACCGGAAACGACCGATCTGTTTAAACGTTCGATGGACCGGGCGCGTTCGCAAGGTCGGCGCGTGATCGAAGCGAGCGATATTTTTTACGTACTTTCAAATGACGAACGCAGTCTGCTTAATGACGTTTTGCAGAATTTGGGCGTGCCGTCCGACGAAGTCGCGCAGACAGCGCGAACAGTTATCAAAAAACGCGAAAGAGAAGAAGAAAAAGCGCGAAAAAAATACGCGCTTCCTTCATATTTGAAGCATTTCGGCGTGTCCTTAAACAAACTGGCGCGGGAAGATAAATTGCCGCCGACCATCGGGCGCGATCAGGAAATCCGTCAGATGATCGAGATTCTGTCGCACCGAGAGCGTTCCAATTCGCCGATGCTCGTCGGCGAACCGGGCGTCGGCAAAACGGCGGTCGTCGAAGGTCTGGCGCGAATGATCGAACTCGAACCGGAAAAAGTTCCCGAACGTCTGAGAAATTCGCACATCGTACAACTGCAAATGGGCGGACTCGTTGCCGGAACGATGCTGCGCGGGATGTTTGAAGAACGAATCAAAGGCATTATTGATGAGGTCAAAGAAAAAGATCACATTATTTTATTCATTGACGAAGCGCACACGATCATCGGCGCGGGTTCGGCGATGGGAACATCTTCGGATGCCGGAAATATGTTTAAATCCGCGCTCGCACGCGGCGAACTGCGAATTATCGGCGCGACGACTATAACGGAATATAAGGAATATATCGGCGAAGACGAAGCCCTGGCGCGACGTTTCAGACTGGTCAAAGTTTCCGAGCCGACGATTGACGAAACAAAGGAAATTCTTCTCGGGATTCGCCCGCGTTTGGAGAAAAATTATTCGGTCACGATTTCGGACGAAGCGATCAATACCGCGCTGGAAATGTCGCCGAAATATATTCGCAACCTGCATCTGCCTGATAAAGCGATCGGCTGGCTCGACACGGCTTCGGTCAAAGTCGAGATCAACGAACCGACTTCGATGGTCGTCAAAGCCGAGCATATTATTGATGTAATTTCGCAGGAATCGCGCATTCCGAAGGATATGATTTTCCGCGATACGACCGACCGTTTTTCCGAAATGGAAAAAGGCTTGGGTCGCCGCGTGATCGGACAAAAAGAAGCGGTCAAAGCCGTTTCGCAGAGTCTGCGCCTTAATAAAGGTCCGCTCAAGGAAAATCATTATAAACCCGACGGCGTACTGCTTTTCCTCGGTCCGACGGGCGTTGGGAAAACGGAACTCGCCAAAGCGGTTGCAGAATTTATGTTCGGCGACGAGGAAAAAATGATTCGCATTGATATGAGTGAATACGGCGAAGGCACGGTCGGCATTGAAAAACTGATCGGAATGCCGCGCGGAATTGTCGGCTCGGAGCGCGGCGGGATTTTGACCGAACAACTTCGGGAAAATCCGTACACCGTTCTGCTTCTCGATGAAGTCGAAAAAGCGAATCCATATCTGATGAATATTTTCCTTCAAGCGTTTGACGAAGGCTGGTTGACGGACGGACGCGGCAAAAAGGTTTATCTTTCCGATTCGATCATTATTATGACTTCAAACTTAGGTTCGGAAAGTTTCAAAAAATACGAAAAACCGCTTGGTTTCGGCAAAAAATCAACGGGCGAAATGAAGGAAATCAAAGGCGCGGTGATGAAAGCCGCCGAACAGAGATTTTCACCCGAGTTTCGCAATCGGATAGACGAGATCGTTGTCTTTTCACCCTTGACGATGGACGAAGTGCGCGACATTGCGCGGATTTATCTGAGAAAGCTGAAAAACCGCATGGAACGTCAGGGCAAACTCGTCGAAGTTACCGAACAAGCTCTTGATTTATTGACCGAAAAAGGTTTCAGCCAAACTTACGGCGCGCGTTTCCTGAAACGCCACATTGATCAAAAAGTAAAACTTCCGATCACCAACGAATGGAAAACCGCGACGCATTTTAAGGTTGATGTCGAAGACGAAGAAATCGTCGTCAAACCGATGGATTCATTCAGTTTGAATTAAACTTATTTCAGAAATCTTGCCAAAAAAGACTTTGACGATTTATTATAAACCGTCAAAGTCTTTTAAATTTTTAGGAGGAATATATGCTCTCAATCAAAAAACAGATACTTTTCTGTTTCGGAATCTTACTGTTTTCACTGACATTTACAAATACTGCCGGAGCGCAATCCGTATCGCTCGGTTATTATTTCCAACCCGAACCGACCATAATGACCGAAGCTCCGCAGTTTATCGGCGCAGTTCAAATAAATTATCCTGACGAAGCGCGGAAAAACGGCGTTGAAGGAATACTCAAAGCGTCTTTTACAATTGCCGAAGACGGTTCGACGAAAAATATCGAGATTCTGCAAACTTTACCTTTCGGCGTAGAAGATGCGGTTAAATCCGGTTTGCAAAAATTACGTTTTACGCCCGCCAAACTTCAGGATAAACCCGTAACGGTGAAAATGTTTTTCGATTATACGATTACAGCCGTTTATGATGAACGGGACAAAAATATCACCAAACCGAAAATTTCTTCTCAACCCGAAGCCGTTTATCCGGCGCAATATGCCGCCGAAAAACTCAAAGGCGAGGTTTTAGTAAAAGTATTGTGCAATTCCGACGGAACTATAAAAGTTATCTCTATAAACAGCGTAATGCCGCGAGAATTTGACCGCGCCGCCGCCGATGCCGCCGCGAAAATCAGATTTACTCCGGCAACTCATAAAAAAAGCAACAAGCCGGTTTCACAGGAAATAACTGTCAAATATAGATTCAAGCCATAACACTTTGTAAATTTAAATCTTACGTGTTTGAAAAAGCGTCTAAGACCTCGTCGGCGTGTTCGGCGACTTTTACTTTTTTCATAATTTTGGCGATTTTGCCGTCTTCGTCAATCAAAAAAGTCGTACGGTTCGTTCCCATATATTTTTTGCCGTACATATTTTTCTCGCCGTACACGCCGTATTTGTTGACGATTTCTTTGTCCGTATCAGCAAGCAACGTAAAGGGAAGATCGTATTTTTCGATAAATTTCCGGTGCGATTTTTCGTCGTCGGTCGAAACTCCCAAAACCGTTATGTTATTCGCTTTGAGGTTCGAAAAACCGTCGCGCAGGGAACACGCTTGTTTTGTACATCCGGGAGTGTCGTCCTTCGGATAAAAATATAAAACTACTTTTTCGCCTTTGTAATCCGCGAGTTTTATTTCCTCGCCGTCTTGATTCTTCGCGGTAAAATCCGGTGCCGCATCGCCTTCTTTAAGCATAAATCTCCTGAAAATGTGTTAAATTTAATTTTATAAAATTGTATCACCTGGGCAACAAATGAAAAAGCTGACCGAAAAACAGGCTCTCGAAAAACTGAAAAACTTAAAAGACGATTTTCGGGAATTGATCAAAACAAATTATGAACCACGCGCAAAAGATTGCCTGACGTGCGAAACAAAAGGCGCATGCTGTCTGGATGCACATTTTGTAAATGTTCATATTACGCGACTTGAAGCCGTTGCGATTCTAAAAACTTTAGAAAAATTGCCCGAAGAAAAACAGCGCGAGATTTTTGAGCGCAACCAAAAAACAATCGAAAAATACGATTTAAAATCCCTCGGCGATACGTTTTCAAAAACTTTTGCCTGCCCGCTTTTTGAAAAGGAAACAGGTTGTCTGGTTCATTTTGACGGAAAACCCGCGCCGTGTATTCAGCACGCCTGCTACGAAAATAGAGAAGATTTGCCTCCCGACGAGCTTCAGGAAAATATCGAAACACGCATCGAAAGATTAAACGCGCGCACTTACGGCAACGCCTGGAATTGGTTTCCGCTTCCCGTCTGGCTTTCTAAATTCAAAAACGCAAATAAATAAAACCGCTGACTGCTCACCGCTAACTGTTGACAGGCTTTAGTTTTCCGCCCAGAATCGTCATCGGAATCAGAAGCAACAAAAATGGTATGTGATACCACAGCGGAACGTAAGTCCAGAAAATAGATTGAATAAAAATTCCGAAAAGCAGAAGTAAAATTCCTAAACCAAATGTTGATTTTTTATTTTCTTTGGCGATTAAAGCGGCTAAGTAACCGGAAATTATCGAAATAATTATACTTCGGATGAGACCGATAATCAGAATCATTGAATCTACCCTAAAATCTGTTTGATTTTTGACAGCCGTTTCAAATTCGGTTTGGTGATTTCCATACCATCCCGGCATAAGAGTCATTAAAATCGCGTCGCTTCCAACCCAAAGAATCGTCCAAACGATAAAACCGACGACGATTCCCAAAATAATTTTGCCCATAATTTTGCTCCTTTTCCTATATTTAAACACAAAGGGGAAAAGTTCTCCCAATCTAAGAACTTTCCCCCTTGTTATTTTTCGCCTTTTGCCTAATTTCAGCGAAAAAATCTAAGCCGCTTTGCTTCGTTTGGTGGCGGACTTTTCTTCCGAACCCGGCGCGTTCATTTTTTCGATTCGCGCCGTGATTCGGCGGTCTAAATCAGCGATCTGCTCATCAGTTAAATGATAAATATTCGATTGATTGTGATAGATTTTTGCGCCCGTGACGATGTCCGCTTGCTTGAATCCGTTGTCAACCGCTTTTTTGATCAGATCTTCGATGGTCATTGCCTGCGGCGCGATCGAAAGCGGTTTTTTGTCTTCGATAAATTCCGCAACCTCTAGTTTTTTCGGTTTATCAAACGCCAGATCGAGCGCCTGTTCGCCTTTCATATGATCGAGAAAATCTTTGAAACCGATATTTCCGGTCATTTCAAAACCGACTTCAAACGCCGGCGAATTCGATTTGATGACCTGAAACACGCGCGTAATTTCGCCGTCGCGTTCCTGCATCGAAACTTCGATCATTACATCAACGAAATATTCCAGACCGCTCGCCGTCATCGGCAGAACGCGCCCGATCTCGTTATCTTCTTTGGCTTCTTTGCCTTTCGCCGGAATCTGGTCGGCGATGACAACGCATTTTCCGCTTTCGATGCAGAGCTTTCGCAAAACATTCTGCAGGATCATCTGATCTGCCGCGAGTTCTTCGGCTGAAGGTTGGGCAAGCGGATCGCCCGTTTTTTCACGTACGGCTTGAATCATTTCCGAATGTTTCGCGCTGAAATACGCCGCCCAACTGTCCAGAGCGAAACAGCCGTAATTTTGTTCCACGCCTTCGCCGCTCAATGCCCAATCAATAAATTCGGGCAGTTCGTCCGTTTGTTCGATTTCCAGAGCGTCGAACGTATCGCCGACACCGCGCAATAATCGAGCTTTTCGCTCGGTGTCAAAAATGCAGAGTTTTCCCAAACCCGCATTCGCCATCGAGCTGATAAAATGACTTTTTCCGACACCCGCGCCGCCGCGAATCGCCATCACCAGACGCTGCTGGCGCGGCACGCGGCTTAAAGGATTTATTTTTGGTTTATTTGTAGATTTCATATCGCTTTCTCCTAAGTTTATGAATTTCCTAAAGTTATCTCTTAATTTGCAAATGCTAACTGCCTACCGTCAAAGGCGTTTTGTTGCATTGATGACACAAAACTATCATAAATTGCAATTTGTTTCAAGTGTGAAACAAGTTTTTTTAAAAAAATTTCTATTTTTATTGAGTTTCGTGTAAATTAGTTGAAAACATTCGGAGAAAATTTTATGAAAAAACTGCTTTGCGCCTCGATCCTTATCTTTTGCTTTTCAATTTTCGCTTTTACTCAAACGGGAAATCCGTCTTGTCCTAAAATAGAAGTTCACGGTCCGTCAAGTGTGGTAAATGCAGGTGAAACAATCACGTTTTCAGCAATTGTTGACGGAAAAACGCCTGATTCAATCTTGGAATTTGAATGGACAGTCAGTGCGGGAACAATTATAGATCAGCAAGGAAAACCGGAAATTCGTGTTACGACGACAGAAGATATGGAAGGCACTAAGTTAACGGCAACCGTGAAAGTAAAAGGACTTCCCGAAAACTGTAACATTGAAGCGTTTGAAATTGCTCCATTAGCATCACTTCCTACTATTGGAGAGCCTGTAGATTCCTATGGAAAAAAATCCCTAAATGATGAACGAGCAATTTTAGACAATTTTTTTGTTTCTTTACAAAATAATACTGGTTCGAGAGGTTATATATATTTCGGAATTGATATGAGTGAAGATCTAAAGGCAGTTAAAAATCGTATTTCTAAATTGATGAAACATTTTGATATGAGAAAAGTTAATCGCAGTTTAATTCTTTTTGACGTTTGTTACGCAGGTGAAAACCGAACCGTATTATGGATTGTTCCTGATGGCGCAAAACTTCCCGGTCACGACGAATGCGAAAGGGTTGAAATTGATTTGGTGTTAATAAAACCGTAGAAATGATGTTTTATTAAGTATTTCCGGTTAATCTTTAATAGACATTATTTGAAATAATAAGCCACGAAGAAACACAAAGATTTCACGAAGAATTTTGTTCGTCAAACTTCGTGTTTTATTCGTGTTCTTTCGTGGTTTTTTTCTTATTTCCGATAATATCTATTGTTTCAAGTTCTCGCTTTAGCAAATCGCGCCATCAGATCATTTACTGATTTTACACAATTTTTACTTTTTTTCCGCCGATGCGGCTTCTTTTTTCTGCAAATTGGCTTCGATTTGCAGATTGACTTTGACATCATCGGACAGCACCGCTACGCCGTTCGGCAGATTGCTGCCGTAAGTTACGCCGTAATCGCGGCGGTTAAACGAAGTTTCCGCTGTAACGCCGATTTTCATCGTCCTGCGCTGTTCGGCAAATCCGGTGATATTAAACGGGAATGAAATCTGTCTGGTAACGCCTTTCAACGTAAAATCTCCCGTAACCATCATCATATTTCCTTTTTTCTCAACCTTCGTGCTTTTGAATGTAATTGTCGGAAATTTTTCGACTTCAAAAAAATCAGCCGAGCGCAGATGTTTATCGCGTCCTTCGACTCCGGTATCAACAGTTGTCGCTTGCGCAGTAAATTCGACCGAAGACTTCGAAACATCTTTGGCGTTATAATTTATCGTTCCCGTAAAATCGCGGAAATAACCCGGAACATCTACCAAACCCAGATGTTTTATGCGAAATCCGATCGCGCTGTGTGCTTTATCAAAACTGTAAGTTCCGCTCATATCCGCGTCTTGCGGATTTACATAAGTGCCGCGGGCGATAAAATTACCGGCAAATTCTTCCGCCGAAGTGTGCGAAATTCCGAAATTTAAAAATCCCAAAATACCGAAAAATGCCAAAAAAGCGATTGTTAAAAATACTGTAATTTTTATTTTCATCTTGTTTTTTTCCTCTCCTTGAAATGTTTCTTCTTACTTTAGACTTTTTTAGAACAAAATTGAAGTTCGGACGAATTATTCCGGAATTCGGGGAATCAGGTAAAAAAATTTTGATTATTTTTTATTCGTCGCAGACGTTTGTTAAATTTTCAACTTCCGAATTGATAACTTTTACAAGTGTTTTACCGAATTATCTAAATAAAACTTTCCGGTTTCCGATTTTTATTATGCGGAAAACGCAGACCGGAGCGCGGGACTTCTCCACGCGCTCCGGTCTGGTGATACGATTTTAAAATTTCAAATTTCTAGAAATTATAAGCATTCGCCTTAATCAAACTATCGGCAATGCGCTGACGCGCCGCGATCGTGTTCATCGGCGAATTGTTTTTGGTAAAACGCTTGAGCGCGACGAGCATCATTTTCAGTTCGTCGCCTTCGCTAAATCCGGCGAGCGTGTTTTTTGCCGTTGCTTCGACTCTCTGAATCGCGTCGTTGCAGAAAACTCCGGCTGCGTCTATGTATTTTGAAGCCGCTTCTTCGCCGCTTTTTTCAGCGAGTTTTTTCGCCCGCAGACACGCCGTTTCCATCTGATAGGCTTCCATAATAATATCCGCGCAACCGATCAGAATTTCCTGCTGTTTTTGCAGTTCGAGCATATATTTCTGCGCCGCGCTGCCCAAAACCATCAGCGCAACCTTTTTCGCATTTCGCGCCAGTTTTAGTTCGGTTACGAGCAAACCTTCGTCTTCATCAAACGACATCTGCGGATTCAAAATCTCGTCCTGCAAATCTTTCGCGGCTTTCAATAAACCGAGCTGACCTTTCATCGCGCGTTTAAGAAGCTGCCCCGGAATGAGCATTCGATTGATTTCATTCGTGCCTTCAAAAATGCGGTTGATGCGCGAATCGCGATACGCTTTTTCCGCCGGATAATCCGCCGAATAACCATAACCGCCGTAAATCTGCACCATTTCATCAACGACATAATCGAGTGCTTCCGAACAAGCGACTTTGTTGATCGAACTCTCGACCGCGTATTCTTCAATCGAACGCAGTTTTTTCTCATTGTCCGCACCGTCGCCGATCAGAGAATCAATCATTCCGACCGTGCGATATGTGATTGATTCGGCAACCCACGTGCGAATCGCCATTTCCGCCAATTTATGTTTGATCGCGCCGAAACTCGAAATCGGTGTGTTGAATTGGTGGCGTTCATTGGCATAACGAATCGCTTCGTGCAGAGCGAGCTTTGCGCCGCCCGTAACGGATGCGCCGAGTTTGAAGCGTCCGACGTTCAAAATGTTAAACGCGATCTTCGCGCCGTCGCCGACGTTTCCGATCAAGTTTCCGACCGGAATTCTGGCATCTGAAAGAATCAGCGGTGTCGTGCTTGACGATTTTATGCCCATTTTATGTTCTTCATTTCCCGGACGACAATTTTCGCTGCGCTCGACGACAAAAGCGGAAAACTTCTCTTTTTCGCCGTCAACCTTGGCAAAAACGATAAAGACATCGGCAAAACCGCCGTTTGAAATCCACATTTTTTCGCCGTTCAAAATATATTCCGTGCCGTCTTCCGAAAGTTTCGCGCTGCATTTTGCGCCCAAAGCATCCGAACCCGAACCTGCTTCCGACAGACAATAAGCCGTTACAACTTCGCCTGAAACGATGCTCGGAATCCAAGCCTGTTTGAGTTCTTCCGAACCGAAATAAAGAATCGGCAAAATCCCGATCGAAGTCTGTGCGCCGAAGGTCGTGCCGAATCCGCCGCCGCGTCCGACGGCTTCGGCGATAATTACGCCCGAAACCTGATCGAGCGCCGCGCCGCCGTATTCTTCGGGAATATTCGCGCCCAAAAGTCCGAGATCGCCCGCCGCTTTGACCAGATCACGCGCAATCTGCCAGTTATGCTTTTCCATTTCAGGAATCTGCGGGTGAACTTCATTGTCCACAAATTCGCGGATCGTTTCGCCGATCATTTTATGTTCGTCGGTAAAATCTTCGGGCGTAAAAATCTCGCTCGCTTCGCGGTCTTCGATCAAAAACGCGCCGCCTTTGATAAAATCTTTCTCCATCTGTGCATCCATAATTTTTTCTCCGTTTGGTTTGATACTTTTGTTTTGATTTTGCTGAGGATATTATAACTGAATGAATGCTCATTCAGCAAGAAAATTTTATAAAATCTGCAAAAATTCGACGCTTTAATAAAATTTTCAGATTTAAATATCCTGCGGTTTGACGGTTTTGAGTTCGGTAAAACGCTTAAAATCACTTGGATTCAGCGTCAAAATATTTTCGATGAGTATTCATTCAGCAAAAAATAATAAAAATTCAAAATCCGCTCCGGCTTAAAGTAACGCCGCAGAATGTGCAGACTCTGATCTTATAATTTCTTGGAATATCATTATTATGGCGGTGTCGAGTTATTCTCAGATGCCGATTACACGTCTTGCATTCTCTTTCATATTCGCCAATAACTTTAAGCGGATAGCTTCCGCATTCGGGACAGTAATTGCCAAAGGATTCTTCCAATTGAGAAAAACATCCCGAACATTTTAACGGCGGATACATTTTTGTCACGGCAAATATGTAAACCGCTAAAACCGCAAAGCACAGCAAAATGATCGGATTTAAATAATCGCCCGGCACAACGAAGTAAACCAGCACGCCGCCGCCGATAATGGCAATAAAACCGAGCGCAATATTCCGCTGCCGATTGCGATGACGAAGCATCGCTGCGCTAAACTTTCGTTGAACCGCAGCGATTTCTTCATTCGTATAACTACTTTTCTGCATACCTGCAATTAGCCCGTTTAATCCAATCGCTCGAAAATGCCGGCTGCGCCCATTCCGCCGCCGACGCACATCGTCACCATTCCGTAGCGTCCGCCGGTGCGTTTCAGTTCCTGCAAAACGGTTGCCGTCAGCTTTGCGCCGGTGCAGCCCAAAGGATGACCGAGCGCGACCGCGCCGCCGTTGATATTGACGCGTCCCGGATTCATTTCCAAAACCTTCATCACCGAAAGTCCCTGCGCGGCAAAGGCTTCATTGAGTTCGATAATGTCAATATCTTCCAGAGTTAAACCCGCCAGTTTCAACGCTTTCGGAATCGCATAAACCGGACCGATACCCATTTCTTCAGGCAGACAACCCGCGGTCGCAAATGAAACGAAACGCGCCAGAGGTTTCAAACCGAGTTCGTTCGCCTTGTCCAAACTCATCACGACGCACGCCGCCGCGCCATCCGACATCTGCGAAGAATTTCCGGCGGTAACCGTTCCTTTCGCGTGAAAAACCGGTCTGAGTTTTGCCAGACCTTCGATATTCGCGTCAAAGCGTGCGCCTTCGTCCGTGTCGAAAACGATTTCCTTGCGCCGCGCCCGACCTTTTTCATCGAGTTCGTCAACAAAAACCGTCATCGGCACTATTTCGTCCTTGAACTTTCCGCCCTGAATTGCCGCCGCCGCTTTCTGGTGTGATTCGAGCGAAAATTGGTCGGCTTGTTCGCGCGTGATCTCGTATTTTTTCGCCAGATTTTCAGCCGTCAAACCCATATTCAGATAATAATCCGGATAATTTTCCGCTAAGGAAGGATTCGGTCGAAAACCGTTGCCGCCCATCGGAATCATTGTCATTGTTTCGAGTCCGCCCGCGACGATGATTTCCGCGCCGCCCGTTCTGATCCGGTCGGCGGCAAGCGCAATCGTCTGCAGACCCGACGAGCAATAACGATTAACCGTCATCGCCGAAGTTTCAACCGGAAGCCCCGCCAAAATCATCGCCGTGCGCGCGACATTCATCCCTTGCTGGGCTTCGGGAAACGCGCATCCCATAATCACATCGTCAATCTCATTAACGTTCAGATTTTCCACGCGACTGACCGCTTCCTTAATCGCCGCCGCGCCCAGATCATCCGGGCGAGTATTTTTCAAAGTCCCTTTCGGTGCTTTTCCGACAGCCGTGCGCACGGCTGATACGATAACTGCTTCTTTCATAATTTTTCCTCTAAACTATTTTTCTAAAACTATGACATATTACAGATGTTTGCTCATCTTTATACTCGTTTGTAAAAATCTTGTAATTTCCGCTTGATAAATTAAATTTCAATCGCGGATAAATTTGATAATTGCCCGGTTCAGCCGCCGCAAAAAGAATTAAATTTGAATCTTTAACAGTAAATTCTATATTTTCATCTTTTCCTGCTTCATTAATTAATGATTTCGCTGCGTTAATCACATCAAATTCAGAATTCCCGTAATTCCATCTAATTAAAAACCCTGCTTGGTCTTCAGATAACGGAAACCACGTTGTCGCTAACTCATCGCCGCCGAGAACAATGGCTTCTCCTTTGCCTACATTTATCAAACCTAAATAGTCTTCAATATCGCAGGCACGGTCATAATCTGTTGCTATATCCAATCCCCAACGGAAATTTGCTTCGACAATACGACCGTTTGAAGGCTCATCACTTCCTTCCCAGTTTTCAAGATACTTTTGCTCCAATACAATAAGCGGTCCGCCGTCAGCACTTATCCAATTAAATTTGAAATCTTCTGTTTCCAGCTTTAACTTGTGAACTGAGTGAATGCTCATTCATTTTTATAATATACACAAATGACTTTGATTATGCTAATAAATTTTGAAAACTTTAATAAAACTTAGCGTTGCTCTAATGCTTTGATTCTCTCAATCACATCTTCAATCCGCGGATTTTTCTTCTGCAAGATTTGCCACTCGATCCAAACTTTGCTTCCTTCCGACTGAAATTTATATCCGTAATCTGCCAAAATCTTCATCACTTGCCAACGCTTTTTGCTTAATTTGCGCGGCGGCTCGAAATACGCGCCCATATCGATCATCGGTTTCGCGCATTCCGGACATTTTCGCGCTAATGCATCTTTTGCAACGGGTTCTTTCGCAAAACTTTTTCGGCAATCGAAACACGCCCAGTGCGTAAAGGCAAAATTAGTCTTCATCGTAATATTTGCTTGCTTCAACTGTTTTGCTGTCCGCCAAAGTGCAAAGTCTTCTGAAATTTGAAAGCGAAGCAAGCCAAGCGTCTTCGTCTGCAACTCTCGTAATATTTTCCTTCACTTTCGGGCGATTGACCAAATCTTTTTCTTTAAGCAAAAACACCGCATCATCGAAATCTTTCTGTCGTCCGGCGAACATTTTCAAAATCACCAACCATTCGGGCGAAATCAAACGAATTCCGTTCGGAAAAACAACCGCATCAGCCAACGCCGCCTGATAATATTTCCTGTAACCGTCATTGCGGACAATCCAATCAATCGCAACTTTGTATTTGCCGACCTCGATGATGTAATTATTTCCGCCAAATGTCAGCGGCGCGTTCGGCTTCAAAGAAACAAGATTCGAGCCGATAATATCAACGTCTTTCGTCAAGCGCGCGCTGCCGTAAAGATACATCGCAATTCCGCCGACCAACGCCCATTCGATATTTTCTTTTTCGGCAATTTCGCCGATTTTCCGCGCGGCTTCGAGTCCCGTATCAGTCGAAATCGTCGGGCTTTCGACATTTTTTTGAACTCTTTCGATAATTTCGTTTTCCCTCATACCTTTATTCCAACTTCGACTTCTTCAGCCTGCAAAACTTCCCTTAAAACTTTCGGCTCGATCGAAACCAAAAAACCGCGCTTTCCGCCGTTGATAAAAATGCGTGAAAGCTCGAAAATCGTTTTTTCCGCCAATACGGGCATTTTCGTTTTTACGCCGAACGGCGACGTGCCGCCGATTAAATAACCTGTCAGCTTTGATGCTTTTTCGGGCGCGGCGGGTGCGACCGATTTAACGTTTAAATGCCGTGCCAGATTTTTCGCCGAAACCTGCCGGTCGCCGTGCATCAACACGATCAGAGTTTTTTTCTCGTTTGTTTCAAAGATCAAAGTTTTGATAATCGCGTGTTCGTCAACGCCTAAAATAGCGGACGATGCCCGCGTTCCGCCTTTTTCGACATATTCAAAAATATGCGGCTCAAACTCGATTTTTTTCTCTCTTAACACGCGAATTGCGGGTGTTATCGGGTAATTCATTAGAAAATCAGTGGAATTGCAAAAATTCCCGCTCCAAGCAAAAAGATTAGAAAAAACGCCGCGCCGATTTTTTCGATCTTCCAAAAAATCAACTGCTCGACCGCCCGCATCAAGGCAAACAAAGAGATCGCGCCTAAAATTACATTGCCCAAATTTGTTTCCAGCAAATCTTCGGCAAAAAAGAAACAGAGAAACGCGATGACAAAAAACAGATACGTCAGGCGCAGATTCAAAACCTGCATCACGCCGCGATTTATCGCATTCAGTTTCGGCAATTCGGTTTTCCAATCAAACAATTTCCAAAACGCCAGATGAAACAGCGCAAACGCTAAACAATAAAATCCGCCGATGTAAATTAGAGTTTTCACAATTCAAACCTTTTTTCAGCGTAAAAATAAATGCCCAAAACCGTCATCAATAAAACAATCGCGCTCGTATCAATTATAGCGACTTGCCTGATCTGTGAAGTGTAATCCGGCGCAGTAAAAGTCAGAAACATAAACGCCAATTTGCTGATTAAAGCTAACGCAATGGCAAAAAGTCTAAATTCCGGCTTGAAAGCCGCGTAAATCAATATCGAACCGACAATTCCCAAAAGCACCCCGCGATGCCGCATCAAAATTATCAAACTTTCGCCTTCAATCGGTACGCCGTAAAGGCTGACCGTTTTCGTCGAATCAAAGAAAACTATAATCGGCAAAATATTGATTATTCCGACAAGAAACAAAATGATTGAAGCAATTTTGTTCAGCATATTCAAATCTTTTCATAACGAAAACACGAAACCAGATGATCGTTGACCAAACCGCACGCCTGCATAAAAGAATACATAATGGTCGAGCCGACGAAATTAAAGCCGTGCCGTTTCAAATCTTTGCTTATCGCGTCGGAGATTTCGGATTTTGCTGGAACTTCAGATAAAGTTTTCCAATTATTGACAATCGGTTTTCCGCCGACAAACTGCCAGATATATTTATCGAAACTGCCGAATTCTTCCCTGATTTTCAAAAAAGCATTCGCATTTTGAACCGCCGATTTTATTTTCAGACGATTGCGGATAATCCCTTCATTTTCAAGCAGCTCGGCGCATTTTTTTTCGTCGTAAAGCGCGATTTTCCGATAATCGAAATTATCAAACGCGACGCGGTAATTTTCGCGTTTTCGCAAAATCGTGTCCCAACTCAAACCCGCTTGTGCGCCTTCTAAAATTAAAAACTCAAATAATCTTTGATCGTTGTGCTGCGGCATACCCCATTCTTTATCGTGATAATCAATTGCCGGATCATTTTTTGCCCAGTCGCATCTGTTCATATTTTTCGAGGATATTTTACCATATAGAAATACAGGAAACTATGTATCTTAAAAGCTTTGATAACCGGCTTAATTTCGGTAATTACGGATAAAGGCAGATCTTGGGTTGCAACTAATCTGTAAAGAGTGCATCATAACAACTGTTAATCCTTCTCTTGCATCATTTTTTGTGATGCGCTCGTCAAAGACGGTTTTTTGGATAAGTTAGAGAGCAGGTTCATTTAAGATTACAGAAGTTCGCTCTTTAATTTGAGCATCCGAAATCCGATTCTTCGTCAGACTACCGTTTTTCTCCGAAGTTTAAGCTACGATTCGACACTTCTTTTGGAAATTCCCTGTTGGGAAATTAAGGTACACAATTTATTATGTCAATGAAATTATACGTCGGAAATCTTTCCTTCGATACATCATCACAAGATTTAGAGCAATTATTCGGAGAAATCGGAACTGTTGAATCAACCAATATCATCGAAGACCGCGAAACAGGACGTTCGCGCGGCTTCGCTTTTGTCGAAATGTCGAGCCAGGAAGAAGGTCAAAACGCCATTTCTCAGCTTGACGGCAAAGAAATTGACGGTCGTCAATTGAAAGTCAACGAAGCTAAACCCCGTGAAAACAGCGGCGGCGGCGGAAATCGCGGCGGAAACGGCGGCGGTGGCGGCGGACGCACAAATCGCTGGTAAATTTTTGAACGTTTATGACGTTTGAAAC
>JBGTIH010000197.1:0-23311 GCA_041745765.1 Pyrinomonadaceae bacterium | reverse complement strand
AAAGTCCTTCTTCACCAAGCAGGTCTTCCGGATTCTTGTAATCCTTGATCAATTCATCGAGTATCTCTTTTCTAATTTCCATAAAGTGTAATTCTCCTTTTATTTATAAATTGTGAATTACACAAAATTTCTTACAGCCTCAACTGCGTAAAAAAAAAAGAAAAAGAATTTAGCTAACAAAGGCAGAAACACGCGCGTTAACAAGTGTGTCAATCCCTTACAATCACTCAACTTATGTACCCTCGACTCTCGTGCGAATTTCTGCCTCTTTTCGCAATCTCTAAACTCATTTAATTAACGCAACTTGGTAATAGTCTAAGCCTTTCTAAAAGACAACGTTCTTCGTTGAGGCTCCGGCATCTGCGCGAAAAGTTTATCAGCATCCCAACCATACATTTTTGCGTTGTATTCGATTGTTGCCCATTTTTCAATCCAACCGTCTAGCTTTTTCTGCAACTCTGCATTCTCTTTCTTTAAAGCTTCAAATCGTTCATCCAGATGCCGGCGTATCGCCGCATCTTCGGTTTTAATCGAAAAGTTTTTCCGCTGCATTTCTGCAAACTCCGAAATCACTTCTTCTAGTGAATTGTTATAAATCGCCTGGCGCGTAACGCCTATTTTTCGGGCGAGCGTCGAAATGTTGATTGGTTGCGTTTCTGGGGAAAAGTTAATCATTTCCGATAAAGCCAGTTTCGCCGCTTGTACCAACTTTTCTTTTCGCAATACAGGGCGGCGCATTTTCGGTCGCTTTGGGCGAGCTTCTTCGGATCTTCCCGATGAATTTTTTTTCACGTTAATTTCTCCTTTGATATATATTTAATGTAGTTAATGAATCAAAAAGTCGATTCGATCAGCGGTTTGCCCGAAACTTTTTCTCCAGGATAAACTTTCACATAATCTTTAACTTGTCTGTTTAATACTTCACCGATCTCCTCTTCATCAACCGCCAGTGCTGCATCACAGCCGTCTAAAATTCTTTGGTTGTGTTTGACCCAAGCATCAGCATTAAATTGATCTTCCACCACAGCTTTTTTCGCTAATTCCAACTCGCGTGCGGTGAAAACCCGTAGTTCACGCAATTTCTTTCTTTCTTCCTGGTCGCCCTTGGTGCGGGCAAATTCGCCGCAGCCGCTGACGCAATTCAAATGGTATTGGCAAGGGTCGAGCGAATAATCGTGAAGACAAACGCCGTAATCCGTAAAATGTGCGACGTTCACAAATGTTTCAAGAAATGTTTTCTTTTCGATAGGATCATTTATTTGATCGTATATCTCACTGACCGCGCCGGATAGTTTGCCGCTTTGAAGAGCTTCCCGCGCCCACTTTGTGCGTTGGACTACCGTTCCATGTTTATAAGCCGCGTTTTGGTTTACGTCGCGCCTCCCCATCCACAAAGCAAGTTGAATATCGGATAATCCTCCTTGATCTGCCAAGGTATTTAACCAATGCCTGAAAGCGTGCGTTTTAATTTGTAGCCGCGTGCCGTCTGGATTCGTTAAGCTGCGCTTGGAGAAAATCGAAGCGGCGCGTTCCTCAGCTCCCAAAGCAGTTCTGATTTGGCGATAGCCAATTATTTGTGGCAAAAAACGCATTGCGGTTTTTGCGCTATCAAATTGGTTTAAGAACATTACACACAAAGATTCGGATAATTTCTGCATTCGATTTCCGCCTAATTTCACGACTTCAAGCGTGGGGCGGCGCGACATCAGTGCTTTTTCAACATCGCCGAGGCGATAAAGATTTCTAAAATGCCCCTTGTTGCCGGTGTTGACCAGCGGTACTTTAAGATTGGTGTCGACGATTTGACGCACCGTTCCCACACCCAATCCCATTATTTCGGACAACCGGTATCTATCTACCTCAGCATCCGGTGAAATTAAGCCGTTGCCTAAAGGGACACGATCCGGGTTTTGTTCCAAAAGTGCGGCGGCACGGCGTGCGTCATAGCACAAGCGGGTTAAATCTTCCACGGCGCGTTTGGCAAAAGGCACGGCGTGGCTGGGCAACCACTTTACTACAGGCAAGCCGCCTTTTTCAGGAATGTATCTTAGACCGCATCGTTCAGTGGCTTGCCCATTAATATTGCTTGAATTTTGATTGTGATCTGTTTCTTCGATCCAGCAGTCTAGCGGCAAAGTCAGCACTTCGCCAATGCGGAAACCGCCGACCACCAATAAATCGATCACGCGCAAAATGATTCGCTCGTCATCATCAAGCGGCGCGCTGGAAGCGTTAGCCAATGATTCTAAGGCAAGTGATGATGGCATTTTCTCCATGCCCTTCGCTTGTGATTTTTCGTCTGTGCCGTCCATATATGGTGGATGGCTGATGATATTTTTGAAGTTAATCTCTACTGTTGTCAGGCGATTTTCATCGACGAATTCGGAGATTTTTTGTAGCAGCAATCCTATTTGGTAAGCTCCGCCGTGCTGCTGGGATTTTTCCGCATTTTTTGCCGCCGTTTGAAAATGGAGTTTCAGCAGTCGCGTGGGATCAGCTAATCCGCTTTGAAATAATACTTCATAAAGATAGCGCAATGCATTTACCATCGCTTTCTGAAACGTATATCCGGTACCGCGCGCGGCTGCCCGGTTGGCGATGATCAATTTCGCAAAATCAGCGAACGGCTGGGCAAACGGTTCGAATTCACCAGCATGGCTTTTTTTTGAACGGCTAAACAGGATAGTCAGCGAACGCTTTTCGTGGTTTCGGTGTTTGACGAAACCTTCCAGGTTCCAGCGTTCATCGTCCCATACGACCTTCGGGTATGGCTGTATTTGCTTCGCTTCGGAAATTAATTTATCAAGAGACTTTTGTTCTTTCGTTTTGAAATTGACAATATTCATATTATTTATTCATTTCCTCCGCGTCTCGTTCTAATTTAACCAGTAAAGATTTAACGGCAAGAATGGTTTCTTTGAGTTGGTGCGGGATGCGGTCGTGCGGGTTGCCGGAGGTCTCCGCTATATTCTGCACATAATTTTCCAGTTCGCTGAGCATCGCTCCGTGCGGCGCATCCTTCCAAGCGATAAATTTTGGGCATATATAGCAGGATAGTGGTGGGAATAAGTTGCACAAATAATTAGACCCGCAAACCCCGATGCCACCTAAATTTTTCAAGGTTGGAGTTGTTCCGTGGATAACGCCCTTTTTAATATCATTCTCCGTTTTGGGCTGGATTTTGCCGAGAAATCGATCAATAGTCGCAGAATAATGTTCATTTTTGCCGAGCGCTTCATTAAGACTGTTAACCATGTTGCTGGTTCCGGCAGTGTAAACCTGAACGCTTTCAAGTCCTTTATGATCCAGCATATCGGCTAATGCGGCAGCCGGCGTACCTTGGTTGGCGTGTCTTGTAGCAAACGTATAGCGCAGGCGATACGGGTATAAGTTGATAATCTTTCCGGTGCGAGGCGATATTAATTTAGTATTAACAGGGTAATTTTTGACATGATACCGCATCATTGGACGCGTCATTCTTCTTGCTCTCTGGCTTGAAAGCAACTCTTCTAAAGGATTTTCTATTTCAGGCGATTTGCTTGTCCAACTATATAAAAGCGGGCGCGGTTTTTTGTTTTCTTTGCCATAGAGACGATAATTTTCCTCAATTAACAAAGAAATTTGTTTTCCTAATTCAGTGCTGATGCGGCGCGTTCTTTTTTCTGAATCTCCTATGACCCGCTGTTTGGTTCTGCGAACTTTCAACGAATAAAATTTTTCTCCCTTTTTATTCGGATTTTCGGCGATGCAGAAATCCGTCTCATCCAGCAAAATCAGTTGAGCCGGACGCGATCCTAATTCGAGTAGGAGCATGACGCACACTCTTGACACCAAAGAACCTCTTTCTTCTTTGACGGCTTGCCGGACTAGCCGGAATTCATCGTCGTTGAGCGGTCCTTTATCCGGATCGCGGTTCAGTACCGATTGTCCCACACTTATTGTTCCAACTTTCAATTTTTTAAGCCGACTTAATATTTTGCGATCAAAACCTGGAATATCTCGTCGGCTGCACCACTCGTACCATCTTCTGATGTGACCGAAACGCCACTCATATTTATCAGGGCGTGTCTGGTTTAGATAGTTCTGCAAATCCGTGAAGGTTATGTCTGCCGGCGTGTTAAGATGTTCAATAAGTTGTGAAAAATATTTTAGACATATGAAAACTGTTGACGCAGCTTGAGCCGTTTGTTGCTCGATTTTATAAAAGACATAGTCCTGCATAGCACTTTTTATTGCCGGACTCGCTTTGACAAGCTCCCAATTAATTTCTGTATCGACGGTTTCATCAAACAAAACCCATCGTTCACCTTCTGTATTAATTATCTTTCCATCCCTGCATATCGCTCGTCCCGGGTTTTCCCATAAATTCGATACGCCAGCTTTTTGTGTTGGGATAACTGTTTTTTTTGCACTAATATTTGTCGGCATTAATTCCTCCGTATAAAATTGAATATATAAAAACTGAATATAAAAGTTTTACTTTTCGTTATCATATAAAGACATTTGGTATTTTTCGGCGAGTTCGGCAGCCTCCATTTGTATAGTCATGTGGGTATAATGGGCGGGCATCGCAGAATTTTCTGACCACCCATTAAGATATTTCTGCGTTTTTTCAATTTTCGCATCACTCCAGCCCATTTCTTTTCCTTGCCGAACCAAATTGTCATTAAATGTATGGCGCAAAATGTGTGGGTGAAGCCTGCCTTTCAAATGCGGCAAGCATTTTTTAACAATCTGGGCGAAAATAGAATTGACCATTGATAAACTGAGCGCCACCCCGCCCCGGTGACTGGTAAAAAGAAATTGATGTTTGCCTTTAATGCGATACTTTTCAACATATTCCCACAGCATTTTGGCGAACGATTTTGAAATCGGAATTTCGCGGCTTAAAGTCTTGACTTGAGGTTCGTTCCTTCGCGGGTCTGATTTATCTCCGGGAAGCCGCATCACGGTAAGTGTCTGTTTGATGCCTTGCGGCAAATGGCTAATCTTTAATTTTAAGAGTTCGCCGCGCCGGATACCGGTGTGCAGCAAGAGATCAATTATTAATTTGTTACGAAAGCGGCACGTCGGTTTAAAGGGATTTTCCGGCGACTTTGGATTGATGACGCTTCGCAGCTCAATTAATTCATCTTCGATTAACCCAATTTTATGAGCGGTTCGCCCGCCCATTCTATTAGTTAAAAATGCCCGCTTGATTTTATCGCGGGCATTTTCTACAGCTAACCTAATTTCTTGTTCGGGCGTGTTGTTCGGAATAAATTCACGAGCCGCCCAACTTAAAAATGCCTGAACGACATTCAAATAAGAATTAAATGTTTGCGGAGATAATATTTGGGCAGATGTACCGACAGCACCAATAATTTTGCTGTTTCTTAAAGTCCTTAGGTAACGGCAGAACCCTGTAATTTCCCCAGCATTAAATAATTTTCCCGCACGCAAAAATTCTTCAAAATTTATTCCGCAATTATCCGCCCATTCATAAAGCCATTTGATGACGCGCACTTCGCGTTCAATGGTTCCAACCTGGCGAATATCGCGTCGTTCTTCGACTACATAACGCAAAGGAAGAATCACTGGCTGATAAGTATCTTCATAAAGAAGCACCGGAAGCCTTTCACCGCTTTCAAACAAGGAAATTCGAGTAACATATTTCATAACATAATTCACCTGCTAAATTGATTAAACGCTCTATACAGAGCATTTAATCATCGAGCTTATGCATTTTAACGTCATCAATTTAGAAACATCAAGTGTCACGAAATAATTTCTTTGAAGCGAAGTTCTTTTATTATTAAAAATTTACTGTTAAGTAAGTGGACAGAATTTTTTATAGATGTTCAGTTTTGAGTTTACTCAGCATTTTGATAATTAGTGAGTGAACTTAAAACGCATTTAACGCATTTATAATATAATTCTGTCCTACTATTTAGCTTTATTAAATTCAATTCATTGCAATTAGCATTGTTTTATAGACACAAATGATCATTAGACGTGTCGCTAATATTTGAAGAAAATAAATAGCCGCGAAACTGTTTATAGTTTCGCGGCTAAATTATTATAAGTAAATTGTTTAAGGGTTACTTCGGATTACAAAGTAGACAGTTACTGATCATTCAGCGACATTTCGAATAACCGCAGTCGCGACAGAAATCGCAGCCCGAAGCGTGTTCGAGTTGTCCGCGGCATTCGGGACATTCGCCGATCAAACTCGACATTTGCGCATCGCTTTTAGTTTCGGTTTGAGTTTGTGCAACAGCGGCGGTTTTGCTGATTTGTCTTTCCGACGCAGGCAGATTCTGCAAACGGCGGTCGGTCAAAAGCAGACATTCGGCAACGGCTTGTTCGGGCGAAGTCAGAAGGCGTTCGTTAAACCAGACGGCGTGCGTGCCGGTTACTTTATTCAAACTTCTCGAAACTTCTTTGACACCGAATCCGCCACGCAGCATACGCGATGCAAGCAATCCGACACCTTCGGAAATCGGTCCGGTCGCAAAAACTTCCAGCACATTTTTGCCGTTATGATTGACCGTTACATATAAATTCTGCCCGTCAAACGGAATTCGCCAGGTCGAACCCTGCAATTCGCGCGGACGCGCTATTCTCTGATTTTCGTCCGGTTTCGTCTGCGTTACGACAAAATCTTTATTTTGCCCGACTTCATCAACCGTTTCCGGTGTTTCATCCGGTTTCGGTTCGCTTTTCATCGAGGTTAAAACCTGACCTTCGCGCGAGCCGTCGCGGTAATACGAAACGCATTTACAGCCCAAATCACGCGCCAGACGGTAAAGTTCGTCAACTGATTCGACCGTATCATCTTTTGCGCCGTTGCAGGTTTTTGAAACGGAATTGTCAACATTTCTCTGCGCCGCAGCGAGAACCTGCACGTGCTGTTTTGAAGTGATATTCATTGCCGAAATAAAATATGTCGGCAGTTTATCTTCATTTTCGACAACAAATTGCGCGGCTTCGCGGATCGAATCTTCATTGGTTTGATCAACCGTCATTCCGAGTGCTTCAGCCGCGAGCGTGTGAACGTAAGTTCTTGTGCCGATCGTATCTTGACGGACATAAGCCCACGAAAAATTCGGTTCGCAACCCGAAGAAGTTTCGGCGACGAGCGAGATTGTTCCGGTCGGCGCAATGGTCGTCGTTTCATAATTGCGCGGCGTTAAAGGAACATCGCGCGAAATTCCGATCTCGTCGTAGATGAATTTTTCGTAAGCGTCGCGGTTTGCCTCAAATTCGGGAAACGCGCCTTTTTCCGCGCCTAATTTTAATGAAGCCCGCCACGCTTCCTTGCGGACAAATCCCATCATCTTGTCCATCAGATCAATCGAAGATTGTTCGCCGTAAGTTATCTGAAGTTTCAGACATAAATCGGCAAATCCCATAATTCCGAGTCCGACAGGGCGCGTGCGTTTGACGACATCATCAATTTCGGGAAGCGGGAAAAATCCGGCATCAATCACATTGTCCAAAAACTGCGTGCTCAGATGCGTAACGCGCGCGAGTTTTTCCCACTCGACACATTCTTCGACATTCGTGCCGTCGCCGACCTTCGTGTAAAACTTTGATAAATCAATACTTCCGAGGTTGCAGCTATTGGAAAAATGTAAAAATTGCTCACCGCAATTCGAAATGACAATCCCGTTTGCCACAAAAGAATGCGGTCCCGGAACTGTTATATCAAAGACCTCTTCCTCGCCTTTCGCAACAATATCTTTTACGGTTGCCGAGAAACTTTCGCTGTAAGAACCACGAGTCAAATCCTTTAATAAATTTTGAAGTTTTTCCTGTTTTGCTTCCTGCAGAAATCCGATTTCTTCAACAAAAACGTGAATATTCTGCTTGCTTACGGAAAGTTCGTGATAAGCCTGACAATTGTATTCTTTCAATCCGCCGTTGCCGTCTGGCAGCATTCTTTTCGCGGTGTTTCTTCGGTTGCGGTAAATTTTTGAAGCGATTCCGAAATTTATCAGCAATCTTTGTATATCTTCGAGAAGTTCTGCGGAAACCGAAGTTAAACGAACATTTATGCCCTTTTCCGAATTGCCGGAAACCGTTCCGTCAGCCGAAAACAAAGCCTGCAAAAATCCGCGCTGCATATTTTCCGAACCGCGCAGAACAATCTCAGGAACTTGCAGTTTTTCTTCGGTCAAACCGATTTCTTCGGCAAGTTTATAAAGTCTTTCCGAAGTAATCCGGCTTTCATTGCGACCTTTTACGACAAGCGCAGAAACTGTGTAAGTCTTTCTGTCCGAATTTGTTAAAGGGGCGACCATTTCATTAACATATTCGGCAAACATCGGCGCAAGATTTTGTTCTTCGCCGAAGAAGGAAAGCGCGGCGCGTCCGGTACTTTCAACAAAATGCCCGTCGCCGACTAACCAGCCTAAAGTTCTTCCTGATTCGAGCGAGCCTTTCGTGCCGAATCCGCCTTTGCGATTTAAGATATGAACTTTATCGCCGCGTTTTAATTCGCCGAGCGGAACATAACCTTTATTGGTCATAATCTTATGATCGGCGGTGGCGCGAAGTGAATAGCCTTCTTTGGTTATAAGTTTAAAAACCTGTTTCACACCTGTTTTGAAAGCTTTTGAAGAAGCGTGGAAAGTGTTTTCATACCCGAAACGTGCGTCAACAACCGCATCGAAATCCTTCTGCGTTTTGTAAAGCTCGCCCATTGGAATTAATCCTTCATCCGTATAAACCAAAGTGTCGGCAGTAACGCACGGATTGCTGGCGTAGATCGGTCCCATCGAATTCATCATATGATTATGACGATTTACCTCATCAATAAAAGCGATTCCGGGTTCGGCGTATTTGTGTGCGGAAGCGATTATGCGGTTCCAGATGTCGGGCGCGTAGATCATTCCGGCGTTCGGCGCATTTTCGATTTCGCAATCGGAAAGATCAGACGTTTCAAAAGCCTGTTTGTCGGCAAAAGTCACGGTTTCGCCATTCGGACGGTGATAAACGACGTAATCGGCGCCGGTTACGGGATCGAAAATCGCTTGCGTCCAATCTTCGCCGGCGAAAGATGTCTGAAACCATTCTTTATTATCAACGGCTTCCATAAATTTGTCGGTCACGTTGACGGAAATATTAAAGTTCGTCAGCGAAGTCTGATCGTTTTTCGCGTGAATAAAACGAAGCAGATCCGGATGCGTGCATCGCATCATTCCCATATTTGCGCCGCGCCGAACGCCGCCCTGCTTGACGACTTCGGTCATCGTGTTGACGATGTTCATAAACGAAACCGGACCGCTCGCCACACCGCGCGTCGAATTGACCATCGCGCCGTGTGGGCGCAGGAATTCATACGTCATCCCCGTATTATGAACCATCGCCAGACCGCTTGTTCCGGCGGCATAAGTGTTCCAATCGGCAACGCTCAGATCATAATAATCTTTCTTTTCTTCGGCAGATTTGCTTTGTTTGACTTCTAAACCGAATTCGGCAACGCGGCGCAAAAGCTCGCCCGTTTGATCGCCGGATTCGATTAAACCGTCGGCAATTCTTAGCAATGCGTCGCGGTTACATCTGCCTTCTGTATCGCATGACCATTTATCCAATTCAGCCGAAAAATCTCCTTTAACTTTTGATCCGCGCAGCGAAGCAAGTCCTGAATTTTGCAGTTTTTCGCGCCATTCCTTGATCGGAACTTTGATGCGGTCTTGCTTGCGGCTTTCGCTTTGCAACCGCGTGCGGCGCAGATCCGATGCCATAAATGCGGAAATATCTTGTGCCAGATGATTTACCTGCGGCAGAATACAAAGTTGGATAATGTAATTCGTATTTTTGCTTCTGCCTTTCGGTTCTTTCTCCCGGACGCGAGGCTGATAACCCAAAAGCGAACATAAAGCCGCCAAATCCTGCGCCATTTCCCTGCTTTCGGTCGAATACGAAGGCGAGCCGTCTTTTGCTACATAACCGTCGCTGTCCATCAATCCCGCCACAAAAGCCCGAACGACGCTCAGAGGCGATTTGGCAATGACTTCGGGAACGCGGATTTTTGCACCTTTCGCACCGTAGTTTGCCAAAGCGCACGCTTCAAACAATGTGTGAACAACTTCTTGTTTAAAGGTCGTTAAACTATAAAGACCGCGTTTGTCCCGGTAAATGGAAAGTTCCGTGCCGATTGTCTTTAAGACTTCCTGCGCTTTTTCCAAAACATCGGTTGCGCCCGAAAACAGACGCAAGCGGTGAAGCCGCTGGCTCGGAACATAATCGAAACAACCGTCGCCTAAAATAAAACCGATCAGCCAGCCGATATTTTCATCGACAATCGTTTCACGAATCTTTTTATATTCCTGATGACACCAATAATCATCAGGTCTTTCGGGACTTAAAATAATATCGCCCGATTTAACTTCGTCGGCGCGAATCTCGACTAACTGCGTTCCGCGCAAAACCATAAACGGATGCCACGCGCTTGTTTGAACCTTGATGCCCTGCCGTGTTTTGACCACCACCTGATCTTTGTGCGGCACATCGAATTTCCAGACGTGTGTTACCTTTTTCAGACCGCTTTCACCCGTTTGCGGATGCATCGCTACTGTTTGAATATTTAAATCGCTCACATCAAAAGCGAAACCTTTGCCTTGTCTGACACCTTTGCGCCCGTCGGCGGTTGCGCGATTAAACAAAACTTCAATCGGCTCAAGACCGCAAAACGTCGTCCAGACGCGGGAATCTCCCGCCACGCAACCGCCCCCCGTCTGATGAATAATTGCGGCGGCTTGGGCGTGCTGCATAATCGAATTGATCGAATCGGGAACATTCAGGACGAAACAGGCGGCGAGCTGTCCTTTCGGTTTTCCGGCGTTGACTAAACACGGCGTGTTCGGGACGAATTCGCGATTGAGCATTATTTCCGTCATCGAATTGTAGAAATAATCGCGCATAACCGGATCGTGTTCGGCGGTCGAAACGAAACCGACGACGCGGCGTACAATATCGTCCCACGTTTCGAGCGGTTCGCCCCGTTCGTCTTTTAACGAATAGCGTTTCGCAATCACCTTCTGACCGTTTAGACCGACGGGTTTGATCTCGCGCTTACTGCGCGAAGTTCCTGCTCCGTTTCCGTTTCCGTTTTTTACGACAGCATTTCCTGACACGACCGGTTCAAAGACTGTACTCATTACTTCTTACTCCCTTTCTCAAATTATGTCCGTTAGAGACACGTATAGTTAGATATTTTAGTTAAAATATTCGTCTTTTGCATTATTTAAAATGCGAAGCTGAAGATTTTTTCCTGAGATGAAGCAGATTGGTTTTTTCTCTCAAGTGTTATGGAATATAACCTATCAAAATTTGTGTGTCAACAAAAAAAATACACAATATGTTGTGCCTTTCATCTATAATCAAACCAAATGATGCGTAAGTTAATGTAATTTCTTAGGTTTCCACCGTTAAAGTTTTTTTCTATTGGAGTAAAAAAAATTGACCGAACGGGATTCTTCTGTTTTTACTAACGTATCACAATAGAGACAGCGTAGTTTCAGAATCTCCATCTATAACCGTTTCGGGTTAGGCGGGGAGTGTCAACACTGTGTCAAATTCAGTAGCCGCATACCGGATAAATTCACGGATCGCGGCACCTTAATACCATTTACCATTTAGCAATGCGTAACTCGCTGAGTAGTTTATACTTACTGAGTAAGACTAATGCACAATTTTTAAAGAGAAAGGGTGATAATAAGTAACATTCGCGCAATTGAGATATAAAGAAAATTCCGCACCGTTTGAAAATTCGTGAAGATTCTCAAAAATACCGTGCGCCTTTTCGGGAACGGCAGAAATATCTATAAACAAAGAAAAAAGCCGACTATTCAGGCTTTGTCAACACGCGAAATAAACTGGTTCTGACTTGAATTTGGGGCATTTGGAATTTTTAGCCAACACTTCTCCCCATTTGGATTTTCAAATGTGAAATCAGTCTTGAAAATTCAATTTTGATAAAGAACTTTAGCTTTTAACAGGTCAAAATTGGCTCGTCCATACATTTGTCGTTTGATGGTTTTCAGACGATTAACCTGCTCTTCCGTTTGTCCATTGCTCCATTCAGAGGTCATTGCTGATCGCACCGCCTTCTCGTCTAATAGTAAAAAAACAACCCAGTTTTTCAGTTCGCTTATTTCGCTTTGCTCAACTTTTTTGAGCCATTCATCAAACAGTTTTTCCCGTTTTTCTCGAATCATTACCCGAAATTCAACTCCCAACTTTTGTAATTGAGCAACTTTTGGACTCAATTCACACAATTTCTCCAGAAATTCCTTTTCACCATTTTCTTCACTTTCCAATAGCAACATTTTAGTAGTTTTACGGGATGAGTAGCACTTTGGAATCAATGGCTTTATCAGTTTATCCGAAAACTCCCGCCATTTTTGCACAAATTTTCTGACTGCTGAAACACTTCCTGAAAATCCTTGTTTCTGGATTTCAACAAAAAGTTTTTGTGCGTTTTGCTCCCCTTCTTTCCATCGTTGTCGCAAAAATTTGGCATATTTTCGCAATTTACTTTTACTGCCTTGTCCTGTTTGCCGATTGGGAAAATCTGTAGCTCGTAGATATTTTCTCACTGTGTTTCGAATGATTCCTAATTCACGCCCGATTTTTCGGCGACTCAAATCTTGCGCAAACATTTCTTTTGTTTTTTTATAAAGTTCTCGCCGATTGGCATCCGTTTCTGACCCAATCTCATTGGTAGGGTTTGGCTCAGCTTCCGTAATTGATTTGGGTGGAGGCTCTTTGTTTGTTAGGTAAGTCATTTGAAACGCTTGTTTAATAGCTGATTGCTCATTGAGCAAAATGCTTTCTACCAATTCTGATAAATTCTTCAATAAATGCCAACGGTCTGCTACTTCTTCGGCTTCAGGCAACCCATAACTGATGCCTTCAGCGTAACTGATAGAACGGTCACGAGTAACAATTTCAATCCCAGGATGAGCCAAAAGCCAATTTTTCAGAGTCTCAAATTAGCGGTCAGGCAATAAATCAACGGGTTTTCTTTGTTCTAAATCAATTAAAATTGTTCCATAATTTGAGCCTTTGCGAAAAGCAAAATCATCTACTCCCAATACTTTGACTTTTGTTAAATCGGGTTTTAGTTGTCGACGAATGGTGCGAAGTAAAGTGTCTTTGCCAACTGTAATATTCAGTTTTTGTTAGGCTTTTGCCCCTTTTCTTCCGCCTAGTCAAAAAGCCAGTAGAGAAATAACTCCATTGAGCCGAAAAGTTCTCCGGGCATATTTGGCAACCACTTTTGGCAATCGTTCGCAAAACACTTTTGGCAGACATAAATCATTTTGACAACGAAATTTCCGCACTTTGAGCAAAAGTTTAATTTTGACTCCGTGCCAAGGTAAGTCAGCGATGGAACGCGAATACCGGGTTTTCAAATAATTTGAAGGTTGATAGCAATTTGGACAACAGGCGGTTGATAAAACTGACCGCGCCACAATCGTAATCAAATCATTTTTTGAAACGAATTTCTCTATTTCCAGAGATTCCGGATCAGCCATCAAAGTATTTGGATTCATTCCAACATTTTACTTGCTTTTTTCGGCTGCCCCAAATTGGAATCAGAACCAGTTTATTTCGCGTGTTGACAAATGGACAGCTTACGCGCCAAATCCGCATCAAATGCAGCTAAAATCTTTTGCGTAACATCAGTAAGTAAGTCATCAAAATTCATCTCAAAAATGCCACTTTTTGAAACAGAAAAAATTATTATACTCCTGCAAGCTTCTAAGAAATCAGATTTTAATGTTTTTGACTCAAATATGAAACGCATAATTATTTTGTTAAATGCCTGTTTGATTTTAGTTTACACTCTGGCTTGTTAACCATCATTTACCGCTCGCTTCAAACGTCTCTCAAAATCCCGACGATTTGCTCGTCCGTAAATCTTTTCTTGATCGCAAAAATCTCCTATTTTTATTTGGAATAATTTTACGGATGCAGGTCAGGTCCGCGTTCTGTTTTCAAACACCAAAATGGATAAAGTCGAGCTTTGTGATCCATTCCCAAATCTTTTAACGAACCTAACTTTCTTGATATAGAACAATTTCGGCGCGATTAGGTATAAAATAATCGCGCCGAAATTGATTCGTATCAGATACAGAGGTTTCTACTTAACCGTTACACTTACTGTATTCGAAGGATCGGAAGCCCCGCCGCTATTAATAGCGCGAACAAAGTAGTGATAGGTAGTACGCCTTAGGACATTTTGATCCCTATAGGTTGTTACGCCTGCGCCTACTGTTGCAATCAATCCAAACCCTTCAGTGGCAGAAATGCTCGAACGATAAATCTCAAAATTCTGCTCGTTGTTTGAATTGTCCTGCCAGTTTAGTGTTACGCTTTTATTAATACCACTATTGACTATCGCCGCTGTTAAGTTTGACGGCGCAGCCGGAGCAGATTGCGTAAAGACCTGGAATTCCGAAGCTCTTACGTCGTCTCCGGAAGCGGAGCTTGAACAGTCTGTATTATTAGTCGGATCGTTATCCTGTTCGCCTGCAAAGCGCGGATTTCCGGTGCATTGCGTACTAACAACACGAAGTTGGACGTGTGTTGCCTGTGTCGCGGGAACAGCGAAACTTCTCAGGATTAAATCCGGTGCAGCCGGACGCGGCGCTTCGCCAGGGAAGGCATCCGCGGGACTGGTGTAAATTTTTGTGAAATTAAGAGGATTACTGCAATCCGTTTTGCAGGTCCAGACTTCGAATTGCCGCAAAGCCGTAAACCGACCGCTGCCCGTCGGCGAAAGTAAAGCGCTGACGTTGACTCCGGTTACTGTATGAAGTCCTCCAGCCAAATCCACGGTAACTTGTTTTCCGGCGACCGGCAAACTGTTGAGTGATGCCCAAACGGTATTTTCAGTATCGTCGATCAGATTATTAAGATCGGTTCCATTGCCCGTAGCCGTTGCTCCCTTCGCCACTGAAGCCTGATTGGTCAGCAGAGAGAAGGTAACGGTTTTGGTTTCGTTAGCGGCAAATGTCAATGTAAATCGCTGCATTCCGTATCCCGGAGCCTGCACGACAAAATCATACGTGCCCGGAACAAATTTAGCTGTATCAGAGTTAATTTTTGTTCTTAAGTTGTTTGGATCGACTTCGGTTGCCGGATCTGTGTCGGCAATTTGAGTTGAACGTGCTTCGTATTTACCTACGTAAATCTTAGCATTCGTAATTGCGGCATTTCCTTCATCCAAAGCGTTGGCGGCAAATTTAATTGTCGCTTCATTCGCTTCGGCTTTGGATTCGAAGTTAGGCACCGGATCACCGTCGGCGTTGGTATTGCTGTTGGCGAACTCACCCATTCCGCGGCTGGCAAAAACTCGCCACAATTCATTTTGATTTGCGCCGCTAAATCGAGCCATATCGGCAGCAAGATAAGCATCCCTGCTGTCAAGCATACTGACCCTCGACGGCATCAAAAGGAAAGCGTCATACATAATTTGAATCCAGCGACGGTTACCCGCACACTGAGTAGCAGGGAATTTTCCGTCAGCACAATCCTTCTGCCGGACTTTGTCAGTAACCGGAAATGTCGAATTATACTTTTCAATCAGCGCCTGACGAATAGCAAAATTGGTAGCGCTCCAGATTTCACCGTCAGAATGAACCTGCGGACCTGTCATATCGTAACCGACATTACTATAATTGAGCGGGCTTTGATCCATTCCGTAATTGCGGATGCCGCGATTTTTATTGCCGGTAACGTATGCACCAACCGAAAACGGATTTTCATCATTGGTCGGCGCGAATCCGTATTCAAACAGGTATTCAACAGCATTCAGATCGCTGTAACTTTCACCCATTGCGCCTGCTTGCGGACCGGAAAGACCGGAGTCTGGACCAGCAACCATACGATTTGAAATCGCGTGGGTATATTCATGACCGATGACCGCCATATCATAATCGCCGTCTACGCAAGGAGCATAGAAAGCGCCGGCAATCGGTTGCCATAGATACATATTTGTAATACCGGGAATACCGTCGTTCAAAGTAA
The DNA here is from genome assembly GCA_041745765.1 of Pyrinomonadaceae bacterium. Taxonomy (GTDB): domain Bacteria; phylum Acidobacteriota; class Blastocatellia; order Pyrinomonadales; family Pyrinomonadaceae; genus JAHCHG01. The sequence goes on along the minus strand of JBGTIH010000197.1, from coordinate 7,285 downwards.
TTTGATTTGCATTATCCCGTCCGAGGTAAGAAGGAGCACCGCCGGTAACAGCACCTGCCTGCACATTCCCTACTTCTGGATCGTTTTCTTTTGTCCGCGGCGTATTTCCAAAATTATTCGTCTGCATATTGTAGTTCTGTTCAGTAAATCCTAAGAAATACGACCAGTCATGAAACCGGTTATGCATCGCAAAAAGATTGGCGGTTGCCGCATCTCTATCATTAAAGTTTCCTAAAGCACTAAAAGAAGTTGCCTGATCACACTTTGAATTGAGCCATTGATTGGTAAATGGGTAATCATACGTGCGCGTTGAACTTACCGGTCTATATGGAACACTAGGTGTCAAGGGACTTCCCCAGGATTCAGCAGTCATTGCCGCATTACCAACAGTCGTGAAAGTCGAAGTATTGGATCTTATATCGTGATCCCAGGGCGCGCGCGCTGCGGTGTTAATAAGCTCAAAGGCACATCCTTGAACTGTTTCCCAGCAAGCCAGGATTCGTGAATTATCCAATGCCGGATAGGTAAGAAGCGGATTTGCTGTAAATAATTTCCATTTCGGCGGATAAGGATCGGCAGATGCCTGCGTATCGTTAACCGTAAAATTGCCGACATATGAATATGGAGGGATTTGTGCAGTCGTTGTATTACCTGTGAGTGAAAACGGACAGACTTCCACCTGGTAAGTTCCTGGCGCAATTCCGCCCTGCGGCGCATAATCAATTGTCTCCGGGCTTGTGGCAAGATCGGCAGTGGCGACTGAATCACCATTCGGTCCGTATAGGATAAGCACGATATCATTTGTTGGGATAGCAGCAGTAGCGGTTACAACAATTGAAGTTTTGTCTGTACCATTTACAGTGAAGGGATGGCGAGGTCCGCATGCTTTCGGTCCCGGCGGGTTATCCGAGTATGTGCCTTGAAAAGAGGTAGTTTCGGCGAGATTTTGCGTTCTGTTGATACGCATAAGAACCTCCCCGTTTTGTGCATCAATAAAATGCGTATAAGCTGTAGCCGCTCCGCCCTGCACATCTAATACAATCGTTTCGTAAGCCGGTCGGACACCGTTTGTCGGCGTCGGAAAGGCTGTCAAGCGGGCGCGCCCCGGATGGGAAAATCCGACGACCTGAAGCAAATTCCAGTCTTCTCCTTGAGCAACCTTTAATATGTCGCTGAGCGGAACGGTGCGTCCGATATCTGCCGCGGCTATAAGCCACGCTTCGGTCGCCGTAATCGTCGCCGCACCGGGCGCAGTCATATCCCCAACTGCCGATGATGAAACGTAATAAACCTTACCGTTTCCGATAAGAACTGTAATCAGACCATCTTGTGTAACCGGATTATCGCCGACTCGCTGACGAAACAGCACTACGTGATTTTGCGTGTCAACAAGTTTTGAATCATTCAGCAATTCCAAATTGGACACTGAACTATCTGAAAGGCGGAAAAGACTGCGGTTGGCACGAACCCACTCCCGAGCCGCTGCTGCCGGTTCTCCTGACAAGCCACTTGCCAAAACATCTCCATATTTAATCAACGAATGCACTGTACCGAATTGGTTCCATTCAGCATTTGCCCCTAAATTGGAAACTGTCGCCAACTGATCGGCAGTCGGCGCGATTGATTCGGTGCGCACATCGGTATCAGGCAAACCTTGATGCACATCAAGAATCTGTGCTTGACCCATTACTGAGCTGGGCAGAATTATTGTGACACTAAGCAGTGACATAATTGCGATAAGGCTTAATGCAACCTTAAGCGGCGATTCATAAATTTTATTTGAAAACATTTTGACTTTTAACATATCTTATCCCTCCTTTGGTTTACTACAAATTTCGTTTGTGTGTTCATCCATAGCCATCCATAGATGTAACGGCTTTTCGTAGGATTTTTTCTTTTACTCTATTCTTAGATATAAAAATATGTTCTTGAGTAAAACTTGAGTAACACTTGAGGAAAACTTGACTCAACGACATAAACACTGGCTTTTTGCGAATAGGTTAAAAGTCTCCATCGGGTAAAAATGGTTTATAGGATATTAATCAATTATCTGTCTTTATTGGATTTATCGGAATTTGTTATTCCCTTTTTCACCTAACTTTCCAGCATTGAAATCCGGAAATCAAATTTAAACTAAATTTAATAAAATCAGAGTTTATATAGGGCAGATGGGATAATGTAAAATAATTGAAAAGTGTTCCATAATCGACCCTTTTCGAGACGGTTTTGATGCATCTAAATAATTATGAAACCCTCATTATTGAGCAAAACACAAAAGGGGATGAAAATTTGGTGCAGATGACGTGATTTATGGTAGAAAAGAATCATGAAAACACAAACCAAAACATCAAGAGAAGTCATTGAATTTGAGCAAGTAGTTGCTCGCGGATGCGGGATGGATGTCCACAAGGAAGGTTCTTCCGCACTTTTGATACTGCTGGCGAATTCATTGCAGCAGTCTAAAAACAGGCGTAATATTTCTCAAACAAATATTTTTGAGGAGGATTATTGAGATGTCGCTTCGTCCAGAAACTGTTCCGCCCGTGCCGGAGGAAACTGCTCGCGTCGCTCGTGCTGCTTTTCCAAAAGGTAATCTTTATCTTCAGATTCGCGCAGGAAATCGGTGCTTTATTTCACGATGAGGATTTCGCTGATCTTTTTCCGACACGCGGACAACCGGCATATGCCCCGTGGCGATTAGCTTTAATTACGATTTTCCAGTTTATTGAGAATTTATCGGATCGCGCGGCAAGCGATGCGGTTCGTGCCAGAATTGATTGGAAATATGCCTTAAGTCTTGAACTTGATAACTCAGGTTTTGACAGCACCGTATTGTGCGAGTTTCGCACCCGACTAGTTGCCGGCAAAGCTGAAAACTCGTTATTCGACAAACTGCTCGATTGGTGCCGGGAACGGAAGATGCTCAAAGTCCGCGGCAGGCAACGCACCGATTCAACACATGTCCTAGCCTTCGTCAGAGGAATCAACCGCTTGGAATGTGTTTTGGAGTCAATGCGCTATGCCTTGAATTCAATAGCTCGGGAATCTCCTGAATGGCTAAATCAGATGTTTCAGGAAGAATGGCTTTTCCGTTATTATTCCCGCGCTGGTAATATTCGAGTTCCATCTTCCAAAACCGGGCGGCAAGAATTCGCTGAAACGGTTGGACGAGATGCTCACGCGTTGCTTGATGCTGTTTATCATTGGTCTGATTTATTATTTGACAAGAAAATCGATGCGATTGAGATTTTGCGACGTATCTTGGTGCAGCAATTTTATGTAGATGAAAAAGGAGTCCACTGGCGAACGGAAGCAGAAGGTATTCCGCCATCAATCATTTTCATTAATTCTCCATATGATTTAGAGGCACATTACGGAAAAAAGCGAGGTTTTCAGTGGACAGGATATAAGGTTTATCTAACTGAAACCTGTGATGAAGAATTCCCACATTTGATTACGAATGTCGAAACAAGTGCGGCTCCGGTTGCCGATTTTGATTTAACTGAACTGATTCACCAATCATTAGATAGACAACAGTTACTGCCTGGAATTCATTTAGTTGACACGGGCTTTGTGGATGCTGAACTGATGTTAGCGGCTCAGAACCAATATCAAATTGATCTGCTTGGTCCATCGCACCTTGATCAGCAATGGCAAAGCCGACATAAGCCGGAGTTTTGTGGCGAGAACTTTTCCATAGATTGGAAGCATAAGAAAGCCATTTGTCCGGCAGGTCAAGCAAGCTCGAGTTGGTCGGAAACACAAACAGCGACAGCTAAACAAGTGATTAAAATCAAATTCTCCGTAAAAGATTGCGGACTTTGCACTTTTCGCCCCGATTGCACAAAAAGCCGGGGGGGACGAAGGACTTTAACCATTCTGCCTCAAGTGCAATACGAAAGTCAGCGAAAGATTCGAGAAAGAGAGAAAACTGAAGAATATCGAAAGGAATATCGGCAGCGTAGTGGGATTGAAGGAACAATTTCTCAAGCAGTGCGCGGGTTCGGAATTCGACGTTCACGATACATCGGAGCGGCAAAAACGCATTTGCAGCAAGTCGTTTCGGCAACTGCGATCAATTTTGTGCGAGTTAATAATTGGCTCCACGAGGTCCCATTAGCAAAGACGCGGCAGCCGTTATTTTCGAGAGTAATGCAGGAGAAGTGCTGGCTAAATTGAATTCGCCAGCAGTATCAAATTTGCGGAAGAACCAGACAATAGGGTTCACTTTAGGTTTCTGGTTTCCGCATGCAGGATCGGCGGATAAAAATCCACATAAAGGCTGCGTCTGCCCTTCGTCATTTTCTTTTCGCGTAAAAAAACTTTCATAATTTTCAGGTAAATAGTTGATCAATGTCTTTTCGGCGGATAATCACACGTTTGCCCATCCGCACGGCTTTGAGCCTATCGGCAGCAATTGCACGACTTATCGTCCACCGACTGACGATTAAGCAATTCGCTTGCCTCATTGATCGATAAAAATTCTTTCGCCTGAAGCTCGATCTTTTTAACCGAAATTACCTGCACTGTTTCGGCGACGCTTTTTTCAATATTTCGATTACGAATCCTTTGCTTATAAGCTCTTGACGCGCATTTATGTGAACAATACTTTGTCACGGTTGTTCGAGCCGTAAAATCAGCGTCGCAAAACTGACAGATTCGCGTTATTTTGATGTTGGAACTCATTTTAATTTGGTTTCAGTTGTTTCTGTAGCTTACACGATACAGAATATTTTCAACGCTGATAAACTGTGCCAAATCACTCAATTAGGGAAACTATAAATTACAAAAGATACAAATACGGGGCAAAATACCCAAAATAAGCGTAAATTATTGTGTTTGATAAAAATATTATTGCATAAGAAATTTCTTTAATGTAGTAATAGAACAGCCCATCAAAAACTTATGCTGGCTGAATATCTTAAATCATTTAAAAATATCCGGACAGATGTCAATCGAAATCGCTGGACATCGGTTACAAAAAACCGCGCGCCGTATAAACCGCTTCTGCTGCTGACGATTTTCGACCTGATCGCGCAAGGCGAGATCAAAAACAATTTAATCGAACTCACGCCGGAGTTTTGCGAAACGTTCACGCTCTACTGGTCGCGCGTTATGCCGCCCGAGAAAAAAAGCAATATCGCGATGCCGTTCTTTTATTTAACCAGCGACGGATTCTGGCATCTCGTGCCGTATCCGGGCAGAGAAAATGAGCTTCAAACCGTCATTGAGAGAAATATTCAACTCACAACGGTAAATCAAATAAAGGAAATAGCGATCGGAGCGAAACTCGATGACGAATTATTCGAACTGGTAAAAATAAAAGAATCGAGAGACGTTTTGCGCTCGATTCTAATCGAAAAGTATTTTGCGCCGAAAACAAAACTCGTTTTACTCGAACAAAGCCGGATTAATGATGAAGCCTATCGCTACAGTCTGGAATTGCTGCAAGAAAATCACGGAATCGAACCCTTTGCCGAAGAAATAAAACACGCCGTCAGGAGTCAGGGCTTTCGCCTGGCGATCGTCAAAACCTACGAACACCGATGCACGACCTGCGGCATAAAGATCTTAACCGCCGACGGTCATACAATCGTCGAAGCCGCGCATATAATTCCATTCAGCATCAGTAAAAACGACGATCCGCGAAACGGCTTATGTCTCTGCCGCTCGTGCCACTGGAGCTTCGACGAAGGATTGATCGGTATTTCCGCAAAATATCAAGTAATGACTTCCCCGCAATTGAATGCTGACAGTAATTTACCGTCATACATTGTAACGCTTGCCGGGCGCGGAATCATTCACCCGGCGGAAGAAAAATTCCTGCCTGACATCGATAATTTAGCTTGGCATCGCAGAGAAAAATTCAGAATTCGCTGAAAAATAAAATAATATAAGCATCTGAATTTGCTTAAAATCATTTTGCATATTTATCTGATACTAAAAAAATTATGGAACGTGCCTTTTACTCTGAAGCAATAGCGAAATTTTTAACCTCGGATGAAAAATTCATTTTGGGGATATTAGCTGATGCTAATAAATTCGCACTCGATACAACACAAAAGGATGCTTGGTTGGATGAAATAAGAATCCTTAAAAATGTTTTATCCGATTATAAAGGCTCTATTTATTTCGAATTTTCGATACCGCGAATGGGGCGGCGGATAGACGTTGTTTTATTGATCGGAGCGGTTGTTTTTGTATTGGAATTTAAGGTAGTAGGACTTTCGCTTCACTAAAATTACAAAGCAGAAATTGTCGGATTCTTTAGTTGTAATCTTAGAAATTCAGCGAATAAATTGTTCCTCACTTGATAGACTGTGGTTTTCATTTCCCGGGCTTTGACTTTTATCGCTACCCACGCCGCATAACAACAAGCCAGATGATTTCTTTGTGACCGCTCTTTTCGACATTGGCATCTTTCACTTCCCGTTAATTGTTTAAAACTTCGATGAAATTCTTCAACTTGCCATCTCACTTGAGTGGCTTGAATGGCTCGCAAGCGAGTAAAATCTTCCGCTAATTTATTGGTTATGACCCATTCAATGTTGCCTTCTATGTCAACCAACTTGAATAGCTTTAGCCAAAACGGAACTTCCTTGATTCGCACCAACTTTCCGCTAATGAGTTCTTCCCGACTCCACTCAATCTCCTCTAAATGTTGATAACCAGCCTCTTTCGTTACACTTACCTTTCGATTGCTTTTTACGTTTGTATAAAATGTCCAACCGCTTCGATGAATCATTTTTAAGTTGTCTGCGCTCGCATACCAACTGTCAAAGGCAATATGTCGCGCTTTGATTTGCTGATTTGCATTGGCTTGTTTGAACATCTCTTGAAAATGATCATTCTTCGTTTTACCATCTGAATCGGGATTGTAAACCCGATAATTGATTGGATAAAAATCTCCCATGGCTCCATTGGTATGCACTAGATTAACTAGTCCGATGCCTTTGACCAAGCCTCCGACATTGCCGCTATATTGCCGCTTCACCGTTTCAATCGAATGCGAATACTGTTTATTCTGAACTGAATCATCTACGATCAAAAAGGCTTCTTCACTATCATCAATCCGATTTTCGACTAATTCCCATAACTCTTTGGGCGTGAACTTGGAATTTTGCAAAAAATCTGTCACCGAATCGTGACTGACTTTCTCCAAATGCTCCGCTAGATTGGAACAAGTGTAATTGATTGGCGTATTTAACAGATATTCGATATATTGATTTTTAGTTATCATCAGAACATCTGTTTAATCATATTTTTTCAAAAAGCGAAAGTCCTA
>JBGTIH010000196.1:0-15278 GCA_041745765.1 Pyrinomonadaceae bacterium | reverse complement strand
GACGCAGCACGACTTTTTCGCCGAACAGCGTCGGCAGACTCGAAACGCGGAAATCCAGTTCACGCGAACGATTGTCAACTTTTACTTTAATTTTAATGCGTCCGTCCTGCGGCAAACGTTTTTCGGAAATGTCGAGTTTCGACATAATTTTCAGACGCGAAATCAGCGCGTCGCGCATCTTCATCGGCGGGTGCATAACGTCATATAAAACGCCGTCAATACGAAAGCGGATGCGAAAATCCTTTTCATACGGCTCGACGTGGATGTCTGATGCGCCGCGTCTGAGCGAATCAACCAGCAGAACATTGACCAGACGAACGACCGGCGCGTCTTCGCTCGCTCGCGCAAGTTCTGCGAGATCAATTTCGTCATTATCTTCAAGAACTTCGAGTTCACCAGATTCATTCGGATCAAATTCAAAACGGTCGAGCGAAACGTTCATATTCAGATCGGAATCTAATATTCTTTCGCCGGCGGCAACTCCTGTTTTTAGTCCCGCGTTACCGTTTCCATTGCCGTTTCCATTGCCGTTTCCATTGCCGTTTCCATTGCCGTGATTGACTTTTCCGAGCTTGGCGCTTATTTTTTCGTATGCGCTTTCTTCATTTATGTTCAGCTCTAAATCAATGTCAGTTGAAGATCTATAATATTTGGCAATCGAATCTTGCAGCGATGTTTCTGAAGCAATAACCGGTTCGACATTCAATCCGGTCATAAATTTAATGTCGTCCATCGCAAAAACATTCGTCGGATCAGCCATTGCCAGAGTCAGCGTGGCTCCGACTTTGGAAATCGGCATCACCGAATATTTGAGCGCAACTTCGTGAGAGATTAATTTGATTGTTTTTTCTTCAATTTGAAAAAGGTCTAAATTTATTGAAGGAACTCCATACTGTCTCGATAAAACCGCCGTAATTACATCATCGGAAATTAACCCTAGTTTGACTAAATTTGAACCTAAACGTCCGCCGTTACTGCGTTGATACTCTAAAGCCTCGCGCAGTTGCTGCGAATTGATTAAATTTTCCCGAACAAGGATTTCCCCTAATTTTGCTGACATTTATTTTGTGGTATTTCTCTTTTGCTTGAATTCAAACAAAAATGAAAATAGAAAATTGTAGTTTTTTAATTAGAATGTAACTGCTTGAGAGAACAGATAAAAACGATGTTTATCATCGTTTAATCAAATAATAATTGTTTATCGTTGGTATGTCAAGATTTCTTTTAAGAATTTAACTAAATTAATTGTTTTACTCGTTTTTGTTAGAGCGATTATCTAATGAATCACCCGAAAGAATGAGAAAACCTTCGTCGTAATGGATGATTACAAATATTTAGGTTCGTTGTATTCTAAAATCGTCAAATAAAAAATGACAAATCGAACAAAGAGGAATTTTTATAAAAATGATTAAAATCAGACGAAGCGAAGAAAGAGGCGCGGCAAATTACGGTTGGCTCGATACGAAATACACATTTTCATTCAGCGATTATTACGATCCGCGATTTATGGGTTTCCGCGATTTGCGCGTGATAAATGAAGATCACATCGCACCCGCGCAAGGTTTTCCGAAACACGGACACCGCGATATGGAAATTTTAACTTATATAATTTCCGGCGAACTTTCGCACAAAGATTCGATGGGCAACGGCACGACTATTCGACCGAGCGAAGTTCAAAGAATGACCGCCGGAACCGGCGTTCTGCACAGCGAATACAGCTCGGAAACTGAAAAAACGCATCTTTTGCAGATTTGGATTTTGCCCGAAAAAGAAAATCTTGAACCGGGATATGAACAGATTTATTTTCCGGCGGAAGAAAAACTGGGCAAGTTGAAATTGGTTGCTTCACGCGGCGGTTCTGACGGTTCGGTTCATATTAATCAGGACGTTTCATTTTACAGTTCAATTCTTTCAAACGGCGAAGAAATCGAACATAAATTGACTGAAAACCGCTACGCCTGGCTTCAGTTAATCAGCGGAAAGATCGAGCTAAACGGCGAAATCTTAAGTCCCGGAGACGGTGCGGCAATCAGTGAAGAAAAAATTTTGAAAATTAAATCGCTTAATAGTGAAACCGAGTTTTTGCTTTTTGATTTAAATTAAACGCAAAAAGCGTCATTCTATTGAGCAGAATGACGCTTTTTTATGAAAGCAAAAGCACTTCTAATTTTAAGGAGACACTTATAATTACTGCCTTTGCGTTTCAATCTGAGCCGGACTTTTGTCCAGATTACCGTCTGAAGCCGTCTTCAGAAAACCGCCGACAAATAAAACCGCTACAATTGCCACAATTATCCCGACACTTAACAACGCCCACATCACACCACGATAAGATTTTGCCGTATCTTCTCTAACCTCAACATCTTCGCCGCCAACATTTATCACATCTTTTGACATTCGTTTTCTCCTGTTTTTCGTTTTTTATAGAACTTCTTTGAATATTAAAAATTCTCAAATCAAAGATCAATATATCAAATTATTTACTACATCCAAATACTTTTAAATTAGTAAGGCAAAAGGTATGCCAATTTTATATAAACGCCGAAAACTAAGCCTTTCCCGCGTTTATATAAAACTTGGACTACAATAAAACACGACCTTGCATTATTTTAATACAAACATTTAAAGTACGATGTCTGCCGGAAAAACGGTTGAGTTTAATTTTTAACGCAAAGCCGCCGAGTCGCAAAGCCGCAAAGTTTATATTGACTAAAAATAGTTAATATAAACTCAGAACCAAATCAAAAAATGACCGAAAGCAAAAGAATAATTCCCTCTGCTTCTTTGCGCCTTTGCGCCTTTGCGTTAAGATAACTTCTTCAACCATTCAGCCGTAATCGGCGCGAATTTAGGATTTTCCGCTAAATCCTTTCGTAATCTTTCCAAATCTTCCGGCAAATCCACATCAAACCATTCCGGCAAATTCGACAATTTTAAACCGCATTTTTCGATATTCCGCGCCGTTTGATCGTAGGTTTGCGCGGAACTCCACAATACATTTTCAAAAATTTCCCAACGTAAAGTTTTCAGTCCAATCAAATAATATCCGCCGTCTGCGGATTTGCCTAAAACCGCGTCAACCTTGTCCAGAGAATCGAAGGCTTTTTTAATAAATTCTCGCGGAAAAGTCGGGCTGTCCGTTCCGATCAAAACGGCTGAATCTGCTTTTTGCTCAAAGGCGAACTTAAATGCGTTAAACATTTTTTCGCCCAAATTTGCCCCTCTTTGCGGAATAAAGATAATGTTTTCGTTTGAAAATTTATCGAAATAACCGTTTTTTTCCTTCGGCGAAAACGCGATTATTATTTGATTTTGCATTTTTAACGCTTTATTTATCGCGTCCTGCAAAAAAGCTGCGGCAAGTTCGGCGCATTTTTCGGGCGACAAAACCGGCGCGAGCCGCGTTTTCACCTTTCCTGCTGCGGGAACTTTTGCCATTATAATAATTACTTTTTTCATCTACGGAATAATTTAACTTATTTTCGACATTTTTATAAAACATTTATCGAATAAAAAGTTGTAACCAATAAAATTTAAATGATTCTAAATATAATTGAAAAGTTTTCGACGTAAAATCAAAAAGATGCGCCGGAATTGCAAAACAATTATGAGATACAAATCGGTTACTAAACTCCAAAACTTCAAAAATTAACTTTGAACTGAAATTCTATGCACTATTACAACGAAGAAGACCTTGGCAGATTCGGCGATATCGCCAAATATAAACCCGAACTTTTCGAGAAATTTCTCGCCTGGTATCAGGCGTGTCAGGAAGAAGGGGCATTATCAAAACGCGAAAAGGCTCTGATCGGTCTGGCGGTTGCGGTGACGGTTCAATGCCCGTATTGCATCGAGGCTTTTACAAATTCCAGCCTCGAAAACGGTTCTAATATGGAACAGATGACCGAAGCGATGCATCTTGCCTCGGCAATTCGCGGCGGCGCATCGCTGATTCACGGCATTCAATCGCACAACGCGCACGATAAGGTTTCAATGTAAGTTTTTATTTGAAAAAATCTTTCAGAGAATCAAAAAACGTCGGTTCTTTTTCCTGATTTAGAGGTAGCGTTGTCTCTTCGTAAGTAGAAGGCAGGTTTTTGATTTTTTCCAATGTTAATCCGGCATTTGTTAAGGCATTTTTAAATTGAATCAAAAATGCATCTAAGTCTCGCGGTAATTTTTCTACATCTGTAATATGATGCGCCCATTCCAAGTATTTAATTCCTCCATAGTTTTCTCTCCTTCGCCACATTGCCCATCGTGCGTTAATTTTGTCCGGCGCAAAAAGTTTTTCCAATTCGTCTGTCAAAATAAATTCCAAATTACGTATGTCAATATTGTCGGTTTTGCATTCCGCTATTAATGCTTGTAATGCTTTTTCTAAAACATTTTCGTTGAATTCAGAATTTTTTAATAAATGAATTAAATCGAAAATATCTTTGAAGCGCGGTCTGACCAGAGTTTGATGAAGTTTCCACGAAACTTGTAAGGCAAGGGGAACGGTTTGCGTAACTTCAAATATTTCACCGCGCAAAGGTTTATAAATCAGTAAGACCGGCGAAGCGGGAATATCTAAATTAAAAGACAAATCCAAACTAAATTCACAGGTTCTTCCGTCAACCCAACATAAAATATCTGTATTTACAGTCGGAAAATCGTCCGCCATTGCATAATCAATCATTCGCCAGAATTCATTTTCTCGGAAATTTCTGAATTTCACACCGTCATTTTTTTCAACTGCCGTTACATTCGCCGCCCAATTACTGAAAAATTTTTCAGCCTCGTTTGGGTCGGAAAATTTTTCTAAACATACCCAATCCAAATCATTTGGAATTCGATCTTCGGGTCTATCAAAATACTGGCGCGTTACATAACTTCCTTTCAACATAAAAGGCGCGTTTATTTCCGCAGCGCGTCGAATAAATGCTTCGTGAGCTATAATTTCTTTTTCGTCCGTTATCATATTTATTATTCAGCCAACCAACCTTCATCAAGGAAAATATTATTGTCATATACGCAATATTCAGACTCGTTCTTATATATTGTTCCGGTATTTTCTTCCAAATCTTTGATTAAGTTTTCAATTCTGTTTTGGAATGTCTCTTTTGTTCCATATTCGCGCAAAGTTAAGAATTTTGTTGAATCTTCTTTTTTGATAGAATTTCTCGAAAGATGAACTTTATGTTTAAGGCATAAAGTCGACAGTTGTTTAATCTCTTCAGGTTTGATCTTTCCGTGCCATTCAAAATAAGTTTGGGACAAATTATGTTCTAAAGGATTTACGCAGGTTGAAAATTCTATTGGAATTTCTATTTTTAATCGTTTGACGGGGAAATTTGCTTTAATAAATTCTTTTACGTAATCACCGGCGTTTTTTAATGCTTGTTCCGGGCTTTCACATTTAATTACTTTATTAAACATCGGCTGTTTTGAAATTTTTCCTCTTGATAATTCAATAATCAAAGGTTTCCCACTAATTTTTTTACAAAGATTCTTAAATCTTGGAATCTCTTCATTTAACAAATCATTTGTTGTTAAATGTAATTCAAATGGAATGTTTTCGATAATTTTTGTCATTATACATTTTATGATTATTCAATATGTTTAAGATTTATTATAAGATGAAAACACATGATGACAACAGCAACTGTTCAAATTACACGCAGGAGCGGCAGATCCGCTCTGCCGAATTCGAGTATCAATTTTGGAGAAAAACTTACGCAAAATAATCTTAACCTGCGTTCGACGACGGTCGAAATTTTGCAGGTTAATGTCGGTAAATTGTGCAATCAGGCGTGTAAACATTGCCACGTTGACGCAAGTCCGACGCGCACCGAGATTATGCGGCGCGAGACGATTGATGCCTGTCTGGAAGTTTTGCGAAAATACAAAATCCCGACGCTCGACATCACGGGCGGCGCGCCTGAACTTATTCCCGATTTTCGTTATTTTGTCGCGGAAGCGCGGAAAACCGGCGCACGCGTTATAATTCGCCATAATTTAACGGTGATGTTTGAAGATGGTTTTAGCGATTTGCCCGAATTTTTTGCGGATAATGAAGTCGAACTCGTTTGCTCTTTGCCGTATTTTCTGCAAACTCAAACCGATGCCCAGCGCGGAGACGGCGTTTTTGAAAAGAGCATCGAAGCCTTGAAAAAATTAAATGCGGTCGGTTACGCCGTTGATGAAAAATTGATCTTAAATCTCGTTTATAATCCGACGGGAGCGTTTCTGCCGCCCGAACAAACAGCTGTCGAAGCTGATTTCCGGCGCGAACTAAAAACGCGTTACGGCATTGTTTTCAATAATTTATATACAATCACAAATATGCCGATCGCGCGTTTTCTCGATTGGCTGCGGCGTTCCGGAAATGAAACTTCGTATATGCAAAAACTCGTCAATGCGTTTAATCCTTCGACGGTTGAAGGCTTGATGTGCCGAAATACTCTGAGCGTTGATTGGCGTGGAAATCTGTTTGACTGCGATTTTAATCAAATGCTCGAAATTCCCGTATCAAAGGAAGTCGGACAAACAATTAGAGATTTTTCGCCCGAAAAATTCTTCGGCAGAGAAATTATGACCAATTCGCATTGTTTCGGCTGCACGGCAGGCGCCGGTTCAAGCTGCGGCGGAACTGTTGCCTAAGATTCTTCTCGCAGTTTGAAGAAATTATTCGCAGTTTTATTTTGTGATTTCTCTGCCATTAATTGAAAACTTTTTTTCGCGCCCGATCTGCGAAATTTCCCGCCATCCGTTTTCGGTTTTTATCCAAATGTCTGTGGATTTAGTATAAGACTCAAACGGCACGGTCGCGCCGTCGGGAGCTTTAAGTGTTCCTTTCATTACAGAAGATATTTCAAGAGAATATCTGCCGTCGCTAACGCTGATTTTTTCGATTTTTGAAGATAAAACCTCTATTTTCTCTACCATTGAACTGAACTGCTTCACTTGTTCAATGGTTTGCGTTCGATTTAATTTTGTATTGCCGTCTTCAAGTTCGTAGTTTTCGTCAAGATATTTTTCAATTACTGTTAAATCGAGTATTTTTCCGGCGCGGTCAAATTCCTGATAAATTTCACGTAACTGTTTCGCATCATTCTGATCAGCACTTTTATCTTGCGAAAAAACTGTAAAACTCAATGTTAGTAAAAAGCACATTGACAGCAGCAAATTGTTTTTTTTATTCATATAACGGTTCGTGAACTAACTATTTTCAAAATAAATTTTACACTTTGTCGTAAGAAAAACAAACGAAAAAGATTCGATTGGTGAAATTTTAAAAAAGAGATATACGTTTCATGAAAAAGTAAATTTGAGATGGTTTTTCCTTTGAACAAACAGATACAGTTTTAAGTTGCGGCGGAACGGTCGCTTAAAAATTGATAATGGATAATGGATAATGGATAATGGATATTTGATAATGAAATGAAAAATTAATTATCCGTTATCAATTATCCATTATCCATTAATCTTCCGCCGTCATTGCCAAACCTTCAGTTATTCGTTCGATGTCTGCGCCGACCGAGCTTAGTTTTCTGACGATGCGTTCGTAGCCGCGGTCTATGTGATAAACACGGTCAATCAGAGTTTCGCCTTTTGCCGCTAAACCTGCGAGAACGAGTGAAGCCGAAGCGCGTAAATCCGAAGCCTGAACAGGTGCGCCCATCAATTGAGTCTTGCCTTTGATAACGGCTTGATTTCCCGAAATATGGATGTCCGCACCCATCCGGACGAGTTCGCTGACGTGCATAAAACGATTTTCGAAAATCGTTTCCGTTACGGTCGAAACGCCTTCGGCTTGCGTCATCAGAGCCAAATATTGCGCCTGCATATCGGTCGGAAAATTTGGATGCGGCTGGGTCGTTATATCTTTTGCTTTCAGACCTTTAAGATTACCTTTTACAAAAAGCGTCGTTTCGTCCTTTAGCTCAATCTCAACGCCGACTTCGCGCAGTTTTTCGATAACCGCGCCGAGATGTTTCGGCTGACATTTCGTAATTTCGATTTCGCCTCCGGTGATTGCCGCCGCGACTACAAAAGTTCCGGTTTCGATGCGGTCGGGAATAATCGAATGTTCCGCGCCGCCTAAACCTTCAACGCCTTCGATTTCGATTCTTGAAGTTCCCGCGCCGCTGATCTTTGCGCCCATTTTGTTGAGAAGTTCGGCTAAATCTTCGATTTCCGGCTCCATCGCGGCGTTGTGAATCGTCGTTTTCCCTTTTGCCAGAACTGCCGCCATCATTACGTTTTCCGTTCCCGTAACGCTGACCTTTTCAAAATATGTGTCTGCGCCGATGAGTCTGCCTTTCGGCGCACGTGCGACGACATCGCCCGCTTCGAGCGAAACGGTCGCGCCGAGTTGTTCAAACGCTTTCAGATGAAGATCAATCGGTCGAGTTCCGATGGCGCAGCCGCCCGGAAGCGAAACCTTTGCCTGCCCGAAACGTCCAAGAAGCGGTCCGAGCGCGAGAACGCTCGCCCGCATTGTTTTTACTAAATGATACGGAGCTTCAAAAACTTCGATCTTCTTGGCGCGAAATTTATGCGTCGTCAATTCGGGCGTTAAAACGGTTGCGCCCAAATCTTCCAAAAGACGTTTTTGCGTAATCAAATCCTTGACATACGGTACATTATGCAAGGTAACGATTTCGGGCGTTAAAAGCGTCGCTGCGAGACACGGCAGAGCGGAATTTTTCGCACCGCTGATTTCGATTTTTCCTTTGAGCGGTTTTCCGCCGCGAATCAAAAATTTATCCATAAATTATTTTAAGCGAAAAGCAACAAACTATAAGTATTTCTTTTCGCTTGATTAAGAATCTCTTATAGAAAATAAGAATGCGATATTAACACGATTTTTAATTTTTTGAAAAATGCCGCAGTTATTTGGCATTATTTTTCTGAAGAAATTTTATCGGCAAAGAAAAAAAACCTGCGATCAGTTGAAGAGAACTTTTATTTCGACTTCGTTACTATATTTTAGAAAAGTTGTAAAAAGCGTTTTTGGGTAGCGAAAAGTTTATCTAAAAATTCTTCACGGTGAATTTCCTTTGCGCCTAAAACTTCAAAATGCGGTGTCATAACTTGAATATCAATCCACGACGCACCGCATTTTTTCAAATGTTCGATGAGAAAAAGAAGTGCGAGTTTTGAAGTGTTTGAACGCAGATGAAACATACTTTCACCGCAAAAAACGCCACCGGCATCAACACCGTAGAGTCCGCCGACAAGCGTTTCTCCTTCCCAAATTTCAACGCTGTGCGCCATTCCGGCTTTGTGAAATTCAATGTAAGTTTCAATAAATTCATCAGTTATCCAGGTTCCGCTTTCGTGTTTGCGTTTTGCTTCGGCGCAATGATTGATGACCGAGGGAAAATCCTTGTCAATCGTGTAAGTAAATTTATTTTTTTGCCGATCTTTCCTTAAAGTGCGTGGAATGTGAAGCTCGTTAAATTCCAGAATTGCGCGGTTTTCAGGACAAAACCAGGGGAGCGGCAAACCGTCAATATGCCACGGAAAAATACCTTGGCTGTAAGCGTTTTGCAGATTTTCGACCGTTAAATCGCCGCCGAAACCGATGATGTCGCGGGCATTATAATAATAATCGCCGAACAAAACCCATTCGGAAAATTCGTGTGTGCGCGGATTTGGAAAATTTATTAAAGCAGACATTTCGGAAACTAAATACTACTTCAAAATTAAAAATGGATGACGAAAAATAATAGAAAACTCTTTATTATTGACTTGTACTTTAATCTAAGAGTCTGTATAAATTTTCGATAACGTCCCTGAAAGGGACGTATTTAATAGTGTCGGGAGAATCCCGACGAAATGCGATTATTATTCGCCGACGCGTCCCTGAAAGGGACGAATTCCGGCAATTTTATTCGTCCCTTTCAGGGACGGCGTAGATTTTCGACATCAAAAGTCGGGTTGCACCCGACGCTATTAAATACGTCCCTTTCAGAGACAAAGCAGACACATTTTCAAAAGTTAAACGGACTCTAAAGAACTTTTAGAATTTTCATACCATCTTGAAACTTTTCATACTCGATTATTTTAGCAAAATCGCACGATAAGAGGGCAAAAAATTATGAAATGTGTATAAAATATTTTAGAGCGAATTTTATATAGAGCAGATTTGAAATGAATATTCTAAAAGTTGCTCTAAGTGTAGGGAAAGTTATTGGATTCGATTTTAACTCTGCGAACTCTGCGTCTCTCTGCGTGAACTATTTTTCTCACGCAGAGAGACGCAGAGTTCGCAGAGAAAAAGCGTACATTTAAACTTAAACTGCTCTAGTATTCAGTCATGTTTGAATTGGCGGATGATGTCAGAACAGTCTACGTGAGCGGACTGTCAGAACTTGGCATTTTAGAGAAGTAAGTTTTAAACAGCCCGCTCCCACAGGCTGTTCTGACCCGTCAATTCAAACTTGACTGAACACTAGATAGTTACGAAATATTTCGCGCTGAAGTATTATTTGCCGAATTTAATTTTGAATTGTTCTGTGTCTAAAATAAAAAAAGCGGAATGAAATCAATCATTCCGCCGAAATTCGGTTTGAAAAAATTTATCTAACCGCCGTTGTGTTCGATTGTTCTCGCGGATCATAGGGCGTGGCTTTGTATCTTTTTACGGCTTCCTGTGCATTGTCGTAATCGTCGCCGAGATTGGCGGCGCGGTCGTAAGAAGCAACCGCACGCGTGCGGTCGCCTTTCGCATCGTAGGCGTTGCCCATTTTGATATTTGCCCAAACGGCAAGCCACGGCGGACGCAGATTTCCGGTCAGAACGGCTTTGAAATTATCAATTGCCAGATCGTAATTTCTTTGTTCGAGGAAAAGCAGACCGAGATGATAATAAATCCAGGAATTTGAACGATCCAGTTTGAGCGCGGCTTCAAATTGCTGCTGCGCTTCGACATAATTGCCTTCTTTGAATTGCTCGATTCCGCGTCGGGCAATAGCGGAAACGCGCAAATCTTCATCAATTCGGAGTATTTTATGATTCGGATCAATTATCAAGTCAAGCGGCTGCCCAGATGATTCGATGTTAAAATCAGCACTCGAATCATCCATTTGAACAACGACTGTCTGCAATTCGCCCTCGCCTTCGGAGCGCAGCTGCAATTCAAGCGGAAGTCTCAGATTGTCATAATTTTGTTTGACTGTTCCGCGCGTGATAAATTTTCCGTCGCGTGTGCGGAGAATAAGATAATCCGCCGTAAATTCGGGAACGCCCGTGCCTTCGACCCAACGCGCGAAAAAGTAGCGCATATTTTGTCCGGCGGCTTTGGAAACGTGTTGTTCAAAATCATAAATCGAAGCATTTTTGCCGCGATATTGTTCCAAAAACGAGCGAATCATCTGATTAAATTTCGGTTCGCCGAGCGTATCGCGCAGAAGTTTATAAACAAACGCGCCTTTGCCGAACATTATATATTGATACGCCACGGATTGATCGTCGAGATTGGCGGGCGTTCGTGCCAGAGATGCGGTTTGTTCAAATGTCAGAGATTTTTCCAAAAATTCGCGGCGCAGAAGATCGAGTTTAGCTCCTGACAGCTCGCTTTCACGCAGGGCAAACGCGCTGTATTCCGCCAAACCTTGCGAAATCCAGGCATCGTCAAAAGATTTCAAACCGACCGTCAAACCCCACCATTGATAAGCGGCTTCGCGCTGAAGCCGCTGTTCGGCAACTTCCCGTGGCTGCCGGAAAAGATTGCTTGCCATAAAAATCATTCCCTGCGTGGAATAAAAATCAAGGCTGTCGTCATCAATCTGAGCCACGATCAGGCGTTTTCCGCCATCGGGCGCACCGAATTGCTTGTTATAAAAATTAAGCGCGCGCCCCAGAGTTTCGCCGTATTCGGCAATTACCGTTTCATTTTCGCCGGTTTTCGTATAAAACTGAATTTCATATTCGCCGACGCGCAGATTTCTGTTGGTGTACCGGTCATACGCAAAGTTTCCGATCAAACTCGGCTGATTGCGGACGAAGCGATATTTTCCGGCGGTTTGCGTAACGGGCGTGTCGCTGAATCCGACCAATTGAAAACCGTTCGAAATCGAAACCGTAATGTCCGAAGTTGCCGGATCAGCCGCGTAATTGTGAAACGGAAACCAACGCGCCGCATACATTAAATAACCGCTGTTCGCGCCGATATAAGCAAGACGTTTGGTCAAAAGCGGTCCGCCGGAAGGCGTAACCAAAACACCGCTGTACTTAAATCGCAAAGTAACGGGCGTTCCTTTTGTAACCATTTCGCCTAAATCAACTCTCACGCTCGGACCTAAATCGGAAATGCCGACTTGATCTTGAATAAAAGTTGCCTGAATTTGGGGCATCGGAGTCGGTCTGGCAGTGGTTCTAGGTGCGGGAGTGGGTTTTAATTCCGTGTTATTCATTGCCGGAGGAACATAATTTTCCCGCGAAACGCTTTCGACTTTGAGCGAGCCGTTCAGTTCAAACTCGACCGAACGCGTATCGGCAAGCGGTGTAAATTGCACGTCAACCATTGCATTCAATCTGTTTTCAGGCGGAGAAATCTGCACATCCATTTTATAATGCGTCACATCAAACGGCGTGCGCTGAATCTGCTGGGCAAATGCTCCGAAGGAAAATAAAACTAAAACTGAAACTGCTCCGAACACTCGAAAAGTGCTTTTTCTGAAATTTTTCATCATTAGAAACCTGTTACTGTAAAATTCTCTGTTTATTAATTGCAAATTTATGATGTTTGAAACCGAAAAATCGTTTGCCTACCGCGTATTTTAGTTTTAAGTTTCAAGTTCAAAGTTTGATCTAAATTTTTTTGTAATCTTTAACTTCAATACGCAGATATTGATAAGCACCTGAGCAAAAGTAACAAGGCATTTTGAAAATATCGTAAAACAGACTGTTAGTCTGTTTGAACAGGCTGACAGCCTGTTTTACGTTAGGTAAAAATACTACAATACTTTTGCTCAGGTGCTTAATTAAACTGACTTTGAACTTTGAACTTTGAATTTTACTGATCGGTTTTTCCGTTAAAATCTGCTAACGCAACAACGATTTCATCAATCGTTTTAACACGCAGACTCGTCGGATTAACGCCGTTGACGATAATCGAAAACACAATTTTCTCACCCGAAGCCGACATCAAATAACCGGAAAGACTAGAAACCTGATTGATTGTTCCGGTTTTTCCGCGCACATTTGCCTCTGCCGAAGTGCCTTTAAAACGGTTTCGCAGAGTTCCGTCAACACCGCCGACGGTCAATGAAGCGTCCCAAGCGATTGCGTAAGGACTTTTTCTCATATATTGATAAACCTGAACGACCGCTTCCGGCGTAGCAAGATTGTGCCGCGAAAGTCCCGAACCGTCCATTTGCATTATGCCGTCCGGCGCAACTCCAATTTCCTCCAAAAATTTCTGCACAACCTCTGCGCCTTTGTCCGCGCTCGTTTTTGTTGTATTGTTTTTATCGCCTTTTTCTTCGCCGAGCGTCCAGAGCAAAGTTTCGGTATAAAGATTCTGGCTCGGTTTCATCGTCTTCTGCGCGATAATGCTGAGCGGTGTTGATTCGAGTTTGGCAATTTCGATCCGGTTGTTTTCTTGAGAAGCAGGTGTGTTGATCACATTATTTTGCCCCGCAATCGTAATGCCTTTTTGCTCCAAGCGTTGGCGCAAAAGATTGATAAAAAGCGCGGCGGAATTAGAGACAGCGATGCGTCCCGTATAGTCCGTGTCTCCGGCGGGCATCGTGCCGGAAATTTCGATAACGTCCTGATCTAATTTTTTAACTACGCGCAGATCGCGTTTCGCGCCGCCGGTTTTGCAATAATTCAATACAAGAATCACGGTATTTTCCGGTAAAACCTGTACGTTGCAAGGAGCACCGTTCGCGGCGGACGAAACACGCAAATTTACCGTATTATCATTAAACGGCAACGCCGAAAGCCCCGCTCCGTAATAGCCTTGCAAATCGTCCCATTCCCAACTGCGCGGAATGTAGAATCCGCGAAAATAACTCGCGTCGCCGATTAAGTTTCCCTCGATTCTTTTGACTCCGGCTTGAATGATTTTTTCAACTAAATTATCAATGCCTTTGTAATAATCATTTTCGGAAAACATCGTTGAATAAGAAACATCGCCGCGTCCGTAAATCGTTAGATCGCCTTTAATTACGCCGTTTGCATCAGGCATTGCGGGTGCATATACGGAAGTTACGAATTTATAGTTCGGCGAAAGTTTTTCGATTGCCGCCGCGACGGTGAAAACCTTCATATTTGAAGCCGGCATAAAGTATTTTTCCGAATTTTGTTCATAAACAGTTTTGCCTGTATCAAGCGAAACGATTTTCACGCCGATATGCCCACGCCGCAGTTCCGGTCGTTGCAGGGCAACACGAATTTTAGCTTGCAACGACGGCAGAGTTTGAATCGGGACAGGTGTCGGCGCAGCGGTCGGAGTCGGAGTCGGTTTTTCCGTAACTGTTTTTTGCTGTGCCAAAATTCCAAAGGAAAAGAACAAAACAGCTAAAGCCGGATATATAACAATTTTCAGTTGATTTAAATTATTTTTCATTTTTAGTTTATTAGATGACGAAAAAATTCAATATCTTGAATGTAAATTATTCATTCTGAGTTATTTTGCAGTAAGTCGGCTTCGGCATCAAATCTATTCGGGCAAAAAATGTGGTCGAACTTTTAATTCGTATTTATCGGTTTGCAACACGATAAGAAAATAAGGCATCATAAGAGCCAGTATTCCTTCTCTTGAACATTGACGGTAATGCGCTCTTAGTCAAAATTATTTGACGGCGTTTTTGAATAGTTCGGGAGTCGGCTGTTTATAACTACAGAAGCCGCTTATATTTAAGTAATAGAGCATTTCCGAAACCCGATTCTTCGCAGGCAGACCGTTTCTCCGAAACCATTTCGATTCGACGCTTCTTTTCAAAGTCCCTTTTTTCAGGGATGCTAAGGTAAATTTTAAAAAATTTTATGAAACTATACGTAGGAAATATTTCCTTTGATACAAATGAACAAGATTTAGAAGAGTTGTTTGGCGAAGCAGGCACTGTTGAATCGGCAAATATTATTAATGACCGCGACAGTGGACGTTCGCGCGGATTCGGTTTTGTCGAGATGTCTTCAAAACAAGAAGGCGATGACGCTATCGAACAGTTTAACGGAAAAGAAATCAACGGGCGCAGTTTGGTGGTTAATGAAGCCAGACAGCGCGAAGAGCGCGGCGGACGCGGCGGCGGCGGTGGAAATCGCGGCGGCGGCGG
>JBGTIH010000195.1:0-8457 GCA_041745765.1 Pyrinomonadaceae bacterium | reverse complement strand
TATCTGTGGAGTTATCTACAAAAAATCCGTGTAAAAGCCGATACAGGCGATTCCGAGCGAAATAAGAGGTCGAATGTAAAACTCGACCTCTACCCTACCTTAACTTGATACTTTTTGATTCAATTGTTAAGGAACGACTAAATAAAGGTTTATTAATAAATATGAATTCGATGGAAATGCCGTTCACCTTTCTCAATCACGCCAAAAACGAAGATATAAACAACTGAATTCTTAATTTTTGATTTTTGATTTGCGATTTGTTTATTCCTAACAAATTTCATATAAATCGAATCTACAAAAGCCGAAACTATCAACTTATTAACAGATTTAATTTATTGACAAAATTTGACGGAACTTTAAAACAAATCGCAAATCTAAAATCTAAAATCCACTATCTCGGTTTAGCGTTTTTCACGTATTTATCAAACCAGCTAATTTGTTCGTAAAGCGTATGTTCGATTGATTCCTTGCCCGCATAACCGTGCGATTCGTGCGGCAACATCACGAGCCGCGCCGTTCCGCCGTTGCCTTTGAGCGCGGCGAAAAGTCTTTCCGATTGAATCGGATACGTTCCCGTATTGTTGTCGGCTTCGCCGTGGATCAAGAGAATCGGCTCGTTGATCTTATTAGCAACGAAAAACGGCGAAACTTCCGTGTAAATCCGCGTCGCTTCCCAGAAAGAACGCTGTTCGTCCTGAAAACCAAACGGTGTAAGAGTTCGATTATACGCACCCGAACGCGCGATTCCGGCGCGGAAAATATCCGAATGCGCCAGCAGATTCGCTGTCATAAACGCGCCGTAAGAATGCCCGCCGACACCGACTCTTTCGGGGTCAACCACGCCCATTTCAACGCCTTTATCAATCGCGGCTTGCGCGGCATCTACGATTTGTTTAACGAATGTATCGTTTTTCGTTTCCGGCGGACCGACGACCGGCATCGCCGTTTCATCTAAAACCGCGTAACCCTGCAAAACAAAATAAAGATGCGAATATCCGCCGATTGACGTAAAACGATTGGTCGAACCGGCAACTTGTCCGGCGGTCGAAGCGTCCGTAAAACTCTGCGGATACGCCCAGACGACCGTCGGAAGGCGCGTTCCTTCCTTATAATTCGGCGGCAGATAAAGCGTGAACGACAGATCAACGCCGTCGGCGCGTTTGTATTTAACAAGCTGTTTTGTAATGCCGCGCAATTGCGGTGTTGGATCGGCAAAATTCGTAATCTGACGCGGCGCGATTCTTCTGACCGTGTCGTTCAAAATCAGATTCGGCGGCATCGTCAAACTTTCTTTGCGAGTGATAAACTGCGTTCCGTTTTCGTTGGTCAAAGCGACGAACGCTTCGTATTCTTCAGTTCCCGAACGGAAAATTTCGTCGGTCTTTAAAGTATTCAGATTCATTTTCCGCAAAAACGGTCTATCGCCTTCGGGCGATGCACCCGCGCCGGTCAGGAAAATTTCGTCGCCGTTTTGCAGAATCGCGCTTCTGCCGTGCGGTAAAGTTTTCATTAAGGGTTGACCAATGTCGTTGTAACGGTCGCGGATATTCAGTTCGGAAATGAGTTTCGGTGCGGCGTTTCCGCGATAATCCGTCATATAAATCCGTCTGACCTGCGTGTCGCGGTTGAAATCGTAAAAAAGCATCATTCCGGCTTTTTCGCCGAAACTTCTGCCTTGATAACGCTGTTCGGTTTTGACGATTTCGCTCGCTTCCGCTGAAAAAGGCGCGGCGAGTTTCATTACTTTATCGCGCGGCGTAATTTTACTGCGCGGATCGCCGCCGTCGAGCGCTTCCGCCCAAACGAGCGTCGCACTTTCGGTCGGAATCCAGCCGACACTGCGCGGTTCGGTCTGCACACCCTGCCACGGCAGATTGTCGAGCAGCGGAACTTTAGTCAAAGTTTTTACAGATTTGCCGCTCATATCCCAAATTTCAACCGTTTTCGGAAAACGCGAAAACGGATAAAGATACGAAAAAGGTCTGTGAATTCTTGAACTTAAAATGTATTTGCCGTCCGGCGAAACTTCCATTGTGTCAAAAGTCGCCGCTTGTCCGATTTCTCTGACATTACCATCAACACCGACGACCGCCAGCTGCGAAGCCGTAAAATATTCAAACAATTTTTCGTCGTTCGGCGAACTTAAAGTGTCTTGAAATGTCATTACCGCACCCGTTTTTCCGGCGGTTTCCTGGATGTTCGGCGAATTCGGCACAACGTCCGTGTAAGACGGCATCTCGCCGCGCGTTTTGGGAACAAGATTAACAATCAGAGATTTTTGATCCGGCATCCAATCGAAACCGCCGAATGCCGTATTGACCTGCACGTTATTGATTTTTCGAGCTTGCGCGGTCGCCGTTTCGATAATCCAGAGTTCGATGCCCGACGGCGTAATATTTCCGGCGGCGATGTATCGTCCGTCCGCGCTCCAATTCGGCGAAATGATTTTCGCGCCTGCGGGAAGCGCGACCGGCATTTCCTTACCGTCATTGATATTTTTTAGCGTAACTTTGACAAAATAAAGCTGCCGATGCTGGGCATTCGTGCGCGGATTGATCCGCAGACCGGCGAGCCGGAGCATCGGTTCAGCCATCTCGGCAACCGGCGGATAACGTAGCGGTTCGAGCAAAGCGATTTTATCACGCGCCGGAGAAATCGAAGTCGCCGGAGTTACCGGAGCGTCCAAAATCTCCTGAATTTCCTTCGGCGGTTTTTGATACTGCCCGAAAAGATTCAGCGAAAAAGCGAAAACGAGAAACAGCAAAAAGATATTTTTTTTCATAATTTTATTAGAACCGAAAATCGGATTAGAATTAAACCGGAATTTTGATTTAAGAACATTTTAACAAAAGAAACCGAAAAGTTAAGCTGTATTTGTTGAGAAAATCGCAAATTTACAAAAATTTACTTTCGCAGAGAAAGTTTATGTCCCGCGAATGTTTCCAAAACGCGCAGATATTTTCGCGGAAAAAGCCGGTGAATATAATTTATTGCTAATGCGTCCTTGCCGATTAAAATTCGCGTGTTTTCTTTCTTTATGCCCTTAATGATGACTTCGGCGGCGGTTTCGGGCGTGGTCAGCGCGACTTTATCAAAAAAACTCGCGCCTTGAGTTTTATGTTCTTCCGGCGTTTTTTCGCCGAGCCGCGAATTTCGCGCGATATTGGTTTTAATTCCGCCCGGATGAACGGTCGAAACACAGATATTCGTGTCTTCGAGTTCGTGGCGCAAAGCTTCTGTAAAACCTCGAACAGCGAATTTGCTCGCGCAATATGCGGTTTGTTCGGGCGGCGCGATCAAGCCGAAAACGCTTGAAATATTAACAATGTGCGCCTTTTTTTGCTCTTTCAAAATCGGCAGAAAAAACTTTACGCCGTACACCGTTCCCCAGAAATTGATGTTCATCAGCCATTCAAAATCTTCGAGCGAGATTTGCTCGAAATTGCCGAAAAGTCCGACTCCGGCGTTATTTATCAGATGAGTTGCGCGACCGAATTTTCCGACAGTTTCAGCAGCAAATCTCTCGACATCTTCGCGTTTTGAAACATCAACCACAGAAGTTAAAACTTCAACGCCTGATTTTCTAACTATTTCCGCCGTTTCATTCAAACCCGTTTCATTAACATCCGAAATCGCGATTCCGACAATCTTTTCTGCGGCAAAACGAACCGCCAGTGCGCGACCGATGCCCGACGACGCGCCCGTGATAACTGCAATGCTTTCAGAATTTAGACTCATAATTTAACGATTGGAGCGCAAGAAAGACTGGAGCGCATGCGTCCCAGCTTGCACCGTCGCGAGAGCGGCGGAAGGACGTTTGGTAACGGCGGAGTTCACCGAGCGGCGAAAACACGCAACGTGATAACAATCAAGCTCAAGCCGCTTCGGTGCAATGACTTGTTGAGCTTGGCGTTAATTGCCAGACTTATCTTTTGCTAAATCCGGAAACTTCTCACGATAAACTCTATCCGTTGTTTTCTTCAGCCAACTTTTTGAAACAGCTTGCCAGGTTGTGCCGCCGTCAAACGTGCGGACGATGTCTAAACCTTTATCGTTCGCGCCAATCAACCAACTCGTTGCTCCGCCGATTGACTGATTATTAAAAGAGATATGGTCGAAATCAAAATCTTTAACAGATCGTTTCTGATAGTTCCAAGTCTTGCCGCCGTTTCGAGTGTAAGCAATTGCGTCGCCGATAATCCAGCCTTGACGTTTGTTTAGGAAATAAACGTAATCCCACCAATTTTGTTTTCCGAGAATTGACTGTTTTTGCCACGTAGCGCCGCCGTCAACGGTGTGCATTAATGAACCTTTTTCAGATTCTGTTGCCCAACCTTCGAGTTGACTAACAAAAGAAATCTTGCGCAAACTTAAAGTTTTTTCGTCGGCAAGTTTATTCCAAGTTTTGCCGCCGTCTTTTGTAGCAATCAAAGCCGACGGATATGTTTGAGTTGCAGAATCAAGCACACTCGAACCCGAAGCCCAACCGTGCAATTCATCCACAAATACAACTTGTTTTAAGTCAACCCTAATGTTGCTGTTTTGTTGTTTCCAAGTTTCGCCGCCATCCGCTGTATGAGCAATAAATCCGTCATCACCAACTATCCAACCAAATTTCGTTCCGACAAATGTAATGTCATTAAGATTTGAAGCTGCACTCGTTGCGACATAACGCCAAGTTTTCCCGCCGTCAAAGGATTTATGAATATTTCTGTAATCAGCAATCATAAACCCATACTTCGGACTGGTAAAATAAATATCTTGAATTGTCGAGGTGTTCGGCGGAGTAATGACGGTAACGCCTCCTGAGTTGATGCGGAGCAACAAACCTTGTAAAAGCCAAACAGAACCGCCGACCCACATATCGCCGTTTTTGTCGTGAGTTACGGTTTCAAGATAAACGCCAACACTTGACGAATTTTCGCTCGACTGAGCAAAGGTAAAGTTCGCCAAAATAAGAATCAAAAATAATTTTAGAACTAATTTAATACTCATATCTGATTTCAAAAGGAAAAAGCCCAACAATCAACTTTATTCTGTGCAAAGGCTTTTTCGCGCTATCGCGCTCAGGCAAGCGGGGACGCATGCGCTCCAGTCTTTGCTCCGGTCTTTATTTTTTAACCGAAACCTTTGCATTTCCGATATTTCCGTTCGCATCGAAAACGCGCAGCGTGATGATATATTCGCCCGCCATTTTGAGCGGAATGTTCAAAGTATAACGCTCTTTTTGACTGTCGGAAATTCCATCGTCAGCATAGACATTTTGCCAATCGCCGCCGTTGATGCTGTATTGGGCGCGGTTGATATAACTCGAACTTTCCGTCGCTTCAAAAACAACGCGCACATTTTCGCCCGAAACTTGCGGCGCACCGATCACCGAAACTTCCGGCGCGGTATTGTCAATATCCACCGGCTCGCTCAATCTTTCGCCCGTAAGTGCCAGATTCGCGGGATTTGACGGCGAATCGCTGGCGACGATTTTGAAAATATAACGCCCGTCGGCAAGAGCCGTTCCGTCAATCGCAAAGAAATTATCGGTTAATTTATCCCGTAAAAGTTTGAAATTCGCTTCGCCGATCTCGCGGAAGTAAATTGAATATTCGAGTTTGTCGCCGTTTCGGTCTTCCGCCGTCCATTGCAGCGAACGCGCTCCGCGTAAAAACACTTTGCGCGGCGGAATCTGCATTTCGGGAATTCCGAAATCGCTCGAACTCAAACCGGAAAGTTCGATATTCGGGTCGAGTTGAATCGGCGGATTCGGCAAAAGTCCGATATTTGTCGGCAAAATCTCAATCGAAAGAACTTCCGGCGCGATATTTCTGCCGATATATGAAACATTGACCTCGCTCAAAGTTCCGGAGCTTTTCAAAACTGCCCGCCATTGCAGATACAGAGCCTTCGGGCTGGAAATTTGTCCGCCTTTTTGATCTGTGTGGCTCGCGCTCCAATCGCTCCACGTTTCATCAGGGTTTTGGGTGTTTCCGCTGCGTGTCTGAAGCACGACATTACCAACGGAAGTCCACCAGATTCTGCCCCAATTTGCCGTTGATTTGGCATCTAAAACGGGCGATTCGTAAGTTCCTTGAGCTTCTGTTTTGGCATCGAATCTGAAAAGTTTTCCCTGATTACTCGATGTTGCAAAAATCTGATTTCCGCGTGTTTTAAAGGTTGAAATTTGACCTTCGTCCGATTGCAAAAGTAAAGTTTCGCGCCCGTCGTTCGTAACCGAATAAATTCTGCCCTTGTCGGAAGTCCCGATCAGAACGCCGTTTGGCTGCGCTGAAATTGAAAATGCCGAGATGTCCGCGGAATTCCAGATCACATCGCTTCCGCCTTCGGGTAAAATCCGATAAACGACCGATTTCGCGCCCGTTAAATCATAACGGCTTTTCGGGGGCGTTTGAACGGTTGGTGTTGTGTTTGTTTTTGCCGTTACGGTCTTATTTTGCGATGTTTCGGGCGTGATCGGCGGCGGTGTAGCGGCTGAAACCGAGTCGTTTAACGCCAAAACGTAAATCGAACCGTCATTTCCGACCGCGATTTCGTGAATTTCCCGCAAAGGCGAATCGAGCAAAGCAAACGGTTTTCCGTCCGGCGCAAAACGCAAAACCAAGCCGCTGGCATCAGTTCCGGCATAGAGATTTCCGCGCTCGTCGGCGCCAAGCGAGATAATATGCGTTTCACTCGTGTCAAAAAGCAGAGAGCTTTCGGGAGTCGCATTTGCGGATTTTACTTTGTAAATTTTCCCGTTTTCGCCCGTTCCGACCGCCAAACTTCCGTCGCTCAAAACCGCCAACGACCAGATATATTTTTCCTTCGGCTCAAAATAGACGGTTGCCGCGCCATTTGCATCAATGCGATAAACCTTACCATCCGGCGAAGTTCCCGCAAAGATCGCTCCATTCGCGCCGATTGCCAGAGCCGAAACATTGATTTCCGCTAAATCCGCAAAAAGTCTGCCTTGCCCGCTTGCGTCAACGCGATAAACTCTGCCGTCGCTGCCCGTTCCGAGAAAAACATTGCCGCTCGCATCAATCGCGCTCGACCAGACAAAAGATTGACCGGTGTTGAAAACTTCCGTCAAGCTCGGCGCGAGCGAAATCGCGCCCGTATCGGAAATCGAAACGCCTTTTGCATCGCCCTTTAAAACGTCTTCTTTTGAATTGATCGTCCAAATTTCCGGTGAACTCGCATAACCTGCAAAAGCACACAAAAATATTGTAAAAGTTAAATAAATAAATTTTTTCATCAGATATTCAGATATGTTGCCGAATTATTTCTAAAAAATAATGATTGGTTTTTTGATTATTATGCTTTGCAAAAGGATGCAAACTTGGTTTTTTTGTTCCAAAAGTAGAACAGACTGTTAGTCTGTTCACAAACCGGAACAGACTAACAGTCTGTTCTACCAAGAAAGCATATTTTCAAAAACCCAAAATTGTTCTCTTTTGCAGTATAATCAATCTTTAAATGCTTTTGTAATCGTAAGTTTCAGATCGGTTGTTTGTAAAGCCGAACGGCGGCGGCGACGTGGGGCGAACCCGCCGTCAAGCCCGCTAAAGTTTAACGGACGACGTTGATAAGAAAGTCGCTGTTTCGCCCTCACGTCCATTGATTTGTTGGAGGTAAAATTTCACCACGCAACGTAGCTATGAAAAGTTTAATTTTCAGGCTTCTTTGGAAGTGATTGAATTCCTTCCCTAAATTTTCTATTAAACTCTCGTTCCTTCTCACCGTATTTAGCTTCGTATTCTTCTTCGGCTTGCTTTCTCACTTTTTCCAAAATGCCAATTCCATATTTAGCTTCAATTCCAGCTTGTATAACTTCATTGTAACCTTCGACATATTCGGCTGTTTCTTCGTCAACCATACATCCGCCAACCCATTCAAACGTAATTTTGTATTTGTCCTTCAAGATGCGATTGTAAATTTCTTCCGCCGACTCCCAAGAATAAAGTTTAAATGAAGATAAGCCCCAAGCCTTGAAGACAAACTTGTCATTTTTAAGGTTTTCCGTCGCTTCGATTTTGCCTTTCTCGTAGCTTTCACCGTGAGCCGATGCGTTTTGAGCCAGTAAAAAAGACACACTGCCAAGAAAGAACAATGCGAGCAAAATCAAATTAAATTTCTTTTTCGTCATAAATTATTCACGTTGCCTTTTACACCCAACATAGTTTATACGGCGAATTTCGCAATAAAGTTATTTCAAGAAATTTGCAGAAACTAAATCTCTATCGCTTTTAACAGCATCGGAAGAATCTCAAGATTATTAAATTTATTCTCTTCCCGAAAATTCAAACAGTTTTCCTGATTAGGTTCATTAGTGTCCAGTTAAAAAAGTTTTTACAGCTGTAAGCCATTGATATTTGATTAGTTACAGCCATTTTTCGATTTCTAGACTTCAACTCGTGTTCATTTTAGTCCTAAACTGCTTAAATGTATCACGGAAAATATGTT
>JBGTIH010000194.1:0-12783 GCA_041745765.1 Pyrinomonadaceae bacterium | reverse complement strand
AAGCAAAAACTGATATTATATCCATTGAAATGAATCGGGTCTTTAGTTGAATAATTTTGTTCAAATCAATCTACTAAATTACTCGTTTCATTTCACTTTTTATCTCAATTTTTCAAATATCTTTTTGGCGAAGGTATTGATGCTTAATAACGGTGAAAAAAATAAAGCAAAGTTCATAAAGGAATTTCCTGATTTAATAATTTAAATTTTCTTCATAAATTCCCGCACATAAATAATATAATCGGTTACGGGCGGCGCAAAGCCGTTTTCTCTGATTGCCGCGTTTGCCTGACCGCGATGGTTCATCGAATTAAAGAGTACGTGCGTTAAAACTTCGCGGAACGTGTTTGAAACGGGTTTGCCTTCGCTCGTTTTATAATGCGCGATCTGCCCCAAACCTTCGTCGTCGAATCGCTTTAATAATCCCTCGTAATTTTCGGCGTTTTCCATCGCCAAACGGCTGCATTCTTCTAAAGACAATTCCTGCCAGAAATCGAATCCGGTCGAATTTTTGCCGAACAAACGCGCGTAATATTCCTGTTCGGTGATTAAAATATGCGCCAGAATTTTTAGTGCCTTCTCGCTCGGCGCGAGTTTTAAAGCCGTAATTAAACGGCGATTTGCCCAATCATTGTAAAGATAAAGTTCGCGTAGATGTTCGATTGAATTCATTTTATTTTTGCCCGCGAAAAGGCGCGAAATTTCGCGAAAAAATTAAAAATAAAAAGAATATTTTAGCGCATTTTCGCGTTTATTCGCGGGAAATTAATCTTTATTGGAAAATTTTTGCAAATCTTCCAAATTTACGAAATTCAAAGCCGATTCGTGGCACGCGTCCAGTATGACTTGCGGCGCAAAACCTTCTTCAAAAGCCTCGCGCCAGCGCAGGGCGCACAGACACCATTTATCGCCGTCCTTTAATCCCGGAAAGCCGAATTCCGGGCGCGGCGTGCTTAAATCATTGCCCCGGCTTTTTGAAAATTCCAGAAATTCGTCCGTTACGATCGCGCAAATAACGTGGCTTCCTGTGTCGTTTGCGCCGGTCTGACAAAATCCGTCGCGGTAAAATCCGGTCATCGGATCGGTGCAGCAACTCTTTAATTCGCCGCCTAAAACATTTTTCGGTTTCGGTCGGTGTCCGTTTCCGTTGGTTAAACTCATAACTTTATATTTTGATTATTTCTGCAACTTTTTCAACCGGACGCGCGAGAATTGCCTTTTCGCCAAATTCGACAATCGGACGCTGCAAAATGCTCGGATTTTCGGCAATTAATTTAATCAGCTCGTTTTCATCTTTTATTTCCTTGATATTTAATTCCTTATAAACAGGCTCGTTTTTCCGCACCGCGTCAAACGGCGAAAGATTCGCTTTTTCAAAAAGTTCGCTCAGCTTTTCTTCCGTCAAAGGCTCGATAAAATAATTTACTTTTCGATAATCAATGCCTTTTTCGTCAAAAAGTTTGTTCAATTTCCGGCAAGTCGTGCAAGTCGGTTTTTCGTAAACGGTAATTTTCATTTTTATAATTTAACGCAAAGACGCAAAGGTGCGAAGTCGCAAAGATATTTAAAGTTGGATTCAGTTTTAAAAATTAAAAATTCCTTTGCGCCTCTGCGTCTTTGCGACTTTGCGTTAAAAACGGCTTTAAATCATATCGCCAAGTCGCGTTTCGATTAAATTTTGTGATTCTTCAAAGGTGAAAACTCTCGATTTCCTAATAAACCTCAATTTCAAGCGAAAATGATGCACCGCGCCCCGGCGTAACGTCAATCGTGAGTTCCGTATGCTGCCAGAATTCAAACTGATCTTTTGCCATATAAAAATCACAGCCGTCAATTTCTCCTAACCAGATATCGGATGAGCCAACAATAAAATCGCCGTCTGCATAGCACATCGGCGAAGAGCCGTCGCAGCCGCCGCCCGATTGATGAAACAGCAATTCGCCGTTTTTGGCGCGAAGTTCGCCGATGACTTTTTTCGCCTCGTCGGTTACTTTTACTCTCGGGATTTCTTTCATAATATTTTCAGTATAAACGTATCAACCCATTTCGATTTAATTTCCGCATATTCGGATTTGTCTGAAACTCTTTTCGCCAGTTCCAGTTTGTAATCGTTATATTCCCGCGCCAGTTCGAGATTTTCCGATAAAACATCGCGGAATTTGAGTTTCAAAAGCCAATCCGCATTCGCTTCCGTGTAAATATGCGCCTGACAAAAACGAATATTATCTCTGTCCAAAACAGCGTAAAAATGCCCGTCTTCGTCATCGAATTGCCCGCGATATTCATAACCGAGTTTCGACAAAGCATTCGCAACCGCTTCGAGACTTTTCGCACCGCACAAAATAGCAATATCCATAATAGGTTTCGCCCAAATGGTCGGAATCGCCGTGCTGCCGATGTGTTCGATAATAATTGATGAATCTGCAATTGCCGTTTCGATGCGCGCACGTTCCGCCAGAAAATCATCTTTCCACGCTTCGTCGTGCGGCATCAATTGCAGTTTTTGTCTATTCATTCCATACATTATGTTTTTCGCACACTTGGTTTTCGATTTGTCGGCAATTTTTTTCTTTTGGAATGTTTTTCAAAATGAAAGCGTCTTTCTATTCGTAGTCGCCAACGACAAAGCCGAGGCTTAGTATTTCATCGCTAGCTGAATTTCTGAATTCTGAAAATGAAGCTTTTCCGCAATTTTGGCAAACATATGTAGGAGCGTCAATCGCACCATAAATTGCTTGCGTCAAATCTTTCGGATTTGGAAATACAGTTCCAATTTCGTCGCAGACAAGAACAACTTGCCTGCAATTTGGACAGGTGGAAAAATATAACGCGCCTTGTTCATCACAACAATCACAACGCTGATTTTTTAAGCACCAAGTCGGAGAAACAATTTCCATAAAGTGAATTTTTAGATTCAAATTTTGCGGTAATAGTCAAGCATCATTTCGTAGTTTTCGCGCTCGACTTCCGGCGGAATCATCACCGAATCAAAAAGCGCAGGCAAAATGTCCAATTCGCCGACGCGCTCCAAACCGATCAAACAAGTGCTGTCGGACACGACCGATTCTTTCACAAACCGAGTTCCTCATGCAGTTCATCGGGCGAATAATGTATGACGTGGTCGCGTTGAGGCTGCATTCCAAACAGGGCGTTTTAACGTCCTTTTTGATAGTTTTAGCACCAAATATTCTTGGCTCAAGTGAAAAGGACGTTAAAATGCCCTTCGAGCAAATCTCAAATCATTGACCACGCCATAAATAGCGTGGCTAAAAGCCGCCTGCGGCGGAAAGCCTCATAAATGAGGCTGATTTATTTCAAGACCTGATTCGCATTAATTAAAGTTTAGAAAAATCCCATCGCTTTTTTGTCGTAAGAAACTAACATAAATAAAATGAAATCTGTGCAATCGGAACAAATATCGTCCGACCGCTTTGAATTTAATTGCGTGTGATATTTATTTTAGCACTGTTCGCAGACAACTAAAAAAAATGTGCGGATAAATGTTTGTTCATTTTACTGAAATCTTTTTTTATTAAAGCGATATATTCAAATTTTAAAAATTCATCTTGATTGCCAAAAAAACCAGAAACGCGCCGAACAGCAAAGAAACGAAACCCAACGGACGGAATTTGTTTCGGAATTTCTGCGCCGACCAGCGCGCGAATTGTTTGTGTTTTGAAGGCGGCGTGAAAAGCAGACCAATGCTGACAGCAATCAATAAATAACCGATCACCAAAATCAAAGTCTGATAAGTAGTTTGATCCGCGTATAAAACGAACAGCAGACCGAAAACGAATCTGCTGATTATTTCAAATGGATGAAACCACCATTTTTCGCTGAATTTGACGATTCCGTCTGCCCAATAATCGGGCTTCGCGATCATCAGAACGCTGAGAATCATCATCAAAAATCCGAAAAATGCGATTACATACATTAAATTCTCCGCGAAAATTTAGATTGTTGCGCCGTTTTTTTGAATTAAATCGGTTTAAGGCGTTCGTCAGCCGTTCCACTTTTTGCCGGATGTTTTGATTAGAAACTGTTTGAAATATCCATCCAGGAATTTTCACGAAGAAATCACGAAGATTTTCCTTTTACTCACATCGGGTTTAATTGCGGGTTAGTTTATTCTACAAAATCAACCTGAACTTCGCGCGTGATAATGCCTTTTTCAAAACCTTCTTTCAGCAAAAGTTTGACGGCTTCTCTGCCTCTGTCGCCGTAATCGAGCGTCAGATCATTGACCCACATCGCCACGAAACGGTCGGCGAGTTCGGGCGGCATATCGCGGGCAAACTGCATCGCGTAGGCAAGCGCGTCTTCGCGGTTTTCCATCGAATAGACGATGCTTCGGTGCAGATGCTTAGAAACTTCTTTCATTAAATCTTCACCGAGATCGCGCCGGATGACGTTTCCGCCCATCGGCAAGGGCAAGCCCGTTCGCTCATGCCACCATTCGCCCAAATCCAAAACCTTATCAAGCCCGACTTGTTTATAAAAAAGCTGTCCTTCGTGAATCAAAAGCCCCGCATCGGCTTTTCCTTTCAGAACGTAATCAATAATTTCGTCAAACGGAACGACTACATATTCGAAATCTTGATTATAAATTCTTAAAGCTAAAAACGCGCTCGTTAATTCGCCGGGAACGGCGATTTTCAGATTTGGAATATCTTCCGCCTTTTTCTGATCTTTTGAAACGAGAATCGGACCGTATTTATCGCCGATGCTCGCACCGTGCGGCAAAAGCGCGTATTTATCGGAAACGTAAGCGTAAGCGTGAAAGCTGATCGCCGTTACGTCATAAACTCCGTTTTTCGCATCTTCATTAAGGGTTTGAATGTCTTTGAGAGTGTGTTCAAACTTCAATCCGTTGGTTTCGAGTTTGTTTGTTGCCAAACCGTAAAACATAAAAGCATCGTCCGAATCGGGCGAATGTGCGACGGTTATAATTCGTTTTTCAGTGCGTGTTTCCATAAATTAAAACTGCGAATAAAAAATATTCGTGTCATATAAAACTTGTATTTTACCGCTTTTTTGATGTTCTGCAAAAAGCGTTTTGAGGTTTTTTATAAGCTCGTCAAATCGCGGATGTTGCGGCGAAGGCATATACGAAGACGACAGAATTCTGCCCTTCATTCCTTCAAAATCCAGCGTTTGATTGTTGCTGTATTTAGAATGCGAAAAATGCGTCTGAAAAGTGACATTTAAATCTTTCAAAGAAATCGCATCGTGCCGGACTTTTTCGTAATCCGTGCCGAATTCAATGAGA
The DNA here is from genome assembly GCA_041745765.1 of Pyrinomonadaceae bacterium. Lineage (GTDB taxonomy): Bacteria > Acidobacteriota > Blastocatellia > Pyrinomonadales > Pyrinomonadaceae > JAHCHG01. Next base: position 7,514 of record JBGTIH010000194.1, on the reverse strand, counting down.
ATTTTTTCATAATCGCGCAAAAATTCGTTCGTGTCGAGCAAGCGTTCATTCCAAATTAATGCGACAAAACCACCGTCTTTCAAAATCCTCTGAAATTCCGTGCGCGTTTTTTCCTTATCAAACCAGTGAAATGCCTGCGCCGCGATGATTATATCAACCGATCCTTCGGGAAGCGTCGTTTGTTCCGAAGTTCCGCTGAAGCTTTTAAATTTCGGAAAATCCTCTAAAAACTTCTCCGCAGCTTCGCGCATCGCCTGATTCGGTTCAACGCCGAAAACCTCGTTGCCGTTTTCCAGAAAAACTTTCGATGAAATCCCCGTTCCCGAACCGATGTCGGCGATCACGGAATTTTCCGTCAGATTCATCTTTTCGCGAAACAAATCAAGCATTTCCGGCGGATAACCCGGACGATATTTTACATAATTTTCAACGCGGTTTGAAAATCTTTCGATTGTATTCATTGCTCTAAAACCTCCTCGCCCGTCCATTGCGTCCGTTTTGAATGCGGAATATCGAATTGATCTAAAATCCTGAAACACAAATGATCAACGAGTTCACCGATTGATTTAGGACGGTGATAAAAGCCCGGACTTGCCGGCAGAATTCTTGCGCCGATGTTAGATAGTTTCAGCATATTTTCCAGATGAATCGAATTATACGGCGTTTCACGCGGCACGATGACGAGTTTTCTGCCTTCCTTAAGACAAACGTCCGCCGCGCGGTGAATCAGATTCGTTCCCGCGCCGGAAGCAATCGCGCCGAGCGTTCCCATCGAACACGGCACGACGATCATTCCCGCCTGTTTGTTCGACCCGGAAGAAGGTTTTGCCGCCAGATTATCGAGCTGCCAAAATCTTATAATTTTGGACGTTTCCGCCAAACCGAGCCATTCGTTGATTTTTTTAGTATCGGGGTTTTTGATATTCGCGCCCATTTCGACCTGCGCGACAATCGGCGCAACGCCCGACATTATTAAATTAATCGTTTCTACCGCGCCGCTTTCCGCCAAAAGCTGCAAAGTTTTGTAAGCATAAATCGTGCCTGATGCGCCCGTGATTGCGACTGTTAGTTCCATAAATTTTTCAGATATATTAACTTTATCATTTTTTTATTATTTCCAAAGTCAAAGGTCTGACAATTTTTTAGAAAATCAGTCTATTTGTCGCAAAATCTGTCAATCTGGTAACCAAAATCTGTCAATCTGACCTGGTGCATAAATATCGAATTTTCACGAAAAGAAAAAAAATACCGATGTTTATTGATATAAAACGCGATTCAAATCTTTGGCACCGGTTTTGCATTTATAATAAACGACTAAATCCTTGGCTCAAAGGGAGATAGATACTTAAGATGAATGAACAGATATTAAAAAGCGAGATTTTATTAGACATTGTCAGTAGCGAGATCGTAACGCGGGCATTTATAAAATTATCTGCGGCTTACAAATATGTCAGTTTATTTATTTGAGTAAATTGTTTGTTGAATTGGAATGGAAAAACGGCGGATTGATTACCCGCCGTTTTTTTTTTTGTCAAAAAATGATAAATTCTCGGTTTGCTGGAAAAAAAAATATGAAAGAAAGTGATATTCAAGCAATTTTGGCGGCACACGCGACCGGAAAACTTTCAACCGAACAGGCGACTGCCGGTTTAAAGAACTTATCCTACGAAGATATTGGTTACGCACGGGTTGACCACGCGCGTGCCGTGCGGCAGGGTTTTCCCGAAGTTATTTTCGGCGAGGGAAAAACACGCGAACAAATTCTAGGCATTTTTGAAAAACTCATCGAGCGCACGCCCAATGTTCTGATAACGCGCACGACTGCGGACGTTTTCGGCGAAATCCGCAATGTTTACACCGATGCCGAATGGCACGAAGCGGCGCGAATAATTCGCGTTTATCGGGATAAAACCGAACTCGGCGCGGGCGAAATTGCCATTGTTACCGCCGGAACGAGCGATATTCCGGTCGCCGAAGAAGCCGCGCTGACGGCGGAAACGATGGGCAACCGTGTTAAAAGAATCTGGGACGCTGGCGTTGCCGGAATTCACCGGATTTTGTCGGAAAGGGAAGTTTTGCAGAATTCGCGTGTTGTTATCGTCGTCGCCGGAATGGAAGGTGCGCTGCCTTCGGTCGTGGGAGGTCTGGTCGGCGTTCCGGTCATCGCCGTACCGACGAGCATCGGTTACGGCGCGTCTTTTAACGGCATCGCTGCGCTTTTGGGAATGCTAAATTCGTGCGCTTCGAATGTAACGGTCGTTAATATTGACAACGGTTTCGGTGCGGGATTTGTCGCCAGTTTGATAAATCGGCAATTTTCAAAACATAAGACAATTAATAGGGATATACAAGATAAACAAGGATAAATCTTTTCTTAAAATCCCTGTTAATTATTGGTTTTAAGGATTTATAAGCACATAAAGCCGATCAGCCCAATCGGATTGCGAGTTTCTCAAAATTTCATATTGAATATTAGCAGAATCGCGATCGCCCATTTTCAAATAAGCGCGACCGAGATTATAACGCGCCTGATCGAATTCGGGATTATAGCTGACGGCATTGTTAAAGGCTTCAAGGCTTTCCTGCATTTTGCCTAATTCAAAATAATTTTCGCCCAGATAATTATAGGTTTTCGCGTCGGGTTTGTAGGCTTTTAATTGTTCAAAGGCTTCGAGTGATTGCGCGAATTGGCGTTTTTTGTAGTAAGCAATTCCGAGCAATTCAAAGGCGTTGGCATAATCCGGTTTGAGCGCGACGGCGCGTTTATAAGCGAGAATTTCTTCGTCAGTTCGTCCTAATTTATTCAAAGATATACCGAGCGCATATTGAATTTCGGCTTTATAAGGATTGAGTTTTGATGCTTGCCGGTAAGCGTCGGCGGCTTCTTCGTAATTTTTCAGAGCGTAGCTCGATGCGCCGATATTGATAAAGGTTTCTGACCAGCGCGGGCGTAGCTGAGCGGCTTTTTTCGAGGCTTCGAGAGCTTCTTTGTGCCGACCGAGCATTCCGTAGCAATAACCGACCTGATACCACGCTTCGGCGTAACCTGCGTCTATCTGAACGGCTTTTTCAAAAAACGAAACCGCTTTAGCATAATCATCACGCGAAACAAAGCCCAAGCCTTGAGAATAAAAACTTTCTGCCAAAACTCTTTTATTTTCAACAGTTTCCGCGTTTAACGAAGCTATTGTTTTCAATTCACCGATTTTTAATCTGGCGATTCTTTCACCCGGAACGGCAAAATTTAAACTCTGTCCTTCGGCGGCTTGAAGTGTTGCCACGCCGATCACTTGTCCGCGCAAATTAACGACGGGCGAACCGCTCGAACCCGGCGAGATCGGCGCGGTGATCTGAATGATCTTGCCGTAACCGGGAAATTCGCGCACGGCGGAAACGATGCCGTTTGAAACCGAACCTTCCAAACCGTACGGGTTTCCGATAACCAAAATGCTTTCGCCTTCCTGCGGCGCGTCCGGCGAGATGATCAGCGGAATCGCGTTTTCCGCCGGAACGTCAACATGCAAAACCGCTAGATCGCCTTCGCCGTCAATTGCGACAATGCCGTTTGCCGTGTATTTTTTTCCGTTGACCAGTTGAACTACGACGCGGTTTGATTTTTCGATAACGTGGCGGTTTGTAATAATCAGATTTTTGGAAATAAAAAAACCGCTCCCGCGTGATATTTGCGCGCCTTTAACATCAAAAGTCTCGACGGCAACCGCGGAAGGCTTGATTCGTTTAACCAATTCCGGCAATAAATCCTGCGCCGCAATCTGCGTGGCGCAAATCAAGAAACAAATTTGAAGCAGTAAAATTTTGAAGACGGCGGTTTTCATTTTTTAAAAATCGTTATAATGCGGATTATAAGGTTTTTATTCGATTCAAACAAATTCGCGCCGGAAGAAACAGATTTTTTCGGGAGTTTTCTTCTCTAGTGTTTAGTGAAGTTTGAAATGACGGGTCAGAACAGCCTGTGTGAGCGGGCTGTCAGAGTTTGGCATTTTAGAAAAGTCAGCTTTAAACAGCCCGCTCACACAGGCTGTTCTGACATTATCCGCTAACTCAAACTTGATTGAACACTGGAAGAAAATTGTTGCAAATTTTATGAGGCGGAAAAGTTTTTTTATGAATTTAAGATTTTTCTGGTAAATCGTGCAACATCCGTAAAAGATTCGGCGAAAAAATCAGCCGGAAAACGTCGGCGAATCTGTAAATCCTGAAAAGCGCGACCGCCGAGAATTACCTGCGCATCGGTTTTACACAATTTTTCGCTGAAACTACGAAAATCGCGGGAAATTCTTTCGATGTCGGTCAAGATCGTCGAAGATATACAGATAATTTTCGGAAGATTTTGAGCTATTTCGTCGCAGAGCGCGTAAATCGGCATATTCGCACCAAAATTGATTACTTCAAATCCTTCTTTTTCAAAGATCATCTGGACGAGATGGACGGGAAGTTCGTGAAAATCGCCCTCTATCGTGCAGCAAATCGCCGTTTTCCCGTTCGATTCGCTGACCGGAACCAGATTCCGCAATTTATGTAGCGCGCAAATCGCCGTGCGCGTGGCGAGATGTTCCTGCGCGATGGTCAATTCGCCGGCAAACCATAATTCACCGATGCGTTTCATCACCGGAGAAATTATTTCGTCGAAAATATGTTCCAGAGAATTATCGTTCAGGTAGGAATTGATCAACATATTAGAAGTTTCTTCCTCGCACCCGGCAATGAGCGAATGGAAAAGTTCGGAATCGGAATAATTTTTATTTTCGCGACGGCGGGAGGCGGCGAAAACGACCGATTCATCGCCGTTGGATTGCTTCAAACCGAGTTCTTGTTCGCGCTGAAAACGGGCGATTTCTTCGATACGAAAACGCCTGTGTCCGCCGCTTGTTCGTTCGGACTTTAAAAGCCCCGCATCTTCCCAACGCTTGACGGTCGCATCGCTGACGCAGCATAAACGCGCAACTTCTTTAGTTGTTAAACTTTTCGGCACGGACATATTTCTATTGTATTAAATTTTTTACTTTTATAAAATTTCGGAAAACCTCAGAAAAACCGGAGTTCAGATAAAAATTCCAAATGTAATAATACTTAAAACGCTTAAACCGCACAAGTTTGATGTGCCGGTTTTTCATTTTTTTAACTGGTGTCGAAATTATTCTTAAATTATAAACTTAAATTTATCTGAAAAATAAAAAAAATGCTTGACAATCGTTTTTCAATTTTATAATATAAAAACGCTCAAACCGCTCAAAGTGTAATTATTATGAATTATTACAATAATTGCCGGGAAGTAGTCTTAAACATAATACAAGAGCAACCAACGGGAAGGTTAAACGGATAAGGGAAGACAAAAAGAAAGCCGCAGTTATAAAAATAACAGCGGCTTTCGGATTTTAAAATGACAAAGACAATTTTAATTCTGCAAATCGCTTCAACGCTTGTTTTAGTCGGCGTAATCTGGATTATTCAGCTCGTTCAATACCCGTTTTTTTCCGAAGTCCGCGAAGATAATTTCCCGAAATATCACGCCGCATACACATTTTGGATCACGCCAATCGTTGCGCTGGCGATGATCGTCGAGTTTCTTTCATCAATTTTCATAGTCTTTTACGCGCCGGAAAATATTGATGCGAAACTGATTTATTTTGGACTTCTTCTAACAATAGTCGTCTGGCTTTCGACCTTTTCCATTCAAGTTCCGATGCACAATAAACTCGCGCTCGGCTTTGACGCGCAAGCCCATAAAAAGCTCGTCAATTCAAACTGGATTCGCACCATCGCGTGGAGCATGCGCGGCGCTTTGGTTTTGTATTTCGCGTGGCAGACAATTCGCGTTTAGCTTTTGTGAATGTTTTATTTGTCGGGTAAAATTCTTTGAAAAAGTTATTTAATAAATAGTTTTAGCCGATTGAATCGGACGCTTGGAAAGTTGACGAGATTGAAAATTGGCTGAATGAAAATATTCTAAAAAATAAGGTTGGAACACAAAAATGACTGAAATCTCATATTTTACTGCGATTTTTTTTCCTTTATTTCTCATTATAGTATTTGGTTTATTGCTAATTAACAAAAAAGCAAATCCTCTGAGAAAAGCGCGAAATGTATATTTTGCGATGTATATCCTTCACGCAGTTCTTTTTTTCGGACTTATGTTTACTCTGCCTTTTACGCTAGGTTCGATTCCGCTGGAAAGAAATGAAATTAGTGAAGTAGAATCAATTCAAGATGTTAAACAAAAGCTGAAAGAGCAACGCGAAGACATTGAAAAATTAAAGAATCAAGTGGATCAGACGCGTCAGGCAATCTGGCTTTTTGCTTTAATTTTTATGATGTTAGCTCCTTTTATTTATTACAATCTTTTTAAATATAATCTGGAAATTGAAAAACTTTCAGGTAAAAGAATGGGAAGTTTCGATTAAAAATTAAGTTTTACTTCCTTAATTCTTAACAAGTTAAGCAGGTAAGACAAAGTAATGGAGTATAATGATGGAATGAAAGTGCCAACAAAATTCATCAAAACTTTGTCTCAGGAAGAGCATAGCAGGCTCATTGAGAATCATCAAACGAGTGGGAATTTTCGCCTTCGGAATCGCTCGCACGCGATTTTACTTTCTTTTGAAAAGTATCCGATTGCTGAAATCGCCAAGATTTGCCGGGTTGACCGTGATACGGTGAGCGGTTGGATTGATAACTGGAACAAGTTTGGATTCAGAGGTTTGGAGGATGAGGAAAAAACGGGTCGTCCACTACTATTAACTGTGGAAGAACAAGAAAAAGCGGTTGAAACAGCGATGAAGAATCCGAAGTTTCCGCATCGTCAGCTTGAACAGATCAAGCGGGAAAGCGGGAAGCAGATCAGCCGCTGGACGCTGAAAAACCTGATAAAAAAAAAGACTATATCTGGAAGCGAATCAGATTAGGATTGTGGAAACGCGCCGATGAAGATGAAAAAGAGTTTGCCCGGCAGGATTTGGCTCGATTAACGAAACAAGCCGATCAAGGATTGATAGATTTAGTTTATTTTGACGGGTCAGGCGTTAATTTATGGGCGAAAGTAGTTTATGCGTGGCAAAAACGAGGGGAAAGAATCAGCGTTCCGGTAACACGCGGCACGTCGCAAAATGTGTTGGGGTTTATGTGGCACAGGTGTCAGAAGTTTTCATCATTCGTCTTTGAAGGTTCGATTACTTCAAATATAATCATTGCCTGTTTTGATGAAATCGCGCAAAGTATTGAAAAAGAAACAGTAATAGTGTTGGACAATGCGCCGGTTCATCGCAGTCAGGAGTTTGAGGAAAAGATTGAGGAATGGGAAAAGCGCGGTTTAAAAATCTATTTTCTGCCAACGTATTGTCCGAGTTTGAACAAGATAGAAATGTTATGGGAAAAGCTCAAGTATGATTGGCTGTCGTGGGAAGCCTACAGTTCGCAGAAAAACTTGAAACAAGAATTGGACAGCATCCTTTCACAAATCAGCTCAAAATACCTGATTACTTTTTCTTAGGTGCTTA
>JBGTIH010000193.1:0-2423 GCA_041745765.1 Pyrinomonadaceae bacterium | reverse complement strand
TTTGTTCAAATCCGGGCTACCGATTAGTCACGGTCGCACCCGGAATTATGGATGAAATTAGCGACTGATTGCACCAATAGTCATTTGCACTACAGAGAATGCTCGGATTTGAAGAACTCGTTTGAGCTGATGCAGAACTTGCGGCACTTCCAAACGTGAACAAAAGTGCTGCCAAAGTAATTGCGAAAGTCAATCCCGCAGACAATATGTATTTAGTGCAGAATGTTCCAGACACATTTTCATTTCTTTTTCTAGTTGATTTCATTATTTATATTTTCCTTACTCTTTTTGTTAATTGTTAATTTTTAAAAGCAGCTTGCGTAAATTTCAATCAAACCGCTGTTTATATAGTCAAAGATTTTTCCATTTCCAAAAATTCCGTCAATGATGTTAAACAAACCATCACTACGCCTGTTTCGATTTCAGCAAAATGCACTACATCAATCTCGATAATCTGAAAAATTTGCCGTTGTTTAACACCAAGAAAAACGGTAGCTTGTTCAGTTGTCAATGTCGCTCCGTTGCATATTTCACAGTTTATTTGTTTAACCGATGGCGATTGTCGAATTGTGTATCGACGATTGGTAGTAGCCAATAGTTCAAATTTTCTCTTGATTTCCATTTATTTTTGGCTTAAAGTTAATTAACTTTAAGATTTATATTGACTAAAACTTAATCGAATTTGGTTATGAGAGCGATACTATAAGTTTTGCTTTCAGAAGTCTGGAGTTATTCTGGACTTTTTTCGGATTTATTTTGGATAGCGTTAAACTTCAACAAACACGGGGGCTTTACCATTTCAGAGCGTTTCGACTCGACGCGGCGGAGCGTCGTTTATGGTGTGATGATGAACCGATTCCGCTCACATCGAAACAATTTGAGCTGCTTTTATATTTTGTTGAACACGCCGGACGAGTCACGAAAAAAAACGAATTGCTCGAAGCGGTTTGGACGGATACTTATATTGAGGAATCAACGCTGGCGAGAAATGTTTCGTGGCTGAGAAAAAAACTCAAATCCTGTGATGCAGATGAAGCACTTATTGAAACTGTATCAAAACTCGGTTATCGTTTTACGCCTGAGGTTTCGTTCACAACCGAAAATGAAAATGTGCTGATCGTTGAAGAACAAACCATTCAGCATTTTCGCGGCGAAGAAATTATTACGATTGATGACACTAATTTAGCAAACCGGAGACGCGAAGACATTGATAGGCGGAAACAGGAAAATGCAAAAAATGAATTATTAAATTCGCCAAGCGTTCAAATATCCGCCCGCCGAAAATCCTTTTTTTCCGTTGCTTTTGCACTTGTCGTTTTCGCTGGAATCGGTTTTGTCTTTTATCAAAATTTTTTTGTAAGTGATGCAGTAAAAGCGATTGTAGTTTCAAACGTCGTTCCGTTTTCGGGGACGGTAGGATACGAAAATTCACCGAAATTTTCACCCGACAGCAAACAGATCGTCTATTCCTGGAACGGAGGCAAAGGTGAGGATACTGATATTTATCTCAAACTCATCGGTGTGGGCGAACCTCTGCAATTAACCAAAACGCCGGAAAATGAACAATATCCGACTTTTTCACCTGACGGCAAATATATTGCTTTTATTCGTGGAAAATACGGCGTGCCGGGCGAATTGATAATCATCCCGTCGCTCGGCGGAAGTGAACGCCGCATCGCCCGACTTTTTTCAGGGAATTACAGTATTTCCTATTCGCCTGACGGACAGCACATTGCCGTTATTGACACGGAAAATTCAAACGAAGGCGGACAGTTCGCGGTTTATTTGATCAACATACAAACCGGCGACCGCAGAAGAATTACAGAACCGGCGGAATTTCTGGGCGAAACCACACCGCGTTTTTCGCCCGATGGCAAAAGTATAGCTTTTATACGCGTTTTCAAAGAGGATATACATTCCCGCAATGTTTCAAAACAGGATTTATTTGTCGTGCCGGTCAGCGGAGGCAATCCGCGTCAAATTACCTTTGACAATATGATCATAAATTCTCTGGCGTGGAGTGCGGATGGAAAATATATCTATTACGTACCGATCAGACCGCAGAATCAGACAATTATGCGGCGTGTTCCGGCTGGCGGCGGCGAATCTGAAATTGTTTCGACGGGTATTGAAAGCATCACAAATATTGACTTGTCTCCGAACGGTAAAAATTTAGTTTTCACCGAAGACGTTCAGAAATGGACGATCTGGCGTGTTCCGCCGGACGGGCAAACGGGAAACAAGTTGATTGATTCAGAGTTCACCGAGTTCTTTCCGCAATATTCACCCGACGGCTCTCGCATCGCTTTTCAAACAAACCGCACGGGCGAATATCAAATCTGGACGATGGACTCGGACGGGGAAAATCTAAGACAAATTACCGATACGCCGTTTCCGTCAAGTTCACCGCAATTTTCTCCCGA
>JBGTIH010000192.1:0-4073 GCA_041745765.1 Pyrinomonadaceae bacterium | reverse complement strand
AAAGTGGAAGCGAAAGCTACTGTCGAATCCACAGTTTTATCTCAACCCTGAGAAAACAAAGCCGCCAGGTGTTTCAAGAATTAGTGTCAGTCATCAAAGGAAATCCGTTTGAAGTTTTTCAGACCTAATCAGTTACAATTTTTTCTTTATTAAATGTAATTTCTTTTGCTCAAACATCTGCATCTGAAAGTATATTAACAAAAGAATATAAAGAACCAGTTTGCGCTCATTTTGAAAATGAGTTGGAAAAGGTAAAAGTCACAGCAATTCGTGGAAAACTTTATTTTTCTGATAATCAACCACCTACCAGTTCGATAGTTTCTCTATACTATATTGGAAAAAAAGAATCTAAGTTTATCAATTCCATTTTAGTTGGATCAGATGGATATTTTGATTTCAAAAAGTTAAAAAATGGAAACTACTATTTAAAGACAGGAACAATTGATGGCGGTTTTAATTGTGTGAACATTAAGATTTTACTTGCTCCAGATGATAAAGATAGTTTAGTCGAAGATTTGGAAATTCCGATGGAAGTTGGAACATAGATTATTATTATGAAATTTTTAAGATCAGCAATTATTTTTACATTATTAGTACTAAGCATTTTTACATCGTTAATAAATGCGCAAAACGAAGTTCGTGTTTCGAGAACTTGGGAAGTTCAGAAATATGATATTACAGCGACTTTGCCGCAAAGCGAAGCTGACCGGAATATGACGGTTAAGGCAATTTTGAATGTCAAAAATACTTCCGGCAGCCCGGCTTCGACTTTGACTTTGCGAATTAGTCAAAATGCCGATGTTTCCGCTGTAAAAGTTAATGATGCGGCGGCGGATTTTAGTAAAGGTCAGGAAAAAGTTTCGAGTGCGGCAAGTTTGCAGAGAATAATCGTGCGGCTGGCTTCGACTCCTCCGGGTGCGAGCGTAAATGTTTCGGTTGATTATAAATTGAATGTCAAGGAAAATTCCGGCGTTGGTGCTTTGTCGCCGGTCGGATCGCAATTTTTGCCGCTTTCTTTCTGGTATCCGACACCGAACAGTTGGTTTTTCGCCCGCGGCGCGGATTTTGCGCCGTTTAATCTGACGGTTGTTTCCGCAAATAATGATGTAGTTTCTTCGGGAGAAAGCACTGCGGTTTCGGGAAATGCGAACAGATCCTTTAATCAAAAATTATTTGGTCAACCTTTTTTTGTCAGCGGAAATTGGGATTTGATAAATTCCAGAGGCATCGCGGTTTATTTGCCGAAAGGCGCGGATGCCGAACAAAAGAAACGCGCCGAAGAAATCGCGGCTTTTACGGCTGAAGGAAAAACATTTGTTGAAGGTCTTTTGGGAGCTGCGCCGAATGTTCCTCTAAGAATTGTTTCAGTTAATCGCGGTGCGGGTTTTTCGGGCGGCGGCACGATTTTTGTCGAAAACAGTTTATTTAACCGGCAAAAAATTGATTCGCAAACGGCGATGAATATTGCCGAATCAATCGCCAAAATCTGGCTTGGAAACGCGGTTTCGGTTGAAGGCGACGGTTACGGCGTAATTCGTGAAGGTTTATCGCGCTATATCGCCACGCAGTTTTTAGAGAAAAAATACGGAAAGGAAATTGCCGACATCGAGCGTTTGCGCCAGCGCGTCGCTTACGCGGCGGTTTCCAAGCGTGATTCGCCTCTGCGGCTTTCATCGCCGCTAGACGATTATTATTACGCTTCGGCGGCAAATAAAGGCGCGATGCTCTGGCGTTTGCTGGCAAGTAAAGTCGGACAAGAAGATTTTTTCAAAATAATAAGGTCGCAAATGAACAATCGTAATTTGGATTTGAACCAAATTCGCGCGGCGTTTCCATCACAAAAAGAACTTTTGGATTATCAGATAGACGAAGTTCTCGATATGAATCTTTTGGTCGGCTTGCCGCAGGTTAGCGGCGGCGAATCGAAAAGCGCACTGCGAAACACGGGAGCGATTGAAGCAACGGTTGATGTCGTCGCAACTACGGCAACCGGCGACCAGTTAAAAACTCGGGTGACGATTCCGGCAAAGGGATTCGGCGAAGTGGTTTTTAAGTCGCCGAATAAAATCGTCCGGACGGAAATTGATTCCGAAAAACTTTATCCGCAAACCGAATATACCGATGATATTGTGCCGCGTGAATCAGAGGAAAGCGATGCGCTTTTGAGTATTAAACGCGCTTTTGACAGACAGGATTTTGCAACTGCCGAGAAAAATGCCCGGGCGTCCCTACAATTGTTGCCGCGATTTGATGATGCCAGAGTCTGGCTCGGACGCGCGCTTCTGGCGCAGGGAAAAATTACGGACGGGGAAAGAGAATTTCGGGCGGTGTTGAATGAAACTCTGCCCACATCGAGAAGTTTGGCTTGGGCAAATGTCGGTTTGGGCGAAATTGTTCTAGTCGCCGGACAAAGACCGCAGGCAGCGAAACATTTTGAAGAAGCAATCAATGCCAATGCCGAATACGGCGCGACTTTAACGGCAAGACAAGGCAGAAATAAAGCCGGTGCAGCCTGGGCGGTTGATGAAAGTATCAAAACCTTTTTTGCGCAATTTGATAAAGCGGCGGTTTCCGGACGGAAAGCCGATGTTGATGCTTTGATTTTGACAGGCGAAGTTCCTAGATTTGCCGGCGGTGTTGCCGGAGCGCAGATTTGGCAAACAAGAATTGTTCAAGTTGATAAAATTGATGACAACAATGCTTTGGTTGAGGTTGTTCTGAATATTCGTTTGCTCAATCAGCAAAACGAAACCGGAACAGCCGTTTTTCAAGTTTCTAAAATAGGAAACAGTTGGAAAGTAAGCAATGTCGCAATGTTTGAAATCAGATAATGGTTCTTATCATAGATGTAAAAAATAATTCTAAAGAATTTTTTGCGTCTTTTTATATCAAAAGGTGAACATAAATTGAACAAAGATATCCGGGAGCGAGCAAGAAAAATAAAACTTCTTTTGATGGATTGCGACGGAGTTTTAACCGACGGCAAACTTTATTATTCGGCGAACGGCGAAGAATTAAAGGTTTTTCACGTAAGAGACGGGCAAGGTTTGGTGTTTTGGCATCAAGCCGGATTTCGATCGGGAATCATCACGGGCAGAAAATCAAAAATTTTAGAAATACGGGCAACGGAACTCGGAATTCATTTCATCAAACAAGCCTCAAAAGATAAAACAAAGGATTTTGAGATGATTTTAGACGAAGCCGAAGTGTCAGCCGATGAGGTTGCTTTTATAGGTGATGATTTAGTTGATCTGGTTTTATTTGAAAAAGTAGGATTCTCTGCGGCTGTAGCTGATGCAGTTAAGCCGCTTTTTGCGAAAGCGCATTACATAACAAATTCAAACGGCGGCTTGGGAGCTGTGAGAGAAGTGATAGATTTATTACTGAATTCTAAACTTTAGAAAGAATTGCTTAGCTTTAGAATTTATCAAAATAGCGTAAGTATAAGGCTAAACTGTCATATTTGAAAAAAAAGCATAAAAATCTCTTAGAAGACTTGACAAGATACAGACAAATATAGAGAATACGTAATTGCCCTTAAGCAACAAAAAAAATAAATTTAGTAAATGATGCTTTTGGGGTTGACAATATAATTTATTTGTATATAATCAAAATTTCGCCTTTTGAGAAAAGTTTAAGAAACTTCTTTTTAAGGCTTGACAAGTTATAAGAGTTTTTAGTAGTATTAAAAATTCGCCCTTAAGGCAAAGTTGAAAAACAAAATAGTTTATTTTGAAAATAATTTGATTTTAAGGTTGACAAGTAAGTTTGAGTATTATATAGTTGAAAATTCGCTTTTGAAGCAAAGCGAAAATTATTCAACAGATTTTTGATGTTTGAAAACTAGATATGCGTGGTCCATGTGTTAATTCAACACAGTTCATTAAATTGAACAAAATCAGTTCGTTAAATCGAACAGAACAAAAGCTAGTAATAACTTTTTAACGAGAGTTTGATCCTGGCTCAGAATCAACGCTGGCGGCGTGCTTCAGACATGCAAGTCGAACGCGAAAGTTTCCTTCGGGAAGCGAGTAGAGTGGCGCACGGGTGAGTAACACGTAAGTAATCTACCT
>JBGTIH010000191.1:0-92562 GCA_041745765.1 Pyrinomonadaceae bacterium | reverse complement strand
CGGGAATGATAATTCTTTTCAAACCGCGAACTTCTGCAAAAATTTCCATCATTCCGCGAAAGGGAAGTCTGTCCGCACCGATTTCGACGATTCCCAAAGGCTCTTTTTCAAGCGCGGCGGTCAAATATTCGATGACATTTCTGACAGCGATCGGCTGCACCGGATTTTTTACCCATTTCGGCGTAATCATTACCGGAATTCGTTCGGTCAGATAACGAACCATTTCAAACGAAGCCGAACCCGAACCGATGATCGGACCGGCACGAAATTCGGTGGCATTTCCGTTTCTCCGCAGAATCTCGCCGACATCGGCGCGGCTCTGCAAATGCTCCGAAGTCGCTTCATCCTCGGGAAGAAGTCCGCCGAGATAAATTACTTTTTCAATATCCTTTGCGGCTTCGGCAAAATTTTCGGCAAAAAGTTTTTCGCGAGACGCAAAATCATCGCCTTCATACATCGCGTGAACCAGAAAATAGGCAGCATCCACGCCTTTTAATGCCGCTTCGATGCTTTCCAGATCAGCCAGATCGCCCGTAGCGATTTCTACCTTTTTAAACCATTTTTTCCCGCGCAGACGTTTCGGATCGCGAACGAAAGCACGCACTTCATAGCCCTTTTCCAATAAAACCGGAATAAGCCGCCCGCCGATATAACCCGTCGCGCCTGTTACGAGAATTTTCATTTTTATTTAATCTTCAATTTTTACGCATTTCCCGAAAATCGCATTCGTTCCAACCCAACCATTTATCCGCCCGCGATTATTGCCGATCTGAAAGCGCGTTCCCTGAATCGCTTTGATCAAATGCAGATATTGACTGCCACCTACTTTGCATAAAACAATATCGCCTTTTTCAAGTTCGGCAAACTCCGTAATCGGCTCAACCGTACAAAGCTGTCCCGATTCGATCTTGCCTTTCATCGAATGCCCGCGCGGGCGAAACTGCACGGTTTCGCCCGATTTCAACTTTTCAATGTAAGCGGTCGCCCAACTCATCTATTTTTTGTTCTAAAAACCAATTCCTTTAAATCTTTTAGTTCGTTACCGCCGTCTCCGCCGTAAATAATTTTACCTTCTTCATCAATCAAAACGTAAAATGGCAAAGCATTATTTATTCTGGCAAATGTCTTCCAAAGATAATCGTCCTCTCCCAAACCGTTGATTACTGAATTTTTTTGTAGATCGTTTTTCGCGACGATTTCTTTGGCTAATAATTCGCGACTTCTTCCGTCTGTGTTGATATAAAACACCGGAATTTTGCTTTCCAACTCTTTTATTTCGGGAAGTTTATTGACGCAGGGAACGCACCAGCTCGCCCAAAAATCCAGAATGTATTTTTTGCCGATTAGATCGCCGGAGGAAATTTGTCTGCCGTCCAAAAATTTCAAATTGAAATACGGGGTTTTCTCGCCGATCTTCGCTATTTGAAGTTTCGTCGGTGAAAATTCAACAAAACCGCCGTTTTCGTCAATTCCTGAAATAAAAAAATTCTCTCCGCAAATTTCTATGATTTCGCGACTATAGAAATATTCATCTTTCCCCCAGATTTTTCCGTCTTTATTTCTGTCGAGCTGAAACCCGGTTCCGTTTTCCTCGAGATCAAATTTTCCGTTCGCATTAAGGTCTAAAAGATAAAAATCAAGCGCGCAGTTTTTTATTTGAAAACTTCCTTTTGCACGCTGATCTCTGCGCCAGTAAAAATAAAAATCGTCTTTATACTTTTGCAGGGATATTTCAAAGATGTCTCTCGGAGAATTTCGAGTTTTGAAAGTTTTAATCATGATTTTTTCGCCATCGGCTAAGAATAAAGGGCTTTCATCATTCAAATCTCCATCATTATTTTTATCAATCCAAACTGAAAATTTGTTTGTCAAATCATCGTTTCTTTTAACACGAATCAATAAATCATTGGGCGTTTTACCGGATTTTTCATTTTCAGAAGGAGTAATTGCCGAGCTAAAAATTACCATTCGAATCTGGTTTTGAGAATATGGTTCAAGAACGGTTTTTAATTTATATACTTTTAATTCACTCTGAGCGAATGAAGAACTGGCAAATAGCACTAAATAAATAATGAGAAATCTTTTCATAGTATTTAGTTAAACTGTTACAAAAATCTGAGATTATTCTCGAACATCAAATGAAAACGATTGAGCGAATAAATCAGAGCGTACTTATTTGCTCGCCCGTTTGTGTATTTTGTATAAATTTTCGGCAATCGGCGCGGGCGGATCGAATGTTTCGTCATATTTCATCGTTTGTGTCTTCCTCAACCGTTTTCACAAACTTTGCGGCGTCCGATTTATTGACAAGTCGCGGACTCATAATTTTCGCAGTACGTTTTTCCATATTCGGCACAACGACATAGACTTTTGCCGCTTCAGGAAGTTTGATGTCTTCCGACAAATGAATCTTTCCGTTTTTGACAACGCCTTCGATGGTTGTAACTTGCATAAATTTACCTCAAAACTATTTTACCTGAATTGTTCAAAAAAACTCTAAAATTCTTTATCGGCTCACCCGTGCAAAACTGTTCCGATTTCAATTTTGCAATGTAAGCGGTCGCTCAACTCATAACACAGTTTATTAACTAAACAATTCACCAGTTTTTCTTTCTAATTCAGAAAACTCGGAATTTCCAACATTCATTTCAATTCCTGAAATTTTTCCGTTTTTTAGCCAAATAAGTGAGCCGTAACCACCTCTTTCTTTAACTTCTTCCAAAACCCACTTTGAAACTGATGTTAAGTCGTCCGGGTCTAATTCAAATAATGGAATTTGAAGTTCAGCTTTACTTTCCCATTCGGATAAAACTTTTTTTGATAAATGAGCTTGTCCTGACCAGTCAAAAAAGATAAAAACCATTGCTTTTTCCAAAAGCAAAACTTTTTCAAATTGAGCCTCAGTTTTTATCTTTTCCATGTTACCTGAATTGTTCTAAAAATCTGACATCGTTCTCGAACATCAATCAAGAACGATCGACTGAATAAATTAAACGCCGACTCCAAAACCCGTATAAGGTCTTTTATACGGCGGATGAAATGCCAAAACAATATCTTCTTTCGGAATACCTTTTTCGAGTAAATCTTCAATAAAATCGTAATCGGTCATATTTTGCTGTATCCATATTTTATCGTTTTTAATATCAATATGAATCGGTACTCCGTAGGTTCTGTCTAAATCTCGCCAGCCGACGCGGACAATCTGGTAATGATCGCGTTTTGTATCAAAAATCAACTGCGTTTCAATTTCAGGCAAAACGCCTTTTATTTTTGCAATTTCGGTTAAAACCTCTTGCACGAATTGGCGGTATTTTTCTATTTTTTCCATTCTTCAATTACCTCTTTAACTGAATTATACACAATTATTTTGACATTGTTTTCCAACACTAAATCGGAAATAATGGTTTGGTGAAATAGATTATTGTATGTTTCCTTGGGAACGGCTAAAAATAAAACTCTTTCAGGTTCGACTCTTTTCAATGCCATTCGATAGCCCAGAAATTGACCGAGTGCCGTGTAAAATTCGTAAAGTTCGGATTTGCTGATAAAACTTTTAATTTCAATGGCAATTTTTTCATCATCTTTATCGGCAGTTATAAACTTTTCCGCCCCCAAATCAATGTATGTATCGGTAAAACCGAAATCTAAACGAAAAGGATCATGCGTAATTGTCCAACCATCTTTAACAAGCGCATTTTTTACTGCATCGTGAAATTTATCTTTTGCCGACATATTTATTTGAATTGTTCTAAAAATCTGACATCGTTCTCGAACATCAAACGAATATCGTCGAGCGAATACATCAGAGCGCACATTCTTTCCAAGCCGAAGCCGAAGGCGAAGCCGGAATAAACGGTCGGGTCAACATTGCAGGCTCTCAAAACATTCGGATGAACCATTCCCGAACCGCCGAGTTCGATCCAGCCCGAACCTTTGCACGGGCGGCATCTGTCGCCGTCAAACGTGCCTGTTCCGCCGCATTTGAAGCAGGAAAAATCGAATTCCGCGCTCGGTTCGGTGAAAGGGAAGTAACTCGGGCGCAAGCGAATTTTTGTGTCTTTTCCGAATAATCTTTTTAGCCATTCCTGAACCGTGCCTTTCAGATGCGCCATCGTAATTCCTTTGTCAACGCACAGACCTTCGATCTGGTGAAACATCGGCGTATGCGTCATATCTGGCGTGTCGCGGCGGAAAACTCTGCCCGGCGCGATGATTCTCAAGGGCGCGCCGCGCCGTTCCATCGCGCGGATCTGCACGGTCGAAGTCTGCGAACGAAGCGCGAAACCGTCCGTCGTATAAAAAGTGTCCTGTGATTCTCTTGCCGGATGACCTTCGGGAATGTTGAGCGCGTCGAAATTGTAATAATCGGTTTCGATCTCGCGGTCGTCTTCGATGGCATAACCTAAAGAAACGAAAATATCTTCGATCTTTTGGCGCAAAAGTGTGATCGGGTGCAGATGACCGACGCGAATGCGGCGACCGGGAAGTGTTACGTCCAATCTTTCGCGCTCGGTTTTCACGTTTTCGATCAAGGTTTTGAGCGAGTTTTCCGCGTCCGAAATTGATTGATTAACTTCCGCATTGAGCGTCTGGATCAATTTCCCGACCGAAGCGCGTTCTTCCGGTGCAGCTTGTCCGATCAAACGATTCAAGCCGGAAATCGCCGATTTTTTGCCCGTATGTTTGATCCGAATTTCCGCTAAATCCTTTGATAAACCCTCGGCTTCCGCCAAACCCAAATCACCGTTCGCCGAACGCAATACGTCAAAGCGTTCAAACTCCTGTTCGAACGCTTTCCGCGCTAAATCTACTTGTTCAATTGCCACTTTCATACACTCAAAATTCTACAACAAAAAGGCAAAAGTGAACAATCAAGCGGATTTGCCGTCAGATAAAATGTGAAAAGTCTTCTTTAACTGACCAATCGAGTTTTAATCTTTTTTATCAAGCAGCCGTTTAATGTCTTTGTTGTCTCCGTAGATAATCATCGTATCATTATGATTAAGAACAGTTTGCGGCGAAGCTACTTCTTGAACTTTTTTAACTTTTTTCTTCATTCCCAAAATATTTTTTTCTTCGATAATTTTCATCGTCGTCAACACAACAATATTGTGTTTTCTTCGCAGACCGATTTGTTCCAGAGTTTTGCCCGCATATTGATTCGGAACGGCAATTTCGACAATGCTGTAATCTCCCGTAATCTCGAATGAATCGAGAACTCCCGTAAAACACAATCTTTTTGCCAGTCTTTCAGCCGTTTCCTCTTCGGGATGGACAATTTCGTCAACGCCGATCGCTTCCAAAACCGTCTCGTGCAGTGAATTTATGGCGCGGCTGATCAATCTTTTGACTTTCAGATTTTTTAAGATTGCCGTCGTCATAATATTCGCGCCTTTGTCCTCGCCGATGGCGACAATTGCGATGTCCGTATCTTTCAATGGAAGACCTGACATCGTAAGTTGGTCAGTAGAATCCATACAAATAGTGTGTGAAATTTTTTCTTTGTATGCTTCGACCTTGTTTATGCTATTGTCCAAACCAATTACTTCATTACCTTCCTTAGTAAGTTTTTCAGCTAAGGAAGCACCAAAATTTCCGAGTCCAACAATGATATATTTCATAAATATTTAGTTAATCAAGATTTCTTCAGTCGGGTAACGATAGTTTAGTTGTTGAGATTTTTTAACAAGTGCGATCAGAATGGAAAGCATACTTACTCTGCCGATAAACATAACAAAAATAATAACAAGTTTGCTCGGCTCGCTGAGACTCGATGTAATTCCGACGCTTAACCCGACCGTGCTGTAAGCAGAAAAACATTCAAAAGCAATACTCAACAATTCTTTTTCGCTGTCAAAGGCGGAAATCAGAAAAACCGCCAAACCGATTATCAAAAGCGAGAGAAACATTATTGCAAATGCTCGTTTTACGGAGACATCGGCAATTTCGCGCCGGTAAATTTCCAAACGGGTTTTACCCTTTGCCAAACTCAAACAATTAAGGAATGCGATAGCAAAAGTGCTGGTTTTAATGCCTCCGCCGGTTGATGCGGGCGAAGCTCCGATCCACATTAATAAAAAAATAATCATCAACGTAGGAAAACTCAAAGCTGCCGTATCAACGCTGTTAAAACCCGCTGTGCGCGGCGTTGTCGCGCCGAAAAAAGCCGTTACAATTTTCCCGAATCCGTTATGCTCCGCCAGCGTGTTGTTATATTCCAAAACGAAAAAAAGCAAAGTTCCCGTAATGGTTAAAATAAGCGAAGTAATGATGACAATTCGGGTGTTGAGATTTAAAATCCAGGGAATATGCAGATTCGACTTTTTTCCAAAGCTGAAAAACCGTTTTGTCAACAGATATTTCAAGTATTTCAGTAAATTAAAAACTATCGGAAACCCCAACCCTCCGATAATAAAAAGCCCGGCGATTGTTAGATGAAGCAGATAATTAAAGCGGAATTCAATTTGATATAAACTGTTTGAAAGAGTGGAAAAACCGGCGTTGCAAAAGGCGGAAACAGCGTGGAAAATCGAAAAAAACAGCCGATCGGAAATATCTGGAAGCACATTTTTATCCAGTGAATTATAGATAATCAAAAATCCGACCGCTTCAATGGAAAAAGTTACCAAAATGATTTTTTTTAACGTGTTGAAAACTTCGCCGAGTTTTTCGGCATTAGTCATATCTTTCAGAATAATCTGATTTTCATACGTCGTGTTGCCGCGAAAAAAGTAACTGAAATAGCTGGCAAACGTCATAATACCGAGTCCGCCAATCTGAATCAGTGATAAAATAATCGTCTGTCCGAGCTGTGTAAAATAACTTCCCGTATCCACTACGATTAATCCGGTTACACATACTGCGCTTGTTGCCGTAAATAAAGCGTCAATAAAAGAGATTCCTTGATAGGTCGAATTCGGCAACATCAAAAGAAAGGTGCCGATAAAAATAATGCTTAAAAAACTGAGTATAAAAAGCTGTGCCGGATTGATATAGCTTCTTTTCAAATCTAATTTAATGGAAAAGACCTCTCGCAGAAAAATAAGAATTATCGCCGTATAAACCCACGCTGAATTTACATAAAATCCCAAAAAGGAAATTCCTTCAAAAAAACCGAATTGAGCGATCAGCAAAATTGTCAAAAAAACAATGCTTAGAACATCAAATAGTAAGACACCGAAGTTTGTATGTGCTTTTTTACCGATAAAACGGTTGGTTTCTGAAAGTATTCCGCTTAAAAGGGTTAATAAATACAGTCGAAATAAAACCCACGTCGTCTCGGTCGAATGTGGAAATCCGAAATCAAAAATAAGCAGAATGAACGTTAAAATACCCAACCAGAAAGCTATTTTGTGTATTAAACCGTTGATAAAAAGAGTTTTAAGGAAATTTTGAAGGACACTCATTGATGACACTTATTTCATTGAAATCAGAATCATCTCACAAAAGTTATAAAGATTTCATAAAGACGGGTAAAGTAAGCAGGAAGTCCTGAGTAATAAGTCTTAAGTCTTAAGTCAATAAATTGTATAGCCGAAAAATGCAATTGTTTAGCGAAAACTCTATGATCGTTAAAATAATTTTTCTACTCCTAACTACTTGTTAAAATGGATTAATTTGAAGAATTAAACCGATAGCCTATCCAGGGTTCTGTCAGGATGTATTTTGGACTCGAAGTGTCTTTTTCGATTTTTTTTCGGAGATTGCCGACAAAAACCCGCAGATATTCTGTTTGTCCGGTAAATTCAACGCCCCAAACAGCGGCGAGCAAAGTTCTGTGAGTTAAAACTTTGCCGTGATTTTTGACCAGATATGTCAGAAGTTCAAATTCCTTCGGCGTAAGATGAATTTCCTCGTTTTTCAGAAAAGCACTGTGCGCCGCTAAATCTATTTCAAAATCTCCGGCGGTGATTTTCGATTTTTCATTATTCGGTTCAGGCAGACGGCGAAAGGCGGCACGCACTCTGGCGAGTAATTCGTTCATTCCGAATGGTTTTGTAATATAATCGTCCGCTCCGGCATCGAGAGCTTCGACTTTTGTTTTTTCCTCACCTTTGACCGACAAAACGATGATCGGGATTTTTGAGATTTTGCGAACTTCTTGGCAGAGTTCGATGCCGTTCATTTCCGGCATCGAAAGATCGGTGATCAGCAAATCAGGATGGAAATCGTTTAAAGTTTCGAGTGCGGTTTTACCGTCGAAAGCCGATCTCACATCGTAGCGGTGAGCCTGCAAACTCCGCTTTAAGACCCGTGTGATCTGGTATTCATCATCAACCACTAAAATTTTTCTCGAATCCATATACAAAAAATAAAAGGTAAAATAAAAAAGTGAAAAATAAAAAATAAAATCAACGTTTATTCCCGACCGGAATTTGAAAAATGAATCTCGTTATGTATTCATCTCGTCCGTCTTCGACTCGGATATTTCCGCCCTGCGATTCGATAATTCCTTTTGCGATTGCCAAACCGAGTCCGATGCCGCCTGAAGTTGTGTGAATATCGTCTTGGTTTTGGCGAAAAAATTTATCGAATATTTTTGAGCGGATCTCCGGCGCAACACCACGTCCTTTGTCTTCAACAGAAATTTCCAAATATTTGTGTGATTTGCACCGCGCTGAAATTCTTATTTCCTTTTTCTCTGCCGAGTATTTTACGGCATTATCCAAAAGTGTATAAACGACTTCTGAAATCCATTGAGCGTCAACAATAACAGTCGGCAGATCATCGGGTAAATCTAATTCAATCATAAAATCGGTTAGAGAATTTTTAGCCCGTTCTACAGCATTCGACAAGATTTCTTCGATTTCTGTTTCCCTTTTTCTGATGTGCAGAGCCTTAGCCTCGATTTTTGCCAGAGCGACGATGTTTTCGATAAATTGATTCAAGCGGTCGGTTTCTTCATTGATAATTTCTAAAAATTCCTTTAATTCCGCATCGTCGAGTTTGATTGTATGGTCTTCACCGGAAAGGTCAATCAACGTTGTAACTGAAGCTTTAATTGAGGTTAAAGGAGTTCGGAGATCGTGTGTTACGGCATCTAAAAGTGCGGATTTCAATTTTTCACTTTGTTTAAAGGCTTCGGCTTCACTCGCTTTTTTAAAGGCTGTTTGGAGTTCGCTGTAAAGACGTTCGGCTTCTTCAGCACGTTTTTTGGCTTTTGCCGAAAGTTGCCCGGCAGTCAGGGAAACGGCTAAAAAGGCGACCAAAGCGATCCAGTTTTCGGAATGATAAATCGTTAAAGTTCCGACTGGCGGCAAAAAAAAGAAATTCAAACTTAACATTGCCAGAACCGATGCAAAAATTGCCGTTCGGCTTCCGAAAAATGTCGCAATAAAAAGTATGAGAAGAAGTAAAAAAAGTGAAACCGTGATCGGATTAATCTGCGGCTGTAGAGAATACATCACAAGCGTCAGCAGGGAAATTCCGGCAACGGCGATAATATACGGCAGAGATTTGTATCTGAAATTGTTCATAAAAAAAGCGTCAGAAATTTAATTCTAACGCTTTTCGCCATTATCCGGTTGATAAATTTAATTTTTGTTTATCCATTCGCGGATTTCCTTAAACCATTTTGAAGAACTCTCCGTCAAACCTTTTTGCAAAAATTCGGTTGCCGTCTGGTTGTCGAGGAACGGTAGTGCAAGGCTGTTTGAAGTTGTTTGGTAAAATTCGCCGTAAAGTTTTTGAAATTCTACTTCCTTTCCCTTAAAAAGCCAGACTTCCGCGACACCGATTGTGGCGTAAATCGGCATTTTATTGAGCGATGGACTTGAAATATCAATCTCTATCACGAGATCGGGCGGCGGATCGTTGATTAAATCAAGCTCGGTTTTTCCGCGAATTTTCGATTCGTTTTGAATATAAAAACAAGTATCGGGTTCGACACCCTTGGCTTTCGAGCGTTTGCGAAATGTTGTCGAACCGGCATTTATAAAATCAATTTCCTTTTCGATGAGAATTGTCGTAACAAGATTCTGTAAAATCCGGTTAGCTGCTTCATGTTCAAATAAAGGCACTTCAACCTCCAAAAAGCCGTCATCATAAGCAAAATGAAGTCCGTTGGAATCGGCAAATTCGGCTAAAATCCGCTCGTAAAAATCCCAGCCGACACCTTGCAGAATCAGTTTTTGATTAATCGCCGCCTGCGCCATTTCTTTTAATGAAGGATTCAGAACGCTTTCCATAAATGAATTTTAGCATAACTTATTTTAAAAAGAACAAAGCGTCCGAATTTTACTTGAACGCTTTGCAGATTTATGTAACTGATGTTACGGATGACTGGAGCGCGAGCGCCCCGCTTGCATGAGTCCGATAGGACGAACAGGCGATTTAAATAAAATCAAGATTATTGCAATCAAAGGCTTTTTCGCGCTCTCGCGCTCCAGTCATTTTACTTTTTTAAATGACCGCTTTTTTTCTTTTAAGTAACCAGGTGAAAAATTGAAACGTAAAACAAAGAAAAGTTATCAAAATGCTATATATGGCTAATTCAACCGCACCGTAACCGCAATCTCCTACATAAGCGTTGCTGCTTAAGAATGAAAGACTGAGCACAATAAAACTAATAATAACCGGTAAAATTCCTTTTCTGTTTCTTTTGAAATAAAAGAAAACAGTGGTAATGAATAAAACAACCGATATACCAAGAAATATAAAGGTTTTCAGTTGGTTGTCTTGAATAAGATTTGATTCTGCAACCAAAGAACAGGCAATAATTTCTGATGAAAATAAAGCGATATAAAGAATTGAAGTTGTTAAAACGCGGCTAAATTTCTTCATACAAAAATTAAACCACAGAAAAACACAAATAAATAGATTTTTTTTATGCTGTATTTATTTGTGTTTTTCTGTGGTTAAGATTTTTTCAAATTTAAGCCGCTGCTTGCTGATTACTGCTGATCGCGTCTTTCGCTTGTCCGGCGAGTGTGGCGAAAGTATCCGGCTGTTTGACTGCCAGATCGGCAAGAATTTTGCGGTCAAGTTCGACGCCCGCGAGTTTTAAGCCGTGCATAAACTGCGAATATTTCATTTCGTTCAAACGGCAGGCGGCATTAATGCGGACGATCCAGAGTTTGCGAAAACTCCGTTTCTTTAATTTTCGTCCCGTATATGCGAAATTTAAGGCGCGTTCGACCGATTCTTTGGCTGAACGATAAAGTTTCGATTTTGTCCCGCGATAGCCTTTGGCTAAGGACAACAGTTTTTTGCGTTTGTGTAGACGCTTATTTCCACGTTTTGCTCTTGGCATAATTTCACTCCTTTTATTCAAAGGATGAAGGATGAAGGATAAAGGATAAAAATCCATTTATTTTATCCCTTATCCTTTATCCTTCATCCTTTAATCTTAGTCTCTTCCGTAAGGCAACATTCTTTCGACTCTCTTCTGGTCGGATTCCGATATGTATGTGTCCTTATCTAATTTGCGTTTTCTCTTCGTACTCTTTTTCGTTAAAATGTGGCGTGCGTGCGATTTTCCGCGTTTGAATTTGCCTGAGGCAGTCGAACGGAAACGCTTTGCCGCGCCTTTATGTGTTTTAAGTTTCGGCATATTTTCTCCTTGTTTTGCTAGTTGTTAGTGGTTAGTCGTTCGTTGGTTTTCGGTTTTTGCAATGAACAACTAACCACTAACAACTAACTAATTTATTTAGTCTTTTTCGGCACCAGAATGATAAACATCTGATAGCCTTCCATTTTCGGTGTTACTTCGACATCGGCGATATCCGCCAGATCGTCGCGCAATTTGGCAAGCAAGTCAGCACCTAAATCTCTATGCGACATTTCGCGTCCGCGAAAAGCGATCGTCGCGCGAACCTTGTCGCCGTCGCCGATCCAGCCGCGAGCGCGTTCCATACGATAACCGTAATCGTGATCATCGGTTGAAGGGCGAAATTTGATTTCCTTGACCTGCTGCGTAACCTGTTTCTTTTTGGCTTCCGCTGTTTTTTTCTTTTCTTCGTAAAGAAACTTGCCGTAATCAATGATGCGGCAAACCGGCGGTTTGGCATTTGGCGCGACTTCGACAAGATCCTGTCCCATTTCACGCGCCTTTTGAACCGCGTCCCGCGTGTCCATTACGCCGAGCTGCTCGCCGTCTTCATCAATCACGCGCACTGATGGAACTCTGATTCTTTCATTAGTACGATGCAACGGTCCTCTAAAGCGAGGATTACGATTTCCTTTATATCTGCTTGCTATATTGCCACCTCCATTATTTTTTAGCCCGTGCGTTTCAAGTTAAAAGTTAAGTTTTAACAAAACCTGAAACTCAAGGATTTACACATTTGCCAAAGCGCGTGTTTCTTTTAGTTTACGCGCCATTTCAATAAATTCTTCCAGATTCATCGCGCCGAGATCGCCCGTTACTTTTTCGCGCACTGCAATCTTGTTTTCTTCTAATTCCTTGTCGCCCAAAACGAGCATAAACGGAACTTTCTGAATCTGCGCTTCACGAATCTTCGCCCCGATTTTATCACTTTTCAGATTTGATTCAACGCGAAAACCCGCATTTTTCAACTCTTTCGCAACTTTTTCGGCATATTCGTTGATCCGGTCGGTAATCGGCAAAACCGTGATTTGCACGGGCGCGAGCCAGAACGGAAACGCGCCGGCAAAATGTTCGACCAGAACGCCGAAAAATCTCTCGACCGAACCGAACAGCGCGCGATGAATCATAACGGGGCGATGTTTCTGACCGTCTTCGCCCGTGTATTCGATGTTGAATCGTTCGGGCAAATTCCAATCGAGCTGAATTGTTCCGAGCTGCCAAACTCTGCCGATCGCGTCTTCGATCTTAACATCAATTTTCGGACCGTAAAATGCGGCTTCGCCTTCGATGCGTTCGTAAGTAATTCCGCGTTCTCTAAGCGCGTTTGCCAGCGCAGTTTCGGCGTTTTCCCATTCTTCGTCCGCACCGAGATAGATTTTGTTTTCAGCTTCGCCGCGAACCGAAAGTTCGAATTTTACTTTTTCAAACCCGTAAATTTCAAAAATCTTGATCGCAAAATCGAGACAATCGGCAACTTCCTCGCGCACTTGATCGGGTCGCACGAAAAGATGCGCGTCGTCAACGGTAAAACCGCGAACCCGCATCAAGCCGTGCAAAGTGCCGGAAAGTTCGGCGCGATAGACCGTTCCCATTTCCGAATATCTTTGCGGCAGATCGCGATAGGAACGCTGATTCGATTTGTAAATTCCGATGTGAAACGGACAATTCATCGGTTTCAAACGAAATTCTGTTTCTTCGTCGCCTTCGATTTTCGTCGGCGAAAACATCGAATCCGCATAATTTTCTTCGTGACCGGAAATTTTCCAAAGTTCGCGTTTGGCAATATGCGGCGTAAAAACAAAATTGTAACCACGTTTTTGCAATTCTTCTTTGAGAAGATTTTCCATTTCCATCCGAATTACCGCGCCTTTCGGATGCCACAAAATCAAACCTTGCCCGAATTCGTCCTGAATCGAAAAAAGATCGAGTTCCTTGCCAAGCCGGCGATGATCGCGTTTTTCCGCTTCTTCGCGCTGCTTGATCCACGCGTCGAGTTCTTCCTGCGAAAAAAATGCCGTTCCGTAAATTCGCTGCATTTGCTCGCGTTCGGAATCGCCTTTCCAATACGCGCCGCTAAGTGCGAGCAGTTTAAATGCTTTCAGTTTTCCGGTGTGCGCCACGTGCGGACCCAGACAAAAATCTATAAATTCCGAATCGTCAATATAATAGATGCTTGCCGTGTCGGTTATTTTTTCGTTGATCAACTCGCATTTGAGCGGTTCGTCGCGTTCTTTGAAAATCTCCAGAATTCTTGCTTTATCAATATTTTCGCGGCGATAAGGCTTGTTGCGCTTGGCGATCTCGCGCATTTTCTTTTCAATGACCGGCAAATCTTCGAGCGTCAAGGTTTTCGGCGCAATAATATCGTAATAAAAACCGTAGCGCGGGTCTTCCATCAGCGCCGGACCGACGCCGAGTTTCGTGCTGGGAAATAAATCGAGAACAGCCGCTGCAAGCAGGTGCGCGGTCGAATGACGCAGCAATTCCAGACCGTCGCGCGTTTCCGGCATAATCGGTTCGATTGACAGAACTTCGTCAGTAGCGGTAAGTTGTTTATTCAGATCAACTTCCTCGCCATTGACTTTAGCCGCAAGAGCTTTTTTCGCCGCATTGCGGTCAAATGCCTTGAGCGCATCTTCGACCGAAACGGGCGCAGGAATACTCTTTTGATATTCTCCGACTTTTATATTTATTTCACTCATATATTTGTTAATTGTTATAGGTCAAATTTTTTATTGTTTCGCCGTCACGAAAAAACTCTGAAAGGAAAAATCTTCTCTTTCAAATCGGGAAATCAATAAATTAACTTCTAACTAATTAACAACTTCCTACTACTAAACAGATTTGATTTGATAAGAGCGACTTTGCCTTAGCGTTTTGTTTAAAAACGCCGAAATACGCGCAGTGATTAGCGCGTCGTAGTAGTTCGAGTTATCGCAAAGTTCTTCGAAAGCATCTTATCAAAAATTATGTTTCTAAAAAGTAAAATATAGAATTTTACTAAAATAAAAATGGTAGTCAGTAGCAGATTTGAACTGCTGACCCCTACCGTGTCAAGGTAGTGCTCTACCACTGAGCTAACTGACTATTCGCGTTCCGCTAAAATAAAAAGCGAACTTTTAAGATAGCGAAATGCCTTTGTTTATGTCAAGTTTGTTCGCTTAAAATTGTAGATTTTAAAGTTTTTAGCTCGGAGCAACATCGGTCGGAACTGTATATTCGTCGTCAAGCGGAACGGCATTTTCGTCGGGAATAGGTTGGTTGAGAAGTTTTGTTTTGTAAATTTCGGGAAGTGTGCGGACTCTTTTTTGGCTGTCGGTAACAAGATGCAAAGTTTCGCCTTCAGCAATTAAAGTGTCATCACTCGGACGATAGACTTCATAAACAAATTGAATACTTCGGCTTCTGACTTCGGCAATTTGTGTGCGGATAATTAAAATATCTTCGTAATGCGCCGGAGCTTTATGGCGGCAATAAGTTTCGGCAACGATCATCAGCGCGTCGTCATTTTCCATTTCAATGTAGGAAAATCCTCGTGAACGGCAAAATTCACTCCGCGCAAATTCAAACCAGATAAGATAATTGGAATGATGAACTATTCCCATTTTATCGGTTTCAGCGTATCGAACCCGCAGTTTTGTTTCAAACCATTCCATAATTTAAAAAGTGAAAGAGTGAAAAAGTTTAAAAGTGAAAAAGTTTGGGCGGTTTTTGCCTTTTTAGAATGTTTTAAAATTAAACTGGTTGGAAAAGTCTGCGCTACAAGCAAAATAAACTTTTAAACTTTTTCACTCTTTCACTTTTAACTTGTTGTTGAACTGGGAGACAGGGATTCGAACCCCGATAGCTAGATCCAGAAACTAGAGTCCTACCATTAGACGATCTCCCAACAATTCAATAAATATAAATTTAAGTAGCAAATTCAACATTGTCAAATGGATTAAGTCATTCTAAACTTGCGTGTTGCGCTTTTGCGATGCAAAATAATTAGTTATGTCCGTAGAAGGAAAAGAAATACTGAAAAATCGTTCCGCATATTTTGAATATCATATCTCTGATACGTTCGAAGCGGGAATTGTTTTGCAGGGAACGGAAGTAAAGAGCATAATGGCTGGCAGGATTCAATTAAAGGAATCTTACGTTACTATTAAAGATAACGAGGTTTGGCTGTTTAATACTCATATTTCACCCTATTCGCACGGCAATAATCAAAACCACGATCCGCTGCGGACAAGGAAATTGCTGCTCCACAGAAGGGAAATCGAGCGGCTTGAAAAAGAAATAATGCAAAAGGGAATGACTCTTGTCGTAACACAGATTTATTGGAAAAACGGGCGGATAAAATTTGAGATCGGCGTGGCAAAAGGCAAGAAATTATATGACAAGCGCGAAACTTTGAAAGGCAGAACCATTGAAAAAGAAACACGCGCCCAAGTCAAAGAAAGTTTCAGGTGATACAATTTTACATTTCAAATTTAAGACGCGTTTTGCCTTTCAACAATTTGTGCAATTATAGTGTTTAATTTATTAGTCAAATTTGCATAAGTTTTTATATATAAACAGTTTTTTTGCGGGAAAATTAAAAATTCAATATAAATAAATAGGAGTATAAATGAAGTCTCAAGCGATTACAGATAATTTTAGCGAAGCTAATGTTGATGCTTTGGCGGTAGCGGTTTATAAAGACGAAAAAGCAACAACGGATGTTTTAAAGGATTTGGATAAATTAACGGGCGGTGCAGTTGCGTCGGTGATTAAATCTGAAGAATTCAAAGGCGAAAAAGGCGACACGGCATATATAGTTTTTGAACCGAAAGGAAAAGTTAAAGCAAAACGGCTGTTACTCGTCGGTGTCGGTGAAAAATCCGAGTATTTTGCCAAAGACGTTTCGAGTTTATCCGGCACGGCATCCAGAAGTTTGAAAAAGCGAAATGTCAAAAGTTTCGCTCTGCTACCGAGAAGCGACGGCGATGCTTCGGAAGTTGCGGCAAATGCGATGCAGGGCGTTGTAACGAGTCAGTTTGAACTTGATAAATACAAAACGAAAGATAAAAACACGAAAGAAATTACGAATTTCGTGGTGTGTGTCGAGGGCGCAAAAGCGGCTGATTTGAAAAACGGTTTGAGTCGCGGTGAAGCAATCGGCGATGGAATGAATTTTACGCGTGATTTGGCGAATGAACCGCCGAATATTTTAACTCCGACCGAAATGGCAAACCGCGCCAGGAAAATGGCGAAAGATACCGGTTTGAAATGCGAAATTCTGGACGAAGCGAAAATGAAAAAACTCGGAATGGGTTCGCTTCTCAGCGTTTCCATCGGTTCGGCGGAAGAAGCACAATTGATCGTTTTGAAATACGAACCGAAAAAAAGCACCGGAAAAAAAGGCGAGCTTTTGGCTTTGGTCGGCAAAGCCGTAACCTTCGACACGGGCGGAATTTCGATCAAACCTGCCGCCGGAATGGAAGCAATGAAATATGATATGACGGGCGGCGCAACCGTTCTCGGCGCAATGCAAGCGATTGCCAATCTGAAACCGAGCGTTCCGGTACTCGGTATCGTCGGTGCGGTTGAAAATATGCCGAGCGGCACGGCTTCGCGTCCGAGTGATGTCGTTACGGCGATGAACGGCAAAACAATTGAAATCCTGAACACTGATGCCGAAGGTCGTCTGGTTTTAGCAGATGCAGTGGCGTATGCCGAAAAGCAAGGAGCGACACGAATTATTGATCTGGCAACTCTGACTGGCGCGGTGATTATTGCTCTCGGTGATTTAAATACCGGAATAATGGGCAACGATCAGGATTTTGTTAATGAAGTTATCGAAACAGGTAAAGAAGTCGGAGAAAATTTCTGGCAGCTTCCGCTCGGAAAAGATTACAGCAAAGGCATTAAATCCGATATTGCCGACATCAAAAACATCGGTCCGAAATTTAAAGCCGGAACGATTATGGGCGCGGTTTTTATTCAGGAGTTTGTTGACAAAGCAAAATGGGTGCATTTAGATATTGCCGGCACGGCTTGGGCTGATGAAGGAACTTCAAACCAATCAAAAGGTCCGACTTCGGTTGCCGTTCGGACACTTGTCAAACTGGTTGAAAAATCTCAATGATTTCCGGTATTTTCATTATTCAAATGCGGTTGATAAATTTATCAACCGCATTTTTTTGTAAAAATTTGACAAACTCACCAAAAAAGGTGTCTAATCCTAGAAAATCTTTCCTGTTGAGTAAAAATATGAACCGAAATTTAGTTAATTTGTTTGCAATTTTTCTGGTTTTAATCGTCATTACCGCTTGCGTCTGCAACACAGATCGCACAGCAGATCAAACTTTTCCGGAAAAGAATACAAAAACGGTTGAAAACAAAGGTGATGATGAGGTAACAACAAAGAAAAAGAACGAGGATGAAACGCCGAAAGGTAAAGAAAAAGACCGCGGAGATTTTATTGTCGAACATCTCGAAGTCAGAAATCGGCGATATGAGGAACTTGACCGCGAGATAAAAGATGCAAAAACTCTTGAAAAAGCAGCATTAAAATTAAACAACGCGCTGAGTTTGCCGCACGACATTTATCTGCGGACGAAAGATTGCAATCAGGAAAACGCCTTTTATGATCCGAATGATTCGTCAATTACGATGTGCTATGAATTGATGGAATATTTTTTCAAGTTGTTTAAGAGTGTCGGCGATAATGATAATGTGGCATCGCAAAAAATGCAGGAAGCGGTTCAATTTGTCTTTCTGCACGAGATCGGACACGCCCTGATTGATGCCTATAAACTGCCGATCACAGCTAATGAAGAAGACGCGGCAGATCGTTGTTCGACCTACATAAACATTGAAGAATTAGGCGAAGAAGGAGTAAATGCCGTGCTTTCCGCCGCCGAAGCCTTTCGGATCGAATCAAAAGGAACAGTCCCGAGCCAGCGAAGTATGGCTGGCGAACATCTTTTGTCTGAACAGAGGTTTTATACCGCTCTGTGTATGATTTACGGCTCGAATATACGGAAATATTCGGATATTGTTGACAAGGGTTTTCTACCCGAAGCTCGCGCCGTTCGCTGTCCGGGCGAATATGAAAGAACGGTTCAAAGCTGGAAACAGCTTCTGGAGCCGTGGCGCAAATGATTTCTATAAAAAAAACGAGGAAATTGATTGAAATGGCTACAATGATAAATAAATCAGAAATTTACAAAAAAAATTTAAGCGGCGGAGCGTTTGCGTTATTTTTAATGACTCTGTTTGTTTTAGGCTGTGGTCTCGGCGGAAGTTCGAATCCGCCGGCGGCGGAATATGTCGGCTTTTGGACAGGCGCGGACGGTTCGACCCTGACGATTCGCGCCGATGGTTCGGGCGACTTGAAATCCGGCGGTTCTGAAGTTACGAACGGTTCGGTTGAAATCAAAGACGGTAAATTGAGTGTTACGCTCGTCGGAATCGGAAAAACGATGAATGTTGACGAGCCGCCGAAAAACGGAAAAATGAAACTCGACGGCATCGTTTTCAGTCAGAGCGGTTCGTCTCAGACCGATTCAAAGGAAAAGGGTAATCCGGACACGAAAACTTCAGCCGAAAAATCCGATGCTTCCAAACAGGAAGTCCCGTCGAATGAAGAAGCGCAGGAATTAACCAAAGCAACTCTTTTGGAGTTCAACAAAGCAGTTCAGCAGGAAGATTTTACGGATTTTCACGATTCGATTTCAAAAGCTTGGCAGCAACAAATAACCCCGCAATCTTTCAACAAAGAATTTGCGGATTTCATCGAAAAGCAGATTGATATTTCAGAAATCAGTTCGCTGGATGCCAGTTTTACTTCGTCACCGGCAGTCAAACAAGAACAGGGAATTGATATGCTGATTCTCGAAGGCGAATACGATACGACGAGTAAGACGCAATTTGCGCTGAAATATATTCCCGAAGGAAAGGAATGGAAACTTGCGAGCATCAGAGTTTTTATCGGCAAAAAATAATCACATCCGATTTTGAAAAGACAGAGGCGGTTTTATAAACTGCCTTTGTTTTTTTTTTTAGGGTAAGATAAACTTTTTTCTATCTTTTTCAAAAAAATCTTTTAATTAAATCTATGAAAATACACGAATATCAAGGTAAAGAACTCTTAAGAAATTTCGGCGTTCCGGTTCCGCGCGGAATTGTCGCTGAAACGCCGGAAGAAGCGGAAAATGCGGCGAGAGAATTGGGAACGGACATTGTTGTCGTCAAAGCGCAGATTCACGCCGGCGGACGCGGCAAAGGCGGCGGCGTAAAACTGGCGAAATCGCCGGAAGAAGCGCGGCAGATCGCCGAAGAAATGATCGGAATGAATCTCGTCACGCACCAGACCGGACCGGAAGGACGCGAGGTAAAAACGCTTCTGATCGAAGAAGGTTTGCCGATTGACCGGGAATTTTATCTCGGTATAACGCTCGACCGCGCCCGCGGAAAAGACGTATTTATGGCATCGAGCGAAGGCGGAACGGAGATCGAAGAAGTCGCTGCCGCCACGCCGGAAAAAATTCTCAAAGAAATAATCGAACCGGGTCTTGGTTTGCAGCCGTTTCAAGCGCGGAATCTGGCTTTCGGTCTCGGTCTGCCTAACGAATTGATCGGTCAGGCATCGAAATTTATGATCTCGCTCTATGACGCTTTTCATAAAATGGATGCGACGATTCTGGAAATCAATCCGTTTTTGAAAACCAAAGACGATCGCTTAATCGCTTTGGACGCAAAAGTTAATTTCGACGATAATGCGATGTTTCGTCATAAGGATTATGCCGCACTGCGTGATTTAAGTGAAGAAGAACCGCTCGAGATCGAAGCTTCGAAATTTGATCTGAGTTATATCAAACTCGACGGAAATATCGGCTGTATGGTCAACGGCGCGGGATTGGCGATGGCGACGATGGACATCATCAAACTGGCAGGCGGGGAACCGGCAAACTTTTTGGATGTCGGCGGCGGCGCATCGCAGGAACGCGTGGAAAACGCGTTTAGAATTCTGCTTGCCGATCCGAATGTTAAAGCCGTTCTGGTCAACATTTTCGGCGGCATCGTCCGCACCGATATGGTTGCCAAAGGCGTGGTTGCCGCCGGAAAAAATCTTGGCGTTTCGATTCCGATTGTCGTCCGGCTCGAAGGCACGAATGTCGAAGAAGGAAACCGCGTGATCGCCGAATCAGGGATGAACTTTATCGTTGCTAAGGGAATGCACGACGCTGCGGACAAGGTTGTTTCTGCCGCTAACGCGCAATTCTGATTCCGGTGAAAAATCAACCACGAAGCTACACAAAGTTTTCACGAAGTTTTTTTTGAAAAAAAATCATTTACAAAACTTTCATGTTTCTTCGTGTAGCTTCGTGGTTAATTCTTTAATTCAAATAATATCTATTGATTCGCGCGTTCTTCTTCCAAAACTTTTCCCGTCCATTCGCTTTTCGGATAGCGTTTTATCAAAAGATCTTTGGCGGTATTTCGTAGTTGTTCGTTATTTCCGCAGCCGTATTTTGTCCAGCCGTTAGCGATGTAAATGTTGAAAAGACTTTCGGGAATGCGCGGGTCTTGCGGAGCGCGTTTTTGCCACTCCAGAACTTTTTCGCCCAAAAATTTCGGCGCATCGCCCAATTCTACAAATTTCAGGCGTTCGAGTTTTGCCGTTTTAACTTGCGCTTCGGTTAAAAACGCCGGTTTTTTCGGGCGATATTCTTCTTCGATTGATGATTCGTCTTCGGGAATATACGGCGCACACCACCAATCATCCAAATCCCAATTGCTTACTTTGTTATCGGTTCTACCCAAACCGTCTTCGATAAACGGCGTGAGAATCGGGTTTTTAACGATCAAAAACAGCGCGGCATCGCGTTTTGCCGCAACGGTTTTGGCGGAATTGATTTGATTTATATATTGTGAAAATTCGGGTTTGTATTTTATAACTTCCGGCGCGAATTTTCCGGCTTGATCGAAATTTTCCAAAATCAAGGCGCGTGTAAAAATGGCTAAAGTAAATCTTTCGCGCAGATAATCGGGAAGCGAAGAAGATTTCGCCGCTTCCGTCAAAACCGCCAGCGGAAAATACTCATTTATCGAAGCGGTTGTTTGATGATTAAACATCGCACGACCTTGCCACGGTAGTTTATCTTTATACTGCGCTTCAATTTCGCGGTCAAATTCTTCTTTGCTTTGCTTATCGTATTCGGGATCATAAAAAGATTTTTGTAGTTCAACTATTTCCTCAATAGACATACTTTTGCCGCCGAAATCGAAAGCAAAAGGTTTAAGTTGGGAAAATTTTAAATAATCGTCGAGTGTTTCGGTAATTTTAACGCGCAATTCGAGAAACTGATTTCGCGCTGAAATCGTTAAATCAAGCGGTGAATCCAAGACCGAATCGAGAAGTTTTCGGGCTTCCGCAGTTTTGTTTTGCTCCAGTAAAATCCGTGCTTGATGATAAGCGATAGTTGGAAAAGCTGTTGAATTCGGATTTGTGCGATTAGCGGCTTCGAGCAAAAAATCTAAATCTTTCGACGTAGTTTTAGCTTTTGAAATCGCCGTCATTAACCACAAATCGGAGCGATTTTGTTTGAATTTGTCGAGCGAATAAAGGTAGGCTTCGGCATTTTGCGTCTGATATGTAAAAAGCCAATCGGACAAATCATCTTCGCGCAAAACCGGCGGCAAAACCGCCAGCGAGCGGTCAACTTCGCCCCAGTATCCGCCTTCATAAACCGAATCTGTCGTTTGAGAAAAACGCGATGCGTAAGCACTCTGCCGACCTTCGCGGATTGATTTT
Organism: Pyrinomonadaceae bacterium; assembly: GCA_041745765.1. Lineage (GTDB taxonomy): Bacteria > Acidobacteriota > Blastocatellia > Pyrinomonadales > Pyrinomonadaceae > JAHCHG01. The sequence goes on along the minus strand of JBGTIH010000191.1, from coordinate 70,228 downwards.
TTCATCGCTTCAGTCAAAACTCCGGCAACTTTTTCGGCTTCGGCAATTGCTTCTTCATCGGTCACGTCCGCCGGAACTTTTATTGTAAAACTCTGCGAAAAATCTTCGTTGCCGAAATAAATTGTCAGGCGTGTGTCATTCGGATCGGGTTTTTCTTCTGTAAAAGTATTTGCATTATCAGTATTTGCGACGTTTTCAATTCCTTGCAAAGCCTTCACCCGCTTTTCTTCCGCTTCCAAACCTACTTTTTCAAATTTATCAAGAAGCCACGAATAATCAATTAAATTCTGCCGCAGATCATTATTCGCGCCTTGATATGAAAGTTCTTGGGCGAGTTCGCGCAATCTTTCCTGTGGACGTATTCGATATTTTACCAAACCGAGCATTTTTTTCGCAGATTCGGAATATTTCCCGCTTTTTGAAGCCGAAATTTGTAAATTTTGCTCGGCTTCCGTGTAAAGCAAATTTTTGCGAAATTCGTCTTTAACCGCACTTGCCTGACGAATCAGAGTTCGACCGACAAGATATTCTGCTGTTTCTTGCCAAGGGGAATTCGGATCAACGGCGATCAGCGCAAAACGGTTTTTGGCTTCATCATAATTCATCGAATAAAAATCCGCCGCCGCCAATTGATATTCGCGGTCTTTTTGTAACCATTCCGCCATCGCCAAATTCGGTGCATCAGGAATTTGTCTGCCGCTCGCGCAATTTGCAAAAACTTTATCTTGTCCGCTGAGCCATTCTTTTAAGTCTTTGTTTTCCGCGCCGTAACTTGCAGCCCGGTTTTTCAGTGTTTGAGCTGCCGTTTCAAAAGCGTTTTTTGTGCAGTTCGGAAAAAACTCATAACCTCCGTAAGTTCTTTCGGTATAAATTTCGGGCAGTTTCTCATCTTTCGGAACAAAATCTTTTCTTGTTTTAATCCAATCTTTGACGGCTTCGCTGACATCTGTATCCGTAAATTTTTCATTATTAAAATTTGCGTTCCAAACCTCGATCAAACTTTTTTGCTCATCAAAAGTAAATCCGCCGCCGTTCAAATATCTGTAAGCGGCAAATAGCACGACGCGGCGGTGCGTCGGTTTGATGATGCCGAGCTTGCCGCTCGCAAAATTCTGATACGGATTTTCCGGCGCGTGTTTATAATCGAAAATCGGCTCGATAAATGACGGACCGCACGCCAGTGCGACCGGCAAATTATTGAAAAAAAAGACTAAAAGTAAAAATAATGCGGCGATGTGTTTTGTCTGAAATTTCATAGTTATTGTTCGAGTTTTGGCAAATCGGATTTTTTCCAAGCCTTTGAATTAAAGTAATAGATTCGGCGATTTTCCGCGAATTTTATGTTCAACGGCTGGTCAGCCGAAACGCCGTAACTTCCGCGGCAGAGCGGTTCGTACCAATCGTTTCCTTTTCGCAGAAATTCACGAATCGGTTTATCGTCCGCGCCCATATCGAAAGCCATCGGAACGGCTTCGTCAATCGGAAATTCGTTAAACCAAGTGTCGCCGATGCACCACGAAGCCAGAGAAGTTATCGTCAAAGGCGTGTTTTCGGGCAACTCCTTTTTTAAGTCAATCACCAGATTTTTGTAAAAAGTTCTCTCCGATACGACAACGTCGAAATCAATCTGAATCGCCCTGACATCAGGCAATTCTAGAGTGTTTTTGATCAAAGAAACAATCTTTTTTTTCTGGTCGTCGGAAAGAGCCGGACGATGTGCGTCCTTGATCGTTTCGATGCGCGTAACGGCGATCAAATATGTGTTTTCCGCTAATTCCAAAGGCTGACGGCGCGGTTTGAAATTTACCTCATCTTTTTGCAGATAAAGAGTTTGCGCCAAAAACGCCACGCCGAATTTCGCCGTATCGAGAAAACGCAAATCTTCGGGGCGTTCCCAAGCCCAGAGAATCTTTGGCGGCATCTCGTTTGCCAATGCCGGATTGACCTGTCTTTTTTCAGAACAGTTAAAAAGACTTACCGCAAAAAAAATCAATGTTATAATTTTGAAAATATCTTTTGAAAGAAAAGAAAAATTGAAAAACATATTCGTAAAGAATATACAATGTTTTCAAAAATCTGACTAGATGAAAATCTATTGTTTTGTTATAGTTTAATAAAACTGAATGACCATTCATTTTACCGGAAGAGAAAAATTATGATTGAACGCGAACAATTGGAAATGGACGTGGTTTTTGTCGGCGCAGGTCCGGCGAATCTGGCAGCGGCTTTGCATTTGAAGAATAAAGTCAAAGAACATAACGAACTGATCGAAAAGGGAATCAAACCCGGCAAAATAATCGAAGATTTGGAGATCGGCATCATCGAAAAAGGTTCGGCGGTCGGCGCACATATTTTGTCCGGCGCGGTGTTGGACCCGATTGCCTTGCGCGAACTGATGCCGGATTTTCTCGAACAGGGGTTTCCGGCGGATTCGGTCGTAACGGAAGACGCTTTCTGGTATCTGACTGAAAACAAAAAGATTAAATCTCCGATCACTCCGCCGCCGCTCGTTAATAAAGGCAAATATATAATTTCTTTGAGCAAAATGTGCGAATGGCTGGCGGAAAAATGCGAGGAAGCCGAGATCAATATTTTCCCAGAATTTCCGGGTTCGGAATTGCTCTATGACGAAAACGAACGCGTGATCGGCGTTCGCACGGGCGACAAAGGAATTGACAAAGAAGGCAAACCGAAAGCGAATTTCGAGCCGGGCGTTGATCTTCTCGCCAAAATTACGGTTTTGGGCGAAGGTTCGCGCGGATCCTTGACCAAACAGGTGATGAAACGCCTGAACCTCGACGAAGACAAAGAACCGCAGGTTTTCAGCCTCGGCGTCAAGGAACTCTGGGAAGTTCCGGCGGGAAATATCGAAGAAGGAATGGTCATACACACGCTCGGTTTTCCGTCCGACACGAAAACCTACGGCGGCGGCTGGATTTACGGGATGAAAAACAACATCGTCAGCATCGGTTACGTAACCGGACTCGATTATGTTGACCCGATGATTGATCCGCACGCCGAATTTCAAAAATTTAAAACTCATCCGGACGTGGCGGCGATTCTTGCCGGCGGAAAAATGATCAAATACGGCGCGAAAACGATCAATGCGGGCGGCTATCACACGATGCCGCGTCTTTATGCGGACGGTCTTCTGCTGGTCGGCGATGCCGCTTCATTCCTGAACGGGCAGCGTATCAAAGGAATTCACACGGCGATGAAATCTGGAATGCTCGCCGCTGAGACGATCATCGGCGCGTTTAATCACGAAGATTTTTCGTCAAATACCTTAAAGCATTTTGAGGAAAAATTTGAAATGAGCTGGATTTACGACGAACTTCACGCGGTTCGCAATTTTCACGCGTCATTTCAAAAAGGTCGCTGGTCGGCGCTTATCAACGGCGGATTTCAGTTTTTATCCGGCGGCGCGGGTTGGGGTTTTCTCGACAAAATCCATCACGAAGCCGGACATCTCCGCTATAAAAAACTCGAAGAATCAGGTTATAAAGGCGACGATCTGAAACAGCGTTATCCCGATTTGAAATTTGATAAAGAGCTGACTTTCGATAAAGTGACGAGCGTTTTTTACGGCGCGGTCGCGCATAATGAAGATCAGCCTTCGCATCTGCATATTCTCGATACGGAAATCTGCGCGACGCGTTGTGCGGAAGAGTATGGCAATCCGTGTCAGAGATTCTGTCCGGCGGCGGTTTATGAAATGGAACACAGCGATAAAACCGGACGACGCGAGATAAAAGTGAATTTTTCAAACTGCGTACACTGCAAAACCTGCGACATCGCCGATCCTTATCAAATCATCAACTGGGTTACGCCCGAAGGCGGCGGCGGTCCGAATTATAAGGGAATGTAAGACATTTTGGATTTTAGATTTTGGATTTTAGATTTTTGGTATAAGACTTGCTCTTTTTTAAATTTAAGTATGTGATTTGTAATAAATTCATACAAATTTATCAAGAGGGAGAAAAGATTTTCATTTGAGCGGCGTTAAATCGCAAATTGAAAATCGCAAATAAAAATTATGTCATTACCAAATAAAGATGAAGTCGAAGGAAAATGGGAAAAGGTCAAAGGCACGGTAAAAGATAAAGTCGGTGAAGCAACCGGCGATGAGGAATTGGAAGCCGAAGGCGAAGTTCAACATGCTGAAGGCGAAGCCCAAGACACTTGGGGAAAAACTAAACGCAAAGTCGGAGATGCCGTTAAATCGGTCGGCGATGCGATCAATAAATAATTTTTCTTTTACTGGTAACATTAAAAGAGTTTGAGAATAGTAATGTTTTCAAACTCTTTTTATTTAACATAGAACTATCCATACAGTTTTGCAGAAAATTAAAAGGTTAAACTTAATATGGCTAAAAACATAGTTTCCCGTAATAATGTAAAAATTTCCGGCGTCGGTGCGCAGGTGATGATGTTCGCGCATGGCTTTGGATGCGACCAGAATATGTGGCGTTTTGTTGCGCCTGCCTTTGAGAAAGAGTTTCAAGTTATTTTGTTTGATTACGTCGGTTCTGAAAAATCCGATGTTAGCGCTTATAAGCCGGAGCGTTACAGCGAATTAAAAGGTTACTCCCGGGACATAATCGAAATTTGCGATGCGCTTGACTTGCGGGATGTAGTTTTCGTCGGGCATTCAGTTAGTTGTATGATTGGCACACTCGCAGCGATTGATAGACCAGAGCTTTTCAGCCAACTGATTCAAATCACACCTTCGCCATGTTATCTAAATCATCCGCCGGATTATACAGGCGGCTTTGATCGGGCTGACCTTGAAGGCTTACTCGATATGATGGATAAGAATTATATGGGCTGGGCAAGTTTTTTGGCGCCGGTCATTATGAAAAATGCGGATCAACCGGAATTAGGAAAAGAACTCGAAGAAAGTTTTTGCTCGATTGATCCGCAAATTGCCCGCCGCTTTGCCGAAGCAACTTTTTATTCGGATAATCGCGCGGATCTGGCGAAATTGAATACGCCTTCGCTTATTATTCAAGTATCAGATGATGCTATTGCACCAATCAGCGTCGGAAACTTTATGCATAAAAATTTGCCGAACAGCAAGCTCCGTCTGATGGAAGCAAGTGGTCATTGTCCGCATATGAGCCATCCAAACAAAACCGTTGAAATTATCAAGGAATATCTTAAGTTAAGGTAAAAATCTATCAAGGCTGATATGGACCAATTATTAGACAATGCGCCCTGCGGTTTTCTGGTATTCTCCGATGATGGCAAGATCATCGAAGTAAATACCACTTTGCTTAAATTGCTCGGTTACGGGCGCGATGAACTGCATAATCTGCACCTGGAAAAAATATTTTCCGTTCCCGGACGCATCTTTTATCAAACGCATTTTTTCCCTCTATTGAAATTGAAACGAAAAGTTGATGAGGTTTATCTTTCTTTGCGCTCTAAAGATGGCGAAGATGTTCCCGTTTTAACGAATGCGCAACGGCGAGTGGGGCAGGATGGGAAAGTTTTCAACGATTGTGTTTTTGTTGTTATCGGGCAGCGCAACAAATATGAAGTTGAAATTTTGGAGGCGAAAAAGGAAGCCCAAAAAGCTACCCGCGCTTTGCATAAAAAAGTGCGGGAACTCGAAGCGGTACTCGAGCAGGTAAAACAACTGCAAGGCATACTGCCGATTTGCTCCTACTGCAAACACGTCCGCGACGACAAGAATTACTGGCAACGTGTAGAAACTTATATTTCCTCGCGTTCAGAGGCGGAGTTTAGTCACAGCATTTGTCCCTCCTGTTATCAATCAGAAGTTAAGCCGCAACTCGAAAAATTCAAATCTAAAAGTGTTAAATAATTGGTTAAGCTATAATAATCGTTCTTCCTACTTTCTATTCCTCATAACCAGTCGGGGCAGAAAATCTTACACGAGAATTTGTGATAAGTTCCCACAAATGGATACTGTCAGCGAATTTTCAATGATTTGTTGCGGCAAGTCCATTAAACCTCAGAACTTTTGTTTTTTCTAATTGTTTGACCTCCAGCCACGTTACTTTTCTGACTATAATTACTGCCGATGCGACGGCTTTAAAGTTGATAATTTCAAAATTTCAAAATTTTACTTTGAATATTTTCATAAAAACGTCGTAAATTTACATTTAATGAAATTAGCTGCCGATTCGCACGAAGTTTTGGAAGAATTTTTTCGTGAATATTTTAAGGACGAAAACTTTCACCTGCCGCCGATTTATTTTTACGGTGGTAGATTCACGCGAATCTTTACTAATTTAATCAAAGTCTATGGAATAACTATCGGCAGCCGAATATTTATAATGCCGCATTTAATTTCCGTCAATTCTAAAAATAAGCCAAGACTTTCCGAAAGCCTTGCGGCGCACGAAATCACACATTCTCTGCAATATAAAAAGCACGGATTTATCGGATTTTTTTATAATTATCTGGGAAGTTATCTGAGGAATTTAAGAAAAAAAGAAAAATGGGATTTGCCCGCCAGACAAGCGGCTTATCTTGAAATTCCGTTCGAGATCGAAGCCCGCGACGCAGCGGAAAAATTTGTACAATGGAATAGTGAAAGACGAATCACACAAGAATTTACTGAACTTGATAATCGGCAAGAGTTCAAAGAAACGTAATATATTTTTGAGTTTCCGAAAAAATTAAAAAATCATATTTTTGCGGAAATTATTGGCAATTAATTGTTTTTGACATATACTTTTCGAGCATCAACTAAAAATTTTCGATTCAGCCTTTAATGTTTATTTTTTTTCGGGCAGTTTTCACTCGCACTTCTGACTGGAAATCTTGTTCTGATAAAAAAACGGAGAATAATTCTGAATGTTAAAAAAAAAAATCCCTAACACGTTTCAAACTTTCATTTCTTTAAAATTCCTTCAATTAAAAAAAGAAACGAATTTCTTGAAAATTATTCCTGCGCTAATCTTCGGCGCAGTTTTTTTTATTGGCGCGGCTTCGAATATTTCGGCACAAATTTTGTTTGTTGACCGTTTGGATGATGCAGATGTTTCTGCGTGTTCTGACGCTCCGAATGATTGCACACTGCGCGGTGCGATCAATAAAGCAAATTCAACTCCGGCTTCGTCTGCAGCAATTTTGTTTGATTCCCGTGTTTTCATTCCGGGAAGTTCGATTGTTTTGTCCGGCGGAGAATTATCAATCACTACCAACGTAAATTTAACAATAAATTCGATTTCGGAAATCAAAATTACGATTGACGGCAACAATCAATTCCGACCTTTTAAGATCGGAACTCAATCGAACGTAATATTTAATAATTTGATAATTAAAGGCGGAAAATCCTTTGATCTGCCGATTCGCGGCGGCGGTATCTGGAACGCAGGAAATTTGACGATTAACAGAAGCGTAATCGAAAATAATGTTTCAATCCAACACGGCGGCGGAGTTTATAATGAAGGCAATTTAACAATTTCGGATTCGACTTTCAGAAATAATTCGGCATTAACTTCTGGCGGCGGAATTTATAATACCGGCGGAATCGTCAATATCGGACATTCCACAATTAATTATAATTTATCGGGTTCAACCGGCGGATCCGGCGGCGGTGTTGCTAACAACAGCGGCACGATCGGCATTATAAATTCGACGATTTTTGGAAATGAAGGCAATAACGGCGGCGGTATCGGTAACTTCGGAACGCTAATTTTAAATAGTTCGACCGTCAGTAATAATCGAACGAATCCTTTTTTCGGAGTCGGCGGCGGTGTTTTAAACAGCGGTCAATTCGAGTCGCGTAATTCGATTATCGCCCGAAACATTGCGCCAAACGCACCGGATTTTCAGGGAATTTTAAGTTCTCTCGGTTATAATCTGATTCAAAATACAACCTTAACGACAATTACGGGAAATACTGCCGGAAATATTTTGGATCAAGACCCGCTGTTTGATCAGAACGGTTTACAAAATAACGGCGGCGAAACATTAACAATTGCGCTTTCGCCAAACAGCCCGGCGATTGATGCGGCAGATCCCAATAATTTTCCGCCAATTGATCAGCGCAGACGGACGCGTCCGGCGGACGGCGATAATAATGGTTCACTTTTGCCGGACATCGGCGCATTTGAGTTATCCAGAATTCTGATCGTTACTAAAACGGCAGACACAAATGACGGTGTTTGCGATTCGGATTGTTCACTAAGGGAAGCCATTACCGTTGCAAATTCTACTTCCACAGATGAAATCATTACTTTTGATCCGGCTGTCTTTAGTTCGCCTCAAACTATTATTTTGTCCGGCACAGAACTTGTGATTCAAAATAATGGAACTCTAACTATAAACGGCGCGGGAATGAACGTTTTAACGATCTCAGGCAATGAAGCAAGCCGCGTCATCAACATACTCTTTAACTCAAACGTAATTATCAATAATCTGTCAATTAAAAACGGTTCTGTTACGACTACTTCAGGTGAAGGAATTTGGGGCGGAGGCATTCTGAATGCCGGTGCGTTAATTCTTAATGATGTAAATATAAGTAATTGCTTTTCATTAAGGGACGGCGGCGGATTATTTAGTGCCGACAATTTTCAGACGACTATTAATAATTCAGTTATCGAGAATAATACAGGGAATCTCGGCACCGGCGGCGGAATCTATGTCAGACGCGGCACAATTTCAATCAATAATTCTTTAATAAAAAACAACCAAGCCAAAATTGGCGGTGGAATTGATAATTTGGCAAGCGTCAGTATGACCAACTCTGTTGTTGACAATAATTACGCCTCAGATTCCGGCGGCGGTATCCGCAATAATGCTTCGTTTAATCTGTCAAAATCTTCAATAATCAACAATACATCGGTGAATGAAGGCGGCGGACTTAGAGGCGACAGGTTTACCATTTCAAATTCGATCATCAGTGGAAACAGTTCTGCGGTTGGCGGCGGAATTATGAGCGTTAGTCTGACTTTAATTAATTCAACAATTGATGGTAATTATGCCGGGTTTGGCGGTGGAATTTACATTTTCGGTTCGGGCAGTAAAAGCATTGTTTCTTCAACTATCAGCAACAACATTTCGTCTGACGGAGCCGGAGGAGTTTCAAATTTTACAGGAATTTTGAATTTAATCAATTCGACAATCAGCGGTAATTCGGCAGTCCAAGACGGCGGCGGAATAAATAATCGTGGAATTTTAAATTTAACGAATTCGACGATTGCCCGAAATTCATCAGCCAGCGGCGGCGGAATTATCAATCTCGGCGGAACGGTCAATGCGCGCAATTCGATCATTGCCGCTAATTCATTGGAAGACTTTTTCGGAACGATTACTTCAGGCGGTTACAATCTGATTGGAAATACGCAAAGCACAACGATTGTCGGAACAAATCTCGAAACGAATATCATCGGAGCAGACCCGCAGCTTTTGCCTTTGAGAAATTATGGCGGTTTAACCAAAACGCACGCGCTCCGACCGACAAGTCCGGCGATTGATAAAGCACTTTTAACCGATATTTTGTCAACGACTGCCGATCAGCGCGGACGGATTCGCCCGTATGATTTTCCGACAATTCCGAATGCGCCGAACGGCGACGGATCGGACATCGGCGCGTTTGAAAGACAAGCTAATGACGTGAACGGCATCTCTTTGTTTGATTTCGACGGCGACGGCAAAACAGATATTGCCGTTTTTCGCCCTTCGGTTGGTGAATGGTGGTATCGCAAATCAGGCAGCGGGCAGGTTTCAGCCGCTCAATTCGGACAAGCAACGGACATTATCACACCTGCCGATTTTACGGGCGACCGGAAAACAGATATTGCCGTTTTTCGCCCCAATTCGGGAGAATGGTTTGTGCTGCGTTCAGATGATTCTTCGTTTTATTCGTTCCCGTTCGGTATTTCTGGAGATATTCCGCTGGCGGCTGATTTCGACGGCGACGGTAAAGCCGATCCGGTGATTTTCCGCCCATCAAATTCGACGTGGTATATTCTGAATTCTTCGGGCGAAACTACTATTACTGCTTTCGGCGCGTCAGGCGATATTCCACAAGTCGGTGATTTTGACGGAGATGGAAAAGCCGATTTAGCTGTTTTTCGTCCTTCGACAGGCGAATGGTGGATTAATCGTTCAGCAACGCAAACGGTCATTGTTTATAATTTCGGAACGGCTTCGGACAAACCCGTTCCTGCGGATTACACAGGCGACGGACGCGCCGATGTGGCTTTTTGGCGACCTTCGACGGGCGAATGGTTTATCTTAAGATCGGAAAACAATTCATTTTACTCGTTTCCATTCGGAACTTCGGGCGATATTCCCGCGGCAGGAGATTACGACGGCGACGGGCGCTCGGACGCGGCGGTTTTCAGACCTTCAAACGGAACGTGGTATCTTTTACAGTCAACATCAGGATTTTCGGCTCTCGGATTCGGTTCGACGGGCGATCTTCCTGTTCCGTCGGCTTTTATACAATAGATCTCCGGTTTATTGACGCTCGCGGTCCGATCAATTTTCTCTGTTTGCGAAACATCGGAAATTAAAAAAAACACGCTGAAATTCTTTATAGTTTCAGCGTGTTTTTTAAGACAGGAACGGAAAATTTTCACAAACCGGTTTTGTAAATTTAGTTGCTGTAAATAATTCGTGCGAATGCAGAGCAATCAATATAACGTTAGTGAGCAGATTTGTTTGGAATTAACTTTTTAGATAATCGAGGCATTCACTTGCAGCTCACTATACCGATTTTTTTATCAAACGCACGAATTATTTACAGTATCGAAATTTATACAAATAAAAAAAAGCGCGAATTTTAAAGTGATTATGATTTCTTTCTATTTTGTCGTATCAAAATGAATGACGCCGGATTCGAGTTCTTTCATTGCCACACGCGTTGGTTTGTGGTGTTTCAAATCCATATCAAGCCGCGGCGTTGCTCCGCGTTGAAGCTGTTTGCTGCGTTGCGCGGCTAAGATAATTTTGCGGTATTTTGAATCAATTATTTGTGATTCATCTATTTCTGTAATTGCTGTTTCTTCCAATTCTTCTATTTGTTCAACCATATTCTAATTTGTTTCCCCGTTTGCATTTATAAATTAAACATCGAAACTATCTAAAATACCTTGTATTGCTACGGTTTGTCTAATCCGTTTTAATCTTTCTGCCAAAATAATTGCCTCCAAATCTCGGACGGCTTCTTCAATCTCGCCATTTATTACGATATATTCAAATTCATTGTAACGACTGACTTCTTCAAGAGAGTTTTGCAGACGGATTTCCAAATCTTTTTGATTTTCGGTTGCACGATTTATCAAACGCCGCCGCAGAGTTTCAAAAGACGGCGGCATAATGAAAATACTGACTGCATCCGGCACTTTTTTGAGAATCGAATATGCGCCTTGAACATCAATTTCCAAAATAATATCGCGCCCGATTCCGAGTTCGCTTTCGATTTGTTTGATCGAAGTTCCGTAAAAATTCCCGTGAACTTCGGCAAATTCCAGAAACTCGCCTTCATTTATTAAACTTTCAAATTCTTCTTTTTCAACGAAATAATAATCGCTTCCGTTTTGTTCGCCGTCCCGCCTTTTCCGCGTCGTGAACGACACCGAATAACCGATTTCCGGCACACATCTTAAAATCTCTTTAATCAAAGTGCCTTTCCCGCCGCCCGAAGGCGAACTGATAATGATTAAATTTCCTTTCATTCTTCTTTAAAGTTTGTCGGGTTTGCTGAGTTTGCCGGGTTGACCGAGTTTTTTGAGACTGCCGTATAATAGTTTAGTTAAAACAATTAATTCTACAAATCTCCTCAATTTTAAAAACTCAGCAAACTCGGCTAACTCGGTCAACTCGGTCAACTCTTAAAACTATCTTACTCAACATTCTGGACTTGTTCGCGGATTTTTTCGATTTCCGCTTTGATTGTTAAAGACGATTCTTTGACGATTAGATTCTGCGTTTTGGAAGCGATCGTGTTTGCCTCGCGGTTTAATTCCTGCGTTAAAAAATCGAGCCGTTTGCCGACATCTTTTTCGTCTTCCATAATCGTGCGAAATTGTTCGATGTGGCTTTTCAGGCGCGTGATTTCTTCGGAAATATCGCTTCTGGTCGCTAAATAGGCGACTTCCTGTGCGAGCCTGCCTTGATCTATTTCGATCTGCGAATCGCTTTTTTCAAGCATTTCCGTAACCTTTTTGCTCAGACGTTCGCGATATTCTTCCAAAACATTTTCGCTTTCGGCTTCGATCACGGGAAGCAATTTTTCGATGACCGAAAGACGCGCTTCGAGTTCATTTTTCAGCGAAGCGCCTTCGATTTCGCGCATTTTTTCGAGTTCTAAAAGCGCGAGTTTGAACGCGTTTTTAATCGCTTCTGTTGATTCTTCCGTTAAATCCGCTTTCGCCGTCTGAAAGGCATTCGGCAAACGCGCAATATAATTCATATCGGGTTCGCCTTCCAAACCGAATGTTTCCTGCATTTCCTTGAGCGCGGAAATATAGCCCGAAATCAACGGACGATTCAGTTCAAAAACGACTTCCTTATCGCGTTCATAGCTTAAGTTTATCTCGATTCGTCCGCGAACGAGCCGCTCCGTAATCAAACGCTTCAAATCCGCTTCAATCGCCTGTAATTCATTCGGCATCCGCAGACTGATGTCCAGAAAACGATTATTAACTGTTTTTATTTCAACGGATGCGGAAAAAATTTCGATGGCAATAGTTCCGCGCCCGAATCCGGTCATTGATTTCATAATTTTAATTTATTCGTAAACTGTTGAGCCTTTAAATATATCAGCAAAAACTTTCCAAGAAGGTTGATCCGCATCGACATTCTGATTTGTATTATCATAATAACCTTGAATGTCTTCAGTATAAGCAATCATCGCTTCCAGAAAATCATCAAGATTTTGATTTTCCCAACTATCACTATTTGTTAAGAAATCTTGTCTCAAAATTTCTAAAAATTTTATAAATGAATTTCTATCAGATACTTCAAACTCAGCCATTTCATCTATCATAATATTTATATTTTTTCTAAAATTTCTTCTTCGGCAAATTGAAGTTCGTATAAGCGTTTATAAACTCCGCCTTTTGTCAATAATTCTTCGTGCGTACCGCTTTCGGCGATTTTTCCTTTTTGCATTACGACGATTTTATCGGCGCGGCGAATCGTCGAAAGACGATGCGCGATGACAATCGAAGTGCGGTTTTCCATCAGATAATTCAAGGCTTTTTGGACAAGTTGTTCCGATTCGGTATCGAGCGCGGAAGTCGCTTCATCCAAAATCAAAACCGGCGCATTTACCAAAACCGCACGGGCGATCGCTATTCTTTGCCTTTGCCCACCGGATAGAAAAGTTCCGCGTTCGCCGACCAGAGTTTCAAAACCGTCGGGAAGTTCCCTGATAAATCCGTCGGCAAAAGCGATTCGCGCCGCTTCTTCGATCTCTTCGCGTGTCGCATCCGGTTTTCCGTAGGAAATATTGTAATTTATCGTGTCGTTAAATAAAACCGTTTCCTGCGTTACGAGCGCGATTTGTTTTCGCAAACTAACGATTTTCGCATCGCGCAAGTCGGTTTCATCCCATAAAATCGAACCATCGCTCACGTCGTGAAGTCTTTGAATTAATTTAATTAAACTCGATTTTCCGCCGCCGCTTTCGCCGACGAGCGCGACCATTTTGCCTTTCGGTATTTCGAGATCAACATTTTTGATGACATTCTTTTTATCGTTTTGATATTTGAATGTGACATTCTTGAGTTCGATTTTATTTTCAAGCGGTTTCAGTTCGACGCCGTTCGGTTTTTCGGGCAGTTCGTCATCAATATCCAAAACGTCCCAGACATCTCTGGCGGCGGCAAATGCTTTGGAGATCTCGTTGTGCTGGCGCGAAAGTTTGCGCATCGGATCGTAGCTTTTAAAGAGCAGAGCGAGAAATGCGAAAAACTGCGCCGGTTCCATTTGTCCCGTATTTATTTCGCGCAAACCGAAAAAAAGAAGCGTAACTATTGCAATCACACCGATTGTCGTAATTACGGGCGGCGAAGTCGCCGCGATTCTGCCCGAACGCAAGTTTGCCCGCGCGATCATTTCGGCGACGCGCGCAAAACGCTTTTTCTCGCGTTCTTCGCCGCGATAAGCCTTGACAATCGCGTGATTCGAGAGCGTTTCCTGCACCGTGTCGGTTAAAAGTTTGTTGCCTTCGTAGGTTTCTTCCGACAATTTTCTCAGCGATTTGCTGAATTTTGAAGTCAGAACGGCGATGATCGGCGCGATGATCAAAGCTCCGAGCATCAAACGCCAGTTAAAATAAAAAGCCGCGCTCAGGAAGGCGATTAGATTAAAACTCTCGCGCAAAACGTCGCGCAAATTGGCGGCAACCGCTTGTTCGATTGCCGCCGCGCTGTTGATCAGGCGTGAAACCAAAAACGTCGTGCGGTTTTTTTGAAAAAAATCGGATGATTGTTTTAAGAGATGTTCATATAGTTCCTTCCGAAGTTGCAAAATCGAAGATTGTCCAATTTTTGCCATTAAATACGAAGAAAAATATTCCGAAATTCCACTGCCGATGGTGAAAAACAAAAGCATACCGGAAATCGCCGCCCAAGCCAAAAACCAATCGTTTTGCGGAATTAATTTCTGCAAATTGAAAAGCGTTTTGGTAGATTGCGCCGCACCGCTGTTAAAAGCCTGATCGAAGATCGGAACGAGAAGGGAAAATGTGAGCATTTCAAAAACCGCGACAAAAATCATTGCGACGGTCGCAATGATAAATGTAAAAAGATGCGGTCTGAGATAGCCTAAAAGTCTTTTGAAATCTTTCATTTTAATTGAATTATTGAATATACAAAGTAAATTTGAGATTGTCCAAAGTTGTTAAATTTTTTCGCAAATTGTGGTAACATTTGCAACGTATGAGAAACAGATCGCATCTTTTCTTAGAATAACTTCTAAAATCTATTGCCATAATTCGGAGAAAATAATGAGAAAATCGAATCCAACAAAAATTTTAACGCTATTATTTGTTTTATTTTCGTTAACCGTTCCGGTTTTTGCCCAACTTGATGTAAATCGTGAAACTACTGCGGTTACGTATCCTTTAAACGAACGCGTTACTTTGCAATTTCGTGGAACTACCCGTTTTCCGCGAATGAAAGGCGATGCACGAATCAGAAGAACCAGTAAAAACGGGACTGAAATAAATCTTTCTATTTCAAAGATGCCGCGACCTTTTGAACTCGGCGCGGGCTATGCCACGTATGTTTTATGGGCGATTTCGCCAACCGGACAGGTTAATAATCTCGGCGAAATCAAGCGGCGCGGTTTTTTTGAATTTGATTCAAAAATTTCCGTTACAACTCCGCTGCAAACATTTGCGCTGATTATTACCGCAGAGCCGCATTTTCTCGTCAGTCAGCCGAGTCGGGCAATTATGCTCGAAAATCTTAATCCGTTTGCCCGAAGCGGCAGAGTTTTGACAACAACTTCCGCTGTTCAATACTTCGGAAATTCGAGTGATTATTTCAGCGATGCCCGGACACCGGAAATTGCCGAAGCCGATTATCAGCGGTTGCCTTCGACAATTCTGCAAGCAAAACAGGCAGTAGCTTTGGCAAGATTTGCCGGAGCGCAGCGTGATGCGCTCGTTGAATTACAAAAAGCCGAAGAATTATTGGTAACTGCCGAAGGCGAATGGGAAGCGAAACGCAGCGAAGATATTGTTGACGTAACTGCCCGAAAAGCGATTGCGGCGGCTGTGAATGCAGAAAATACAGCAAATATCAACAAACAATCCCGCGAAAAACTCAACGAAAAAATTCGTGCCGATGCAGAAGTGCGCGATCAAGAGCGAAAATTTGTCAACGCTCAAGATCAGATTGATGAACTCAAAGCCGAGCTTTCACGCGAAACAAGAAATCGTGAACTTGCCGAACGCGACGCGCAGAATTTTTCGGAACAAGTCCGACAATTGCGCGACGAAAATTCGCGCTTGAGAAGCGAAAATGAAAGCGCAAGAATCAAACTCGCGCAGATCGAAGGCGAGAAGATCGCGCTTCAGCGTCAGCAAGACGCGGCAAATCGTCTGGCAAGAATGCAGGCAAACGAAGGCGTTCTGGTCGACTCTCTCGGCAGATTCGGCGCGGTCAGCAAAAATGATCGCGGAATCGTCGTGATTCTGCCGGAAAATTATTGGTCGGAAACCCGTGTCAGTAGTTTTGCTGCGGCAAACGAACCGAAATTGGCTTCGATGGTCGAAGTTTTGGCAAACAGCACCGATTATAGAATCGTCATCGAATCGCACACCGACAACAGCGGAACGCCTGAAGAATTGCAGATGCTGACACAGGAAAGAGCGCAGGCAATAGCCGACCGGTTGCTGACTTACGGCGTAACGCAAGACCGCATCGAAACCCGTGGTTTGGGCGCGAGTCTGCCGATAGTTCCGAATTCGACAAATGCGAACAGAGCTAGAAACCGTCGTGTTCAGATTACTTTAGTTCCGATTCTGCCGGCGAATTTGTCTTCGAATATTCAAAATTAAACTTTCTTTAAGCAAAAAAACTTTGAGCCTGAATTATTTCAAAAAAGAAATAATTCAGGCTTTTTTTTATAACTTGCTGAAAATTACTTTTATCACGGTTTTATTTGTGATAAATTTGAAAAAACGAAAAAATAAATATAGTTTTTTCTAAACCATTCAACCCCGGAATAAATTTAATAAAGGAAGATATTGATGAAAAAGAAGTTTCATATTAGTCGGCGTTTATTCGCAAGTTTAGTTGTTTTTGTCGGTTTGATTGCGGTTTTCGCCGGAGTTGTTTTTAATCCGATGAAAGCGCAGGAAAGAAATGAGAAAAAGGCTGTTTTTGAAAAATATCAAAACGGCGATGCGATCACGGAAATTGTGCGCGATGATGCAAAAGATTTTGTTCGCGTTAAAATCAACCGAATCGAAGACCGGACAGAGGCTTCCGCCCTTGGAACGATTATCGAAGATTACGGAACCTTTGTAATTCTGGCAAAGGATAAATCGAAAAATCTCGAAAGTTTGGCTCTGGATATTCAGCCGTTGGAAACTTCGATAAATCTTCCTTCGGGAAAATTCGAACCGCTCGGCGAGCAAACCGAAAATACATTTAAGCCGGACGCGCAAATCGAAAATTCGGCAGAAAAAGATTATTACATCGTTCAATTTGCCGCCGCCACAAAGAGCGAGTGGCTCGCAAGCCTTGAGGAAATCGGCGCGGAAGTAGTTCAATATGTTCCGCATCAAGCATTTTTTGTTTATGCCGATTCGGAAACGATCGGCAGAGTTGCGAATCATTCAAGAGTTCGCTGGGTCGGACGCTACGCGGGAGATCAAAAACGTTCGGCGCATCTGGAAAGTTTTGTTTCAAACTCACAGGGAAATTCAGTCGAATATGATGTCGCGGTTTTTTCCAGAGCGAATCTATTGAATATCAGAGATGAAATTTCTAATACAGTCGGTCGCCAGGTAACGGCGGTCGAAAAAGCTCCGCATAATTTTTTCAGCATTATTCGCGTGCAGATGTCGCCGAATGAACTGGAAGCGGTCGCAAAACTCCGGGATGTTGTCAGAATTGATCCGTATGTTAAGCCGCAAATCGAAGATGAACGCGCCGCTCACATCGTTTCGGGGAATTTTACAAGCCCGACGGTTATCAATCCGCCGGGATATAATCCTTTGACGCAATTCGGTGTTGACGGAACGGGCGTAACGGTTGCGGTGGTTGACGACGGCATTTCCATTCCCGGAAACGGTGGATTCTATGTGACGGCTGGAAATACTGTTGACGGACCTTTGAGAGGCACAACATCAGGCGCAAGCGGTGGACACGGACATATCAACGCCAGCATTATCGCCGGTGACGCTCCATTTGGTGGTCTCGATCCTACAGGTCACAATTACGGAATCGGTGTCGCCCCGAAATCGAATATTATAAATATCGCATTCTTAAAATCAGGAAGTACAACGACCGATTCTCAGACGGTTGACGATACTTTGAATACGCTCGGACCTAACGGTGTAAAGGGAACAATCACGAATAACAGTTGGGGCGCAGGAACAAACGGTAACAGTTATGATTCACGCGCCGCGCTGTGGGACGGTTTTGTTCAAGACGCATCTTTATCTGCAACGATTGATCCGATCAATATCGTCTTTTCTGCCGGAAATTCGGGAACAAGCGGATTGACACGACCGAAAATGTCAAAAAACACGATTGCCGTTGCCAATTCGGAAAATATCAGACCGGAAATTCTCGGAACAGGTGCGGATAATATGGATGATCTGCGTTCGAGTTCAAGCCGCGGACTTGCCGCCGACGGGCGCATCAAGCCCGATATAACTGCTCCCGGAACAGCAATTACAGGTTCGAGAGCCGGATCAGGTACCAGCGTTAGCGGACAAGTGGATGCAAATCACAGCTACAGTTCGGGAACATCACACGCCGCGCCGCAGGTTGCCGGTGCCGCTGCACTGTTTACACAATTCTGGAAAAACACGAACAGCGGACAATTTCCGAGTCCGGCATTGGTCAAAGCCGCGATTATCAATACCGGACAAGAAATGAACGGATCCTTAACAACCGCGCCGATTCCGAATGGCAATGAAGGTTGGGGACGTTTGAATATGAAATTTATGCTCAATACCGGAGTGCCGATAAAATATGTCAATCAAACGATTGAATTTTCCGATTCCGGAAACAGCCATACTTTAACCGGAAGGGTTGCCGATCCGACAAAACCTGTTCGCGTTACACTTGTCTGGACAGACCCGCCGGGAGTAAGCGATCCGGCTCTGGTCAATAATCTCGATTTGACCGTAACAATTGGCGCAAACACTTATCTTGGAAACGTATTTTCTAATGGTGTTTCCGTAACGGGCGGAACGGCTAATAATCGCGATAATGTCGAAAATGTATTTCTTCCGGCGGGAATTCCGGCAGGAACGTCTTTTACAATTCAAATTACGGCAACCGCTTTGAACGGCAACGGAATTTTGGGAAATGCCGATCCGACCGATCAGCATTTTTCATTAGTTGCGTATAATTACTCCGATCAAAACGCGCCGACCGCCGCTCCGCCGTTTGATTTTGACGGCGATGCAAAAACTGATATTTCGATTTTCCGTCCGTCGGTTGGCGAGTGGTGGGTTAAGAATTCTTCGACAAATGTCGCTACAGCCGTAACTTTCGGAACATCAACGGACAAAATAGTTCCGGCTGATTATACGGGCGACGGTAAAACTGACATAGCCTTTTTCCGTCCTGCTTCGGGCGAATGGTTTGTTTTGAGAAGTGAAGATTTTTCATTCTTTTCATTCCCGTTCGGCGCAAACGGTGATATTCCCGCGCCGGCTGATTTTGATGGCGACGGCAAAGCCGATCCGGCTGTTTTTCGACCTTCGACCGGGAATTGGTTCATTATGCAGTCAACGGGCGGAACACGAATCGAAACATTCGGCAGTGCGGGCGATCTTCCGGTTGCCTCCGATTATGACGGCGACGGCAAAGCCGACATTGCTATTTTCAGACCTTCAACCGGGGAATGGTGGCTCAATCGTACAAATGCCGGTTTGATTGTCATAACTTTCGGAACGTCAGCTGACAAAACGGTTCAAGGCGATTATACCGGCGACGGCAAAGCCGATGTTGCTTTTTGGCGACCTTCAACCGGACAATGGTTCATTCTGCGTTCGGAAGATTTTTCATTTTACGCATTTCCGTTCGGAGTTTCGACAGACATTCCGGTGCCGGGAGATTATGACGGCGATGGAAAATTTGATGCGGCTGTTTTCCGTCCGTCAAGTTCGACGTGGTTTATTAATGCTTCATTTTCAGGACAAATCATCCAGAATTTCGGTGCGGCGGGAGATGTTCCGACCCCGAATTCGTATGTAAGATAAATTTCGTTTTGGAAAAATAAAAATGCCGTGAACGCAGATTAACAAACTGCGCTCACGGCATTAAATCATTTAAATAATGCGAATTTCGGATAAGACTTTTTCACCGCTGAGACGCAGAGACGCTGAGAATTTTAAATAAATAATGAGCCATTTCAGCTTAAATCTTAGCTGACCAAGTAAATTTCAATAAATCTGATAAAACTCATGGTACGAAGTTTGAATGGGACGCGGACACTCTTGTCCGCCTGAGCGCGAGAGCACGTGAATAAAAGTTTCAGGATAAAATTAAGTTGAATGTGGCGAGAGGCGCGAAAAAAAGATGTTTAAAAAAAGATGTTTGATAAAACTAAGTTGAATGACCTGAGAGCCATTGACATCGCTGAAAAACGCGAGGCGGCGGACAAGAGTGTTCGCGTTCCATTCAAACTGCGTAACATAAGTGATATAAAACTCAGCGTCTCTGTGTCTCGACGGTTTAATAATAACAAATAGACTAAATTCGTTAAAAACTAATCGTTCATAACCAGAATTCTATCCGGCGGAAGTCCGACCACACATTCATCGCCGACATTCAAACCGACGAGGCGCAAAACCAAGGCTTCGAGCGATAAGCCGTTAGCAATCAGCTTTATAAGCGTTGTCGCGCCTTGATAAACGATTTCTGTAATTTCAGCTTTTAGCAGATTGTCTTCGGGAAATGACGCGCCGAATGAGATCGAGATATGTTCGGGGCGAATTGCCAGATTGACGATTTTATTAATTGTTTGCGAGTTCATTTTCGGAGTTCTTTGCGTAGAAATCCGGTGTTCACCCTTAGTAGTAATAAATTCGGGAACTTCAGATCTATCGGAAATCAGCTTTGCCTCAATAATATTGTTGCGACCCGTAGCATTTGCGGCGGCAACGGTTTTCGGATTTTCATAAACTTCGCGCGGTGTGCCGATTTGAATTAATTTTCCTTTATCCAAAATTGCCACGCGGTCACAGATTGAGAATATTTCTTCATAATTGCTTGTAGCAAAAATTACTGCCAGATTTTTTGTTTTGACGGTGTTTTTTAATTTTCCCGCTTTTATTTCGCGCTGCTGCCGATCCATTAAACAAAATTGATTGTCAAGCAATAGAACTTTATCGGCTTTTTCCAAAGCATCTTCTAACGCCAGAGCCTGACCTTCGCCGTCAGCAAGTTCCGAAGGTTTATCAGTATTGAAAATATTTTGCCAGAAAGAACTGTTGGTGATACTCGGAAAATGAAATCCGCGCTCTTCGCAAGGTTTTGATGTTAAATCGTCGGAACCGAGAAAAATTTCACCGGCATCCGTTTCTAAAGCCCCCGAAATTGTTCGCAAAAGAGTTGATTTTCCGACACCGACAACACCGAAAACACCGAAAATTTCACCTTTTTCCACTTCAAATGAAATTTCTTGGAAAATCGAGGTTTCATCGTATTTTTTTGAAAGATTTTTAATTCTTAGAGTCATATTTTAATTATTTCTTTGAAACTTTCCGAAATAAAAGACGTGCAAATAGAAAGTATGCTTTTGTCATCCGAATAAGGCAAGTATAATAAAAACTAAACTTTGAGCAAAGGCGGGAATTTTGAAATGGCAAAAGAAAAGAAAAGCGTAACGAGAAAATTAATTCGAGCCGGCGGTTGGGGATTAGCCAGACGCGTCGGAAGAATAATTCCGGGAGTCGGCACGATCATCGCCGTCAGCTTTGTCGGTTATGATATAAAGAAGAAAGGTTTTGTCAAAGGAATCGTAAATTCGGGACTTGATGCCGTTCCGTTTGTCGGAGCGGGAAAAAATGTTATCGAAATGATTACCGGCGATTTGATTCCCGATAAGGAATTATCGAACGGAAAAAAAATGCCGAAAAAAGGAAAAGATGAAGTTAAAAAATAAAGAACGAAAAATTATCAAAACGGGATTCGTGTTTGGCGCGGTCTTAATGTGCGTTTTTTTTACAAACGCGGACGCGCAAACGCCGCGCCGCACAACTTCGACAAATACTACTACAAAACCAGCACCGACTCCGACGAAAGCCGTTCCTGAAATAATCAGTCTTGCCGATGATTTTGCAACCGGCAATCAAATCATTCTCCAACCCGTCGAAATTCCGCCCAAAGAAAATCTGCCGGAAAGACAGCCGGAAAATACGCAAGACCGCATAGATCAGGTTTTACTTAATCGTTTAGAAAATACGGAAGCCGCGACAAAAGATGAAAAATACGATCAAAGACAACGGCGGCTTTTGCTGAATCTCGACATTCTCTCACGCGCCGAACAGCGTGCCGATTCGCTTCGCAAACAGCTTTTTGACCTAATCGAACGCGAAAATCACATTCGCTCCAAACTTGATCAGATCGAAAACGACATTCGCCCCGAAATGATTGACCGCGTGATCGCTTTCGCTGGAACTCTGCGTCCCGAACAACTGCGCGAGCAGAGAAGAAGACACCTTCAATCGGAAAAGTCGAATTTGGAAAATCTTTTAAACGAAATTACCAACAATAAATCGAATTTGCAGGAAAATGTTCAAAAAGCCGATTCTCTCGTCGAAAGATTGCGTTTGAAACTCGAAAAAGACATTGATGACGCGCTAAACGATGACCTTGAAGATATGCCTTAGAGTTCTTTCGGCGATTCGACGATTTTATCGGGATCAATTTTTTCGCAATCTTTAACGCTCGCCAAAATTGCCAGAGTTCGTAAATATCTGTCGGAAAAACCTTCGGCTTGCGAGATCGCATTCTGAAAATCTTCGCGGCTGATTTGATCAAAGGTTCTGTTCAGATCAAATCCCGGAACGGAATAGCCTGAAAAAACTCCGAACTTTTCACCGACGATTTGCTGTTGGACAAAACTGGTAAAAAGATTCGGATTTTCGAGTTTGTTTGCCGTTTGAATCGCTTTTCCGAGTGCGTTGACCGAATTGAAACGATCAATTTTTTCAAACATAAACGCCACGCCGAGCAAAACCTGCGCTTTTTCAACCGTGTCGGGAGCTTTTTCCGCCGTTATGAAAACTTCGGTTAAAATTTCAAGTGTTTCAAATTTGGTCAGAGGTTCTTTCAGCTTTTCGTCGGCAATATCGAAATATAAAACAGCGCGGTGTTCGATCTGCGGAACGCGGTCGGCAAATCTTCGGGCATCGGTTAATCTTTTTTCTTTAAGAGCGATTTTCGAACTTTGAAAATAAAAGAAATTAACGCTTTTTTCGCGCACGGAATTTTCCTTGATTTTATCCAGCCAAGGTTCAATCAATTTCAATTCTTCTTCCGTTTTAGCATAAAGAATTAATTGGACAATAGCATAATCGGTCAAAGTTCCTTTGGCATCGGCTACTTCCAAATCATTGACGCGATCAGCAAAATTTTTAACCGATCTTTCCTGAAAATCTTTGTTGAAATCCAAAGCTTTTTGAGTTTTTTCATCAAGCAAAGCGGTGGCGTGTTGTCTGGCACGCGCTATGTCGCTATTCATTTCGGGTAAATTTTGTGCGATGAGCGAAGCTAATTGATTCAAAGCCGCCAACGCGTAACCGGCTTCGGAAATCATTTGAGTTTCAGTCGGATATAAATTTTCAGGTGTCAGAGCAATTATCCGATTCAGCAAAACGGTCAAAAATTGTCTTTGCAGATTCACATTCGGAGTAAAATTCGCCGGTGCGCTTGTTCCGCTGGAAAAAACATTTACCTGAATAGTTTGATTGCGACCGAAGGGAAAAGCCGAAAGCGTCAAAAGACGATTGATCGGCGCTTGTGTTTGTTTAGCTAGCAATTCGGCATAAAGTTGTTCGGCAATTTGCGGATTTTTTCCGTAAATTTGATATAAAACCCAAAACCAATCGCCGACAATCGGATAATTCATCAAACGCCGAAAAACTTGAATCGCCGCCGCTTGATTTGTATCGAAAAGCGTTACGGCTAAGCGCAGAGATTGTGATATTTCCTGATCTTTTTGAAATGGATCGCGTTTGTCTTTTTCCTTGTCTTCATCATAACTTTTCAACACTTCTTCGGTTAATTTCCGCGCCCATTCCGCATCGTGTTTGGCAACCGCCCGAATGACCGAGAAACGATAATCCGGCTCGGCTTGATAGTAAAATTTGACGGTCGAAGTGTTGACGATGCCTTTTTCCTTAAATCTTTCCTGCGCGACCTTAAAGGCTTCGGCAAAATAGTTTCGTGCCGAATCCGATTCTTTTTCCCAGAGATATTCGGCGACGCGAATCAGTATATTTATTCTTTTATCGGATTCGGAAACGGATTTGCTTTCAATCGCCTGCCGTTCGACAAGCTGCCGCGCCATTCGCGCATCGCATTGCTTAACTTCTTTGGTTGATTGTGTTTGTGTGAAAGTATTGGATGTAACTAAAAGAGAAAATAGACAAATAACTAAATACTTCATAACTTAAATTCTCCAAACAAGGCATTAGTTTAAATTGTTCCACAAAGAATTAGTGCAAATTCTCTGAAAGAGGTGAACAAATGAATGAAATCATATTAGCATTTTCTATATCAAACTGCAAAAAAAATATTTGACATTAAAGATATTCCTTGCTATTTTTACTGATAATAAAACAATTAAAATTGCTTAAAAATTCCCAAAACCTAGATGTTTTTAAGCAATTTGTCGGATGATTATCTCGCGTAATGAGAAAACAGCAACTAATCTTTACATTTAAGGAGAAAATACAAATGAAAAAAATTAAAAGAAATTTTCTGTGGTTATTAGTGATTGTTCTTTCGTATGGAATTTTTTATCAAAATATAAATGCTCAATGTGTAGTATGTACGCCGGCTCCTCCGGGTTGGATTTGCACAAATGGTCAGCAAGGCGGAGAAGCCTGCTCAATTGATGGAATAACTTGCACGTATATTAGTCCATGTGTTGGCTGTCAAGGAAATGATTGTCCTGAAACTTTATCAAAATCTGAACCATGTAAATTAACTAAAGGTAATAAAACCTCTATTTACATAAGTAACGATATAATAAAAGAAATCGGAACAATCAATCCACACGCTGCAATCGCTCTTATCAGCATAAGAAATCTACCACCGCTTTCATATAATGAAGGAAAAATTAATGTTGCCAAAATAGATCTGACAATAGAAGATGTGGAAAATCATTTAGTGTCCCCGTTAGAAAGTTATGATTATCTCAATGGTCTAAAGGTTAAAGTAAGTGAATCATTTACCAGAAATGTTTCTCCGGTAGTTTATGATTTTTATCTTGAAGATTTACCTGTTGAAAATAAATATATCCTACGACTTAATCAATATGATGCTTCTGCAAAAGATGTTTCTTTATTTTCATTAGAAATTGATTTGATAACTGAAGAAGCTACAAATGTAACAAAAGCAGATGAAACTAAAAAACTTACTTCAGCTTTATGGCGGATTAAATAGTCTGAAGATTTTTAACACTAAAAAAAAGCTCTATTCTTTCAAAATGTAAAGAATCGGGCTTTTTTTTGCAAGCTGATGCAACCGCTTTCGTTCCTTGTATCGTCATAGAAAGCGTAAATTCGAAAATGTTCACCGCGCTTTTAAGTCATTGCAATGGAGAAAAATATGAAGTTTTTAAAATCACTCGGCTTTTTAAGTCTGATGTTTGCCGCCTTTTTTTCGGCTGTTTCCGTGAACGCTCAGGGCGTAATTATTCCGATAATCTGCGACATACGCCCGTGTCCGCCGCCTCGTCCGCCGCGCCCTTTGCCGCCGCCGCAGCTTCCTAATGCTCTGCCGGTAAAATCAATAAAATTTGATACGAAAATCGAAAATCAGATGGCGCGAACGCACGTCGAGCAGGTTTTTCGCAACGATACTCCGTACACTCTGGAAGGAACTTATTTTTTCCCAATTCCCGAAACGGCTTCGATTGTCGAATTTGCGATCTGGGAAAACGGCAAAAAACTGGTCGGCGAAGTTCGCAATCGTGAAGAAGCGCGGCGAATTTACGACGAGATCGTCCGTCGCCAGCGCGATCCGGGTCTTTTGGAATATGCCGGAAAAGATCTGCTGCAAGCTTCGATCTTTCCGATTCCACCGAATTCCGATAAAAAGCTCGAACTCATTTATACAGAAGTTTTAAAGGCTGATTCGGGAACGGTCGCTTATCGTTATCCGCTCGGCACGGGCAGAAACGTCTGGCGCAATTTTCCGGTTCGGGAAATGAACAGTTCGAGCCGACCGAATCCGAATCAGCAATTCGGCACGGTTTCGGGAAAAATCGAAATTGTCGGAAAAGAAGCCCTGCGGAATATCTATTCGCCGACGCATTCGATTGAAACGAATTACGCAGGCGAGAAAAAAGCCTCGATTTCATTTGAAACGACCGGCAACGATTCGGATTTTCAACTGTTTTACGGCGTAACGAACAACGATTTCGGAATGTCGCTTTTGACTTACCGCGAACCGGGAAAAGACGGTTATTTTCTGCTGATGCTTTCGCCGCGCGATGCTGTAACCGACAGGGAAATCGTCAATAAAGACATCGTTTTTGTACTCGATACATCGGGTTCGATGGCTGATGAGGGAAAAATGGACAAAGCGCGCGCGGCTTTGCTCTTTGGAATCAGAGGTTTAAATGACGGCGACCGTTTCAATGTGATAAATTTCGCCGGAGAAGAACATCTGATGGAAAGCGGTTTGATCAAAGCCGACCGGACGGGAATCTCGAAAGGCGTTGAATTTGTCGAAAAACTCAGACCGACCGGCGGCACGAATATAAATGACGCGCTCAAAGCGGCTTTGATACAATTCGATAAATCTGACCGCGCGAAAATGCTCGTCTTTTTAACCGACGGTTTGCCGACGGTCGGCGAGTCCGACGTTGATAAAATTATCGAAAATGCCAAACTGATCAAAGTCGAAAATCTGCGTCTTTTTCCGTTCGGTGTCGGTTATGATGTCAATACGCGCCTGCTCGATAAATTAGCGACCGCTAATAAAGGACTCGCCGAATATATCGAACCGAAGGAAAATCTGGAAATCAAAGTTTCAAATTTCTTCACGCGTGTAAATTCGCCTGTTTTGACGGATTTGACAATTGATTTCGGCAGCATCAAAAGCGATTTAATGTATCCGCGCCAATTGACCGATGTTTTCAAAGGAACGCAAATTGTTATGCTTGGTCGCTACAAAAACGAGAATGATTTAAATAATGCGACAATCAGACTTTCGGGCAAAGCCGGAAGGGAAAACCGCTCGTTTAATTATTCAAATTTAGATTTTCCCAAAAGGTCAACGACCAATGATTTTCTCCCGCGTTTGTGGGCTTCGCGCCGCGTCGGTTGGCTTGTCGAACAAGTCCGCGCAAACGGTGAAAACAAAGAATTAAAGGACGAAATTATCGAATTGGGCACGAAATACGGCATCGTTACGCCTTTTACTTCGTATCTAGCAACCGACGGAAGCGTCCAAAATGTAACGCTCAGTCAAGCAAATATCGGCGCACTGCCGCCTTCTTCAAGAGGGATTTTCGGCGGAAGCGGTAGTTTGCGAAAAGATTCGGGGCGCGATGCGGTGCAGATGAGCCGGCAGCAAAATTCGATGCAGTCAAATACTATTGCAAATTCTGTCGAAGTAACCGCTGCAGAAGACCAAATCTTTGTTCAAAATTCGATCAGCAATCAATTTGTCGGAAATAAAAATTTCTATAATTCCGACGGGAATTGGATTGACACGGACTTTAAAGAAGATGCCAAACTGCCGGAAATTAAACTCGAATTCGGAAGCAACGAATTTTTCGATCTGCTCACTAAAGAAAAAGAGTTGGCGCAATATTTCGCGCTCGGTGAACAGATTGTCGTTGTTTGGAAGGGAAAAGTTTATCGAATTGTTAAATCTTAGCAAAACAAGAATTAGCGGCAAATTCGCCGAATCTTCACGTCTGAAAAGGTGACATTTAATCGGAAATAATTTAATTTATCGGTTAAATTCACCTTTTTTTATAATCAAAAACATCGGAGGTTGATAAGTGTTTAATTTCAAAAACGTAATATTTTTCTGTTTAATATCGCTCTTTTCGATTCAATATTTTTACGCACAGAGTGGCTGGTCGGTTTTGAAAACCGGCGGCGAAGATGACTTTATATCAGTTTATTTTACCGATTCAAAACGCGGTTTTGTCGCCGGAGACAACGGACATTTCATTTTTACTACCGACGGCGGGAAAACCTGGCAAAAGCAATTTGTTTATACTACGGAAAATATTAACGAAATCTATTTTCGCAACAGTCGGGAAGGATACGTTGTTGCCGGTAAAAAATTGTTTATTACAGATGACGGCGGAAAAAGCTGGAAAGAAGAAATTATTTTTAATCAAGCCGATTTCAAAGACGGAACACCGGAATTTTTGAGTGTTCGGTTTGCTGATAAAAATCGCGGAATTATTGTCGGTTCGGTCTTAAATCAAAGCGACAGAGTCGTTGATTCGCTCGGGATGCGAACCGATAACGGCGGCAAAAGCTGGTCGCGAATAAACGTTCCGTCAAAAAACGAACTCTATCATCTTGATTTTGCAAACAGTAACAGAGGTTGGATCGTCGGCGATTTAGGATTGATTTTAATAACAAATGACGGCGGATTGAATTGGCAAATTCAAAATTCGAAGACAAGAAAAGCTCTTTATAATGTAGATTTCCGGGATTCAAACAACGGTTTTGCGGTCGGCGCAGACGGAACGATTTTGCGAACCGAAAGCAGCGGCGAACTTTGGGAAGTTGTCAAAACAAGCTTTCCGAGTACTTTTCTGAGAGTCAATTTTGCAAGTGATAAAGAAGGCTGGATTGTCGGACATAAAGGCGCGGTTTTGCGAACTTCAGACAATGGCAGAACCTGGGTTAAACAGGAAAGCAGAACCGAAAACTCTTTATACGGGCTTTTTATGGCGAAAAGATACGGTTTTGCAGTCGGCGCAAGCGGTACTATTTTGAAATATGAAAGATAGATTTTAGACTTCAGACTTCAGACTTCAGATTTCAGATTTCAGATTTCAGATTTAAGCAGGTCGGCAAAAGTAACAAAGCAATTTGAAAATAGCGTAAAATGCGCCTGATAGTCTGTTTGAACAGCCTAATAGAGCTGTGCGTTTTTGGTAATAAAGTTTTTATCCACCCGCTTACGCAGGCGGTTCTGACCTGTTGCGCAATGATTACTTCTTATTAAAATCGGTTTATTTTTTTTACAATTTGCAAAAAATAAAACTCTTCTTCGTCATTCAGTAAAAATTCAAAGGAGAAAGTTTTATATGGATCCGGGCGCGGCTCAAATTAAAAGTACTACTGAAAGACAGGGACACGGGAAAGCATTTGAGGATTGGATTGTCGAAACATTTTTGAAAGATCGCAAAATTCCTTCGCATACCGCGAAATGGGATATCGAAGGCGGAACATTTAAGGATGAATTTAAATCTTTTACAGGGTTTTATAACGGAATTCCGGTTTCTATAAAAACCTGTAAATACAATTCTTCGGTAAATTTAGGCGATGCGATCAGACAATTTGAAATTGAATCGGATTTTTTACTCATCGTCGGATTTTGGATCAAATCAGGCGCGAATAAAAAAATCGTGCAAGTTGTAACGAAAAAGATCAGCAAAGATGATTGGAAAGAATTGTTTATTGATTATGAAACCGAAAAAGACAAAGGTCTTCCGCATTGCAAAAAACGTAGCGCGGAAAAAATTTATGAACTCGATAAAACCATAAAAACAACCTCCGGTTTTGAGAAAGCCAGAAAAAAAGCTAAAGAGGAAAAGTCGGAAATTAAATCGAAAATAACTCTGAATCCGAAGATTGACTCAAAAGGGCAAAGAAGATTGCAGTGCAGTTTGAGCAAAACAGTTTTTTTTCAATTTACCGGAGTTTCACAGGCAAACAGCAGTTCGGCGACGCTCTGGGGCGAACAAGTTCCGTTAATTACCAAGGATTGAGGTTTGAATTGAGAAGATAATATTTCCTCAAAAAAAAATAAAAATAAAAAAGCAACTTTGCCGAAAACATAGACATCAATAAAAATAGACGGAGTGTTGAACAACTTTTGAAAATTTAGAAATTGAACGATACTTTTAGTCTTTTCTGATTCCTCCTGTTTCTTTTTTTCCCCGCTGAGTTTGATATTCAGCGGGGTTTTTTGATTTAAAAGTTGATTATATTATCAAAAAGATCCAACTTATTTCTTTTGCAAACCGCGAGCTGAACGCGCCAGTTGTTGCGCTCTCGGCAAATTTTCGACGGCTTTTTCAACCTGTTTATCTTCTTCAATTAAAACTTGGCTTGCCGCGATATTGCCGAATGCGGCGATAGCCAGATTATAGCGCAGACGCATCTTGATATATTGCTTTTCTGAGTTAATTTGTTCGGGTGTCAAATTCCAATTTTTTCCGTTTAACGTGAAATTTACGAAAGAATTAAAAAGTTCGTCATTTACCGGAAAATCCGTCTGACGGATTCGCTGACCGTATTTTATGCGGGTTGTAATTTTATAATTTTCAAAACCTTTGATTTGTCCGGCAGCAACTTCGCGGGCGAAAAAGAAAATCGGATCAAGCAAAATGGTTTGTGTTTCGTTTAACTCGTCTGCTTTTACAGTTTCGTCGGGCGTAATACCGTTTCCGCCGAAAACTTTTCTACCGCCCACGGTTTTTGCCGCAGATTTATTTTTATCGCTGTTATTGGAAGCAATTTTGTGATTGTAATAATCATAAAGATTTCCGTCGGAATAATCGCGCTGAATAGAACGACCGGAAGGTGTGTAATATCTTGCAGTTGTTAAAGTTAAGCCTGATCCGTAAGGAAGATTGATAACACTTTGCACCAAACCTTTGCCGAATGTATTTTCTCCGACAATCAGAGCGCGGTCGTAATCCTGCAACGCTCCGGCGACGATTTCTGAAGCCGATGCGCTGCCTTCATTTACCAAAACAACTAAAGGTAAAGTTTCAGCCGTACGGGTTCTCGATTTCCAAATTCTATTATCAATTCTGAAACGTCCGCGCTGCGAAACGACGGTTTGACCGCGATCAAGAAATTTTTCCGTAACACGCACAGCTTGTTCGACAATTCCGCCAGGATTGTCGCGCAAATCCAGAATCAATGAAGTCATTCCTTGTTCGCGCAAATCTTCCAGGGCAACCGTTAATTCGTCTAAAGTCGTGTAATTAAAACCATTTGAAAGATCAATATAGCCGATTCCGGGACGCAGTAAATAAGCATCCGGTATTGAAGGCTGAGGAACACGGTTTCTTGTTATTTCAATATTTTCAACTTTTTTCGCTCCGGCGCGTTCGATTTCGAGCCGAACCACAGAGCCTTTCGGTCCGCGAACTTTATCACGAACGTAAGCCGAAGATTTACCCAGAACATTTTCGCCGTTGACTGCCACGATTTTATCGCCAAACCGCAGATTTGCCTTGAAAGCAGGCGAATCTGGAAAAGTTGAAGATATAAATGTGTCAAACTTTCCGTCTTTTTTATAATTTACAATCGTTGCGCCGATACCGTAATACTCGCTGTTTTGATCGTTGAGAAGTTCTTTAAAATCGTTTGAATCAAAATAATTTGAATGCGGATCAAGAGTGCGAAGCATCGAAGTAATCGAATTTTTTGTCAATTCGTTAAAATCAATCTTTTCTCCGTTGATATGGTTTTTTTTGATTATTTCGAGAGCTTCTGCGAAATCCTGTGTCGTCTGATTTTTTGAACCGTTTATCGGCTGCAACGGATTGTTCGGATTACTTCGCGGAACTCCGGCGGAAAATGAACTGCCTTTGCTGATCTTAAACGGTTCTGCTTCCGGCAATTGCGAAATTTCACTTTGATTTGTTTGCGAAAAAACGAATAAATTTCCCGATAAAATCAGCAGAAATGTAAAAAAAATAATTCTCCTCATAGTCAAATGACCTCAAAAAAAAACAATTCAGCTTGCGCCTTTGTTTAACACACAAAGGCGACAAGTAAAAAAATAAAAATAATTTGGACAAATGTTATAAATAATGCTGCGTTAATGCAACCTTATAAATGTCTTAAACATTTAGTTCCTGTTTTGGTTTATGCCTTCTAAAATACTTAATGGTTAAAAAATTCCAAATATTTTTCAAATTTTTTTTTAGAACTTGATAAATCCTTGTAAAATAAGCGAAAATCTATATTTATGACCGCTGAGAAAAATAATAATCTGGAAGAGAAACTTCGTTCGGTGATTGAAACAGTGGATATTGCCAACGCGCTGATTGATCCTTTGACCAAATCAATCGAAAATCTTTTACACATTTCCGCCGCGCAGATGAATTCCGAAGAAGCATCTGTCATAATCCGCGATGGAAATGAAGGCGATCTGCGTTTCATTTCCGCCATCGGAAGAGTCGCGCATCATTTGATAAATATGCAAATTCCCGCCGGAAAGGGAATTGCAGGTTTCGTTTTTTCTTCGGGACAGCCGATGGTAATTGCCGATGTCGGCGAAGAAGACAGCTTTTACGCCGAAATTGACAAACAAACCGGATATTCGACGCAGACGCTTTTAGCAACTCCTTTGCGGCACAACGGCGAAGTAATCGGTGTTTTGGAATATGTCAACCGCATCGGTGAACCGCCGCACGAATCGTTCACATCCGCCGAAATGGATGACGCGGCGGTTTTTGCCGAAGCCATCGCATCGCTGGTCAATGCTTACGAATCGGCGAAACTTTTTCACGATTTTACCGAAAAAATGCTGGCGATTGATGAAGATTTTAAATTTGCTGAAGTCAGAGATTGGCTGGAAAGTCTCCGGGATTCTTCGGAACACAAGGAAATGCTCGATTTAGCTGTTTTGGTTCGAGAGATTTCCAACCGCGGTGAAGAAGAACGTCGGATGTGCGTCAGAATTTTGGAATCAATTCTGGAATATGCCGACAGCAAAGCAGAAACAAGCTATTTAAATTTTTAATTTGTCCGCAAAGTTTTATATTTTTCGCTTTTTATATCGGTTGCATTTATGACGGAAGTTTCAGGATACGAATCAAACGAATTCTCTTCAATGTCAACGTATTTCCAAATTGATGAAAGTTGGAAATTGCGGACAGGTAAAGGTGTGGGCGTTGCCATTATTGACAGCGGCATAGACGGCAACCATCCGGCTTTGCAAGGAAAAATAAGAGAATCCGTCGAAGCGAGAAGAGATAATAAAAAAGTGGTTTTCGATCCGACCGATGTCGGAGATTCCGCCGGACACGGAACGGCGTGCGCCGGAATTATTTCGCAGATCGCGCCGGATGCCGAATTTTACAGTATAAAAGTTTTAGGCGCGGGCGGACTCGGCGACGGACAGGCGTTTCTTGCCGGACTTGAATACGCAATTATCAAACGCTACCGCATTATAAACCTGAGTTTGGGAACGACCCGACCGCAGCTTTTCGCGCCGCTTCACGATTTGTTAGATCGAGCATATCAAGCCGGTTGCATTGTCGTCGCGGCGGCAAATAATCTGCCGCACCCGAGCTTTCCGTCAGTTTTCTCGTCGTCATTGATCTCCGTCAGCAAAAACGACGAAACCGATGCTTTTAATTTCGGTTTCAAATACGGCGAAGTTATCGAACTGACCGCACCCGGCGTAAATGTTCGCACGACCTGGCTTAATAATGCTTATAAACGGTTGACCGGAAACAGTTTCGCCTGTCCGCACATCGTCGGAATAATCGCACTTCTTCTGGAAACTTATCCGAATCTCACGCCGTTTCAGGTAAAATCCGCGCTTTATTCGATTGCCGAAGAAAATCAAAGAAAGATAAAAGAAGCTGAAATCGAAGCCGCCGCGCAAGCTGAAAATGCGGAAGAATAAACATAATTGAAAACATTTTAGAGTTAGTTTAAATTTTCAATAGCGTCCCTGAAAGGGACAAAACAGACAAATTTTCAAACTTTAATCGAACTATCAGCCGTCAAGAAAAAAAGATTGGAAAGTTTAAAAGCTGTGTTAATATATAAGGCAAATTGACACAATCTTTTATAAATTTCGAGGTAGAAAAATGTTTAAAATCTTTTCATTTTTATTGGTGGTTTTTACAGCGGCTTTTTCTGTTTCTGCTCAATGCAACGGAGTTTATTTTAAGGAAACCGCGCGTCAAGTTCTTTCAAATTCATTTGCTACAGCGTATTTTGAAGATTTTGATAATGATGGAAAGATTGACATTCTGGGTTATACGCCGACCGTTTCAAATCAAATTCAATTTTATAAAAGACTCGGCGCAACTTCAATAGACACAAATGCCAAAACATCATCAATCGGCAATTTTAGAGATGATTTCGGTATTTTCGGCGATGTTAATAACGACGGATTTAAAGACATTATTATTTCGCACCCGACGACTCCGCCGATTTTGACGACGTATTTGAATGACGGGACAGGCAGATTTTTAACTACAACTCCGGGTGTAAATATAATTCCAAATGAACGTTTTATATTTGCCGGTGATTTGAATAGTGACGGTAAAGCGGACGTTTTATCAACAGCTCCCGCCGGTAATTTGACGACTTTATACTACCGTTTGGCACAAACCGACAACAGCTTCGGTGAAGCAGTGGCAATTGCGACCTTTTCCGGTTATTTACAACACTCCGGTTTCGGTTTCACCAGATCAATCGTCATTGACGACCTAAACGGCAACGGTTTTAAAGATATAGCCTTGGCTTTACAAACAAATTCCAATTCCAACCGTTTTTTAAAGGTTTTTACAAATTCGGGAAATTTGAATTTCAGCGAAACCGCAAATGTAAATTTCACAATTTCCGGCAATAAACTGCAAGCGGTTGATCTGAATAATGACGGCAAAAAGGATTTCGTCAGCCGTGTTGACGAAAATCAGTCGAATCCGGATGTTAGATATATTAGAATTCTCGCAAATAACGGTGCAAATTCTTTTTCGGCAACTGAAATAATCGTTCCCTCTAAATACTCGTTCAGCAATTCGCTCGGAGATTTTGATTCGGACGGTTTGATTGACATCATCGTGCCGGGTGCAGGGTCTTATCTTCTTTTGAAAAATCAAGGAAATTTTAATTTTTCGCAACAGGAATTTAAATCCTTTTTGAAAATAGATTCGGTCGAACAAATAAACGGCGACGGGAAAGCGGATGCTCTTACTCTGGTCAGACCTTTTATAGACGGGGATCTGTATATACCGCATCTCAACTCCGTTTATTTTATGTATAACGCCGTCAGATTCAGAGAAAATGTCTGCAATCCGATAGGTCAGACAAAAACCGTAGATTTTGACGGTGACGGTTTTATTGACCGCGCTTTTTGGAATCCTTCTACCGGAATATGGCGGTATTATACCGGCAACACGCAAAACGAACAGGTTTATTTTCAATGGGGTTCGGGTGCGCTTAATGATGTTCCCGTTCCGAATGATTTTGACGGCGACGGGCAAACCGATTATGCCGTTTATCGCAAATCCGACGGAAATTGGTGGATTTTCCGAAGTTCGGATCAACAGGTTTCGACCGTCAAATTCGGAATCGAAGAAGACAAACCGATTCCTGCCGATTTTGACGGCGACGGAAAAGCCGATATTGCAGTTTATCGCCCGTCCGAAGGAATTTGGTATATTTTGTTGAGTCAATCAAACCAGTTCAAGGCGGTTCGTTTCGGGCTTCCCGAAGATATTCCGCTTCCCGCTGATTATGACGGCGATGGAAAAGCTGATATTGCGGTTTATCGCCCTTCGACAGGAGTTTGGTATAGATTAAACAGTTCGGACGATTCGTTTTTTGCCGTTCAATTCGGCATCAGCACCGACAAACCCGTTCCCGCCGATTATGACGGCAACGGTAAAGCGAATGTCGCCGTCTTCCGCGATGGCGTTTGGTATGTTCTAAGAGAAAATTATACAACTTCGGTATTTTACTGGGGAACTGCCAATGATATTCCGTTTTTCGGGGAAAATAATTCACCGACAGCTTTTGTTTATCGTAGAACAAATTCCAACATTTATTCGATAAAATTTACGACTGTTTATGGTGGACTTTATGACACGTTTTCGACCGGAAATGCATTTAATGAAATAATGGTTTCTTCGATATTGCCTATTCAGTAAAGTTCAAATTTAATAATAATTAAAAAGCGCGCAGATTTTTTATGTAAAAATGCGCGCTTTTTTGTCGGAAAATTATAAATATACCTTTGAAAACGGTTGAAACTGTTTGCAGACTTAAAGCGAATCATAAAAAAAGTCCTATTGCTTTTTAAAGCGTAAAATGCTTACATTAAAACTAACTTTTTCATTAATCTTAGGAGTAAAAATGGATAAAAGATTTCTTTATCGGGTGGCAACTTTATTGATTTTAACACTTTTCGCAATCAGCACTTTTGCCCAAAATACGAGTACCAAAAATATGGATAAAACGTCAGGAACTTTTCAGCTTCCGCCGCTGAAGATTGAGCAGTTCACGCTTGAAAACGGCTTGCGGGTTGTTTTGAATCAGGATAATTCCGTGCCGGTTGTCGCCGTCGCGGTTTATTACGATGTCGGCTCGCGCAATGAGCGCGAAGGTCGCACGGGATTTGCTCATCTTTTTGAACATATGATGTTTCAAGGTTCGGAAAACGTCAAAAAAGCCGAGCATTTTCAGTTTATTTCAAATGCCGGCGGCACGATGAACGGCACGACCAGCACCGAGCGGACGAATTATTTTCAAACTTTACCGGCGAATCAATTGCCGCTTGCGCTGTGGCTCGAATCCGACCGGATGCGTTCTCTGGAAGTTACACAGGAAAATCTCGATAATCAGCGCAACGCCGTTCAGGAAGAAAAACGCTTGAATTACGATAATCAGCCTTATGGCGAAGTTTTTAATATACTCAATACGATGGTTTATAAAAATTTTGCCAATTCGCATTCGACCATCGGTTCGATGGACGATTTGGACGCAGCAACGGTTGAGGATATCAAGGAATTTTTCCGAATCTATTACGCGCCGAATAATGCGGTTTTATCAATTTCCGGCGCGTTCGATCCGAAAACCGCAAAAAGTCTGGTCGAAAAATATTTCGGTTCGATCAAAAAACAACCGAAACCCGAAGTCGTAAATGTCGCCGAACCGAAAGAAGTGGTTAAAACTTATAGAAAATACGAAGACAAACTCGCACCTTTTCCGGCATTTTTGATGGGATGGAAAGTTCCGCCGCGGCGCACTCCCGAACATAACGCTTTGAGTTTAGCCGGAAAGCTTCTGTTTGAAGGCGATTCTTCAAGGCTTTATCAAAAACTCGTCAAAGGCGATGAATCGGTCGTGCAAATTTTCGGAATCAACGATGAACGGCGCGGTCCTTCCGGTCTGGCAATCGGTGCGATTCCGAAACCCGGACAGGATTTGAGCAAAATCCGAATGGCGATTATGAACGAAATTAAGGATTTAGCCGAAAACGGTCCGACTGCCGAAGAAATGACGAAACTCAAAAATCAACTGATCAACGATGCCGTTCGCGCCCGTCAATCTTCGATGGCAAGAGCGCAGCAGATCGCGCAATTTACGCTCTATGACGGCGATCCGAATTTGATTAACTCTGAACTCGATACGCTTTTAAAAATTACGCCCGAACAGATCAAAAATGCAGTTAATACTTTTTTGAATAATGAAAACCGCGCTTTGCTCGATGTCGTTCCGGCTGGACAAAAATAAACCGAACGCAAAAAGGAGTTTTATAAAATGATGAAAATAATAAAATTATTGAGCTTTCTAGCTGTTATTTCGGCGTTTTGCACAAACTTATTGGCACAAAATATGAATGAAGATTTTCGTAAAACCGCGCCTGCGCCGCTTGCGCCCGTTCCTTTTAATATCACAAAACCGTTTGAAACATCTTTGCCGAACGGTTTGAAGGTCGTGATTTTTGAAGACAAACGTCTTCCGCTGGTCAGCTATCGGCTGGCATTTCCGACCGGAGACATTAATGATCCGAAAGACAATATCGGTCTGACTTCGGCTGTAACTTCTCTACTCGATGAAGGCACGAAAAACCGCTCGAGCAAGCAATTTTCCGACGAGATCGAAAAACTCGGTGCGAGCATTTCGGCGAGTTCGACTTCCGATAATACGATCGTTGCAGGTTCGGCTCTGTCGCTTTACTCGTCCGACGTTTTAAGATTGATGGCGGACATTGTTTTGAATCCGACATTTCCTGAAAGCGAACTTAAACTTTACAAACAAAACACGATTGAAGGATTAAAATTTCAGCGTTCACAGCCCGGTTTTCTGGCAGACGAACGAATTTCTAAAATTTTATACGGTTCGCACCCGTACAGCGTCGTTTCACCGTCCGCAGCGGATATTGAAAAATTAACACCGGAAAAATTAGCGGCGCATCACAAAAAAATGTTCGTTCCCGGAAATGCGACTCTGATCGTCGTCGGCGATGTTAATCGAGATGCTTTGCTTAAAGAAATTCGGGAAACTTTCGGAAATTGGCAAAAAGGTACGGTTGACGCAATGAAATTTCCCGCACCGCCCGTCAGAAATGCGGCGACCTTAACAATTGTTGATCGTCCCGGTTCGGCACAATCGAATATCGTTCTGGCAAATATTGCCATTGACCGCGCCAATCCCGATTATTTTCCGGTTTTGGTAATGAATCAGGTTCTCGGCGCGGGCGCGTCGGCGCGTCTTTTTATGAATCTGCGCGAAGAAAAAGGCTATACATACGGCGCGTATTCTTCGTTTGATACGAGAAGACAAGCCGGTTCTTTCGAGGCGAGCGCCGAAGTCCGCACGCCTGTCACGGGCGATTCGATTAAGGAATTTTTCTTTGAGTTAAACCGCATCCGTGATGAAAAAGTTCCCGCAAAGGAATTGCAGGACGCGAAAAATTTTCTGACCGGAGTTTTCCCTATTCGCGCCGAAACTCAGGAAGGTTTGACGAATTTGATCACGTCGCAGCAGCTTTACAATCTTCCGGCGGATTATTTGCAAACCTACCGCGATAAGGTCAACGCGATAACAGCGGATGAAGTGGCGCGCGTGGCGAAAAAATACATCACACCTGACCGCGTGGCGATTGTCATCGTCGGCGATGCCGAAGAAATCTTGCCGCAGGTGAAAACTTACGCCAAAGAAATCGAGATTTTCGACACCGAAGGCGCAAAACAGGACATTGCCAATTACGGCAAACCCGTCAGCGGTGAAACGGCGAATGTTGCCGGAAAATGGGATTTGACACTCGAAGCGCAAGGTCAAAAACTGCCCGTTTCGCTTGAATTAAAGCAGGACGGCGCAAACGTAACCGGAATAATGAGTTCGATGCTCGGACAAGGCAAGATTGAAAGCGCAAAAGTCAGCGGCAATCGTTTGACCGGAACTGCTTCCAGCGAAATGCAGGGGCAAAAGGTTGAACTGTCAATTAATGGAACTGTCGAAGGCGACACGATGAAAGGCACGATCAACACCGGAATTCCCGGATTTCCGCCGCTTCCGTTTGAAGGCAAACGCGCCGCCGGAACTGTCGCTTCGCCGGAAACAACTTCTGCCGCAAGCGCAAAAAACATCGCCGGAACGTGGAAGATCGAAACAAATGCGGGCGGTCAACCCGTTGTTGTAACCGTTAATTTCGTGCAAAACGGCGATATTCTAAGCGGAACTCTTACGTCCGATGTCGGCGACGGAAGCGTTTCGACAGGGAAAGTCAGCGGCGAAAATGTTGAAGCAACTTTGATTTTAAATTTTCAAGGTCAACCTTTAACCGTGATTATAAAAGGCAAGCTCGAAGGCAATGCGAAAATGTCGGGAATGCTCACGCCCGAAGGTTTGGGAATCGGCGATCTGGCATTTACCGGAACGAAAGAGAAATAATTTGATGTAGTTAAAACTAAAAACCGCAGGAGATATTTCATTTATTTACGCCCACGAATCATTCGTGGGCGTTTCTTAATTATTAATGTTTGAAAATAGCATGGGTAATTAGATAAATTTGGTCGTGATTTGAGGAATTTACGACTGTTTACAGTTTTTCGTAAATAGATTCGACTGCAAGAGATTCCTCGCCTTCAGGCGTTACATTATGCATTATGACTTTGAATGAATTTTCGTTTTCAAAGAAGATTTCCGTCGTCCAACCCCAATCGGGATGATCGGGAACTTTGTAAAAACCTTTGATTTTTATTAAATTTCCTTCAAAATTTCCTTCGCAATTCATAAAATTGTCGCCGTTGTGCCACGAATCAATCCAAACTGCTTTTGCTAAATTTTCTTCACCGCCAACCAATAAAATTCCGGCTTGCGGTTTTTCTTCATAAATCCACGTGTATTCGATTTTAAGAAATTTCTCAATCGCCGCAGTTTTTACGTTTGCTTCTGCAACGGATTCATTAATCGGATCGTCTTCCATCCAAGGCGTGTGCAGACGATTTAATCCGCGCCATTCGCCGACTAATTTTGTAAAATTTTCAGGTATGCTCATAAGTTTTTCATCTGAAATTAAAGTAAAAAATAATAAAGTGAGGAGGTTTTGAGTTGTGAGCGAGGTTTTATCTGGCTTTTTGGAGAAAGCAGGACGGTCATTTCACAACTCAAAAGTTGAGTCGAGTGAAGTCTTGGAAGTCTGGAAGTGTTAGAAGATAAATTTCGATTTCTTCCAAGATTTTCTGACATTCAAGACTTCCCGTACTAAAATTAGCTTGCGCGTCGGAGCGGTGTTTGAACTTCCGTGAGCTGACCTTTTTGCATATCCTGCAAATGTTGGATTAAAGATGAAGCCGCACGTTTTGAAAGTTCGTCCGTTTTACAGTTCATTACCGTTTGGCATTCTTCATCCGGATCAACGCTCATTTCTCTGGCAATCGCGCGAATCATTCCGAGTTGTTTTGCCGTTACGAGATCGGAAAGGCTTCGCGCAATCGGATTATTCGGAAATTCATTTGTTGCACCGTTTGTTTGATTGTCAAAAGGAACCGCGCCTTCGCGTTCGATGGTGTCGGATTCCTTTTTGTAGAGATCGCGGGCGATGCCGAATTTGACGGCGGCTCGTTTAAGCGCATCGTGTTCGGCTTTTTTGATGCCCATTTCGGAATGCGCCGTTCCCGTTCCAAGACCTTCGCGCGTAATTCCATCAATCGTAATGGCGACCGTTACCGCAAAAATATCGCCGATTTGCTGAACGGCGCGGATCGTGTGCGTCCAGTTCGGCGCGGTTTCGTCCAAGATGTCGGCAACTGTGTGCCATTCGACGTAATCAACCATCTGGACATTGCCGTTTCTATCGCGCCAGCCTTCGCGCTGTTTGACCAGATTCGGGTCAACATTTTTACGAAGCTCGTGCAATGTGCTGGTAAAATTCAAAACATTATTAGGCTGTTCGACGGCAGCCGTTTCCTGATTTTTAATTTGTTCTTGTTTCATTTCTATTTCTCCTTGTGTGTTCGCAAGTTGATTCGATTCAGGAGCTTTATTCGTTTCGATCTGTCCGGTTATCGAAATATTCTCCTCAATCTCATCCGACCTCTGTTCGCCGCGTTTGGACTTTTCACGCGGCTCAGTAGCGATTTTGTCTTCTTTAACAACTTCTTCCGATCTAACTCTGTTCTGAGCTTCATTCTTCTGAGGTTGTTTTGTGGCGGATTCCGTATTCTTTGCGACCAGAGCGAATTTTACCGCCAAAATATGTTCGCAGCGAAATTTTGAATCGCCGACAGCCGCTTCTTCATACTCCAAACAATTACAACGGATTTTGCCCGCTTCATCGCGCCAAACCTGATAACTCGTTTGCTTGCCGCGCAGAGAAGGCGTTGAAACGACGAATTTATCGCCTTCACGATTGACCAATCCCATTGCGGCGATTGATCTGGCTCTTTTTTCCCGTTTCTCCGTTAAATTTTTTTCTTCTGCTATTGCTGTCATTTTTATTTCCTTCCTTTTCTATTGCAAAGTGTTGTTTTATTAACTGTTTGCTGTCAGATTAAACGTTATTAGTTTCATCTGTGAAACAATGTATCATAACATTTAATTTGTTGCAAGCGTGAAACGGGGTGTTGCATCTAAAATATTTTTATGATACATTGTTTCACGTAAAGGACGGTTGAGAGATTTTTTACGATAAGCAATTTCTAAAACCGAAAAAGATAAAAGGTAATTGGAGAAAAAATATGGGTTATAAAAATGAAAGTCTAATCAACACAAAAGAACTCGGACGCGCCATCAAACGCCGTCGGGAAGAATTAAGTTTAAGTTTGCGTGATGTGGCGGACGTAACACAGGTTTCAGCTTCGACGCTCTCGCGCATCGAAAACGGAACGGGCAAGCCGGATGCCGATAATATCGCGCGTTTAACAAATTGGCTCGATATGCCGGTTGACCGCGTAATGAAACGGCAGGGAAAAAGCGAAGATGTTGAAGCGGTCGTTTATTATCCGCACGAAGCGACACCGGAAATTGTCGAAGCGCACCTTCGCGCCGACAAAAATCTAACGCCCGAAACAGCCAAAGCGTTATCCGAACTTTTCCGCGTTGCATACACACAATTCAGCAAACCGGAAGATAAATAAGGCAAAAGGCAAAACTATTTTTTAATTGAGCAATTAGTTAAAAGACAAAAAAAAATATGAAAACAGCGGCGCATGTCGGGCATTTACGGGAAGAAGCAACGGTTGATAAACGATTCGCGGTTGATACTTCTTTTGTTTTATTCTTTCTAGCAGTTGAATTTGGACGATCCGCCGGATTAGCGTTTGAAAGCGTGTTTTTGGGAATTACGCTGATTATGGTGGCTGTTTTGCCGTATTTCGCATACACAGGCGAAAAGCCTGATTTCTGGAACTGGCTTTTCGGAAGAAGTCTGATTCTCGGTTTTGCGGTTGTTCTGGGCGTAATTTTCAGACAAACTCTGGGCATTATTTTGCCGGAAGAATTCCGCTTTATGCCGATGACACTGTTAATTGTGGCGGCGATGTTGAGTTGCTACATTCAATTTTACGGTTTTCTAAAACTTCGTTTGGCAAAATAGGCAAAAGGCGAAACGAAAAAAGAAATTCGCGCTTGATCTTTTTGATCTGGCGCGAATTTCTTTTTTTCGAGAACTTCTTAAAGTAAGTTTTCGAGTTTTTATAAATAATTAAAATCATATTAAAACTTAGAGCAGATTAAACTTGTATATACTGATCTATAATCCGCTCTAAGTGAGAAAAATCTTTCATTCTAAGACCTATACAATCGCCATTAATTCCATCTGTTCGGTTGCCAGAATTTTGTGAATCGCATGAATTTGTTCAAATAATTCAAGATATTGCTCCGGCGTAAGTGCCTGTGCGCCGTCGCAGAGTGCTTCTTCGGGACACGGATGAACTTCGATAATTAAACCGTCGGCACCGACCGCGACTCCGGCGCGAGCCATTGGATTGACCATATAATTTCTGCCCGTTCCGTGCGAAGGATCAACAATAATCGGCAGATGCGTCAATTTGTGAACAGCCGGAATAACGGATAAATCCATCGTATTTCGGGCGTGCGTGCCAAAAGTTCGAATGCCGCGTTCGCACAAAATAACATCGTAATTCCCCTCAGACATCACGTATTCCGCCGCGAGCAGAAATTCTTCCAGCGTTGCCGACAGACCGCGTTTTAACAAAACTGGTTTTCGAATTTTTCCGGCATATTTTAAAAGAGAAAAATTCTGCATATTCCGCGCACCGATCTGGATGCAGTCGCCGTATTTTTCAACCAGATCAATGCCGCGCTCGTCCATCGCTTCCGTTACGATATTTAAGCCGAATTCATCGCGAACTTCCGCCAGAATCTTCAAACCGTCTTCCCCTTTCCCTTGAAAAGCATACGGCGAAGTGCGTGGTTTAAATGCGCCGCCGCGAAAAAATTTCGCACCGCTGAGGGCGACCGTTTCGGCAACTTTAAAAACCTGTTCGACGGTTTCGACCGCGCAAGGTCCGGCAATTATCGCCAGTTCATCGCCGCCGATCTCTGCATTTCCGACCTTTATCACCGATTTTTCAGGACGTAAGTCCTTTGAAATCAGTTTGTAAGGTTTAGTAACGCGAATCGCGTCGGCAACGCCCGGAAGATTTTCAAAATGCGCCGGATCAACCGCGCCTTGATTTCCGGTAATTCCAATCGCCGTACGGCTCGCTCCCGGCATCAAATGCGGGCGATAACCGAGTTTCTCAACTATTTCCTCGACACGCTCGACTTCTTCACGAGTCGCGTCGGCTTTCATTACAATAAGCATAAATTTTATAAATATTTTGCAGAATGCTTGATTAATTTAGCATTGTGCAATTAAAAAGAGCTAAAAATATAAAAATCTCAAACTAATTAATAGAGTAGCAATTATCTTGCCAATGAGAAATTTCCAATTTAATCAATAAAAATATCAGACAGTTTCAAACTAAAATTCGGAAAGATTTTTTCACTCGTCAAAGAAACTTTTTTTGATAAAACCTTGGTTTTCTCAAACGAAAAATAAACTGTTAAATTTTCTTTTTCAGGATTAATCAGCCAAACCTTTTTCACGCCGGCTTTAAAATAATCATCAATTTTGTCTAAAACATCTTGATAAAAATCTGTCGGAGAAACGATTTCAACAGCTAGATCAGGCGCAAAGTCCCAAAATTTTTGCGGTTCACCGGATTCAGGAATTCTTTCTGCAGAAACAAAAGCGACATCGGAAATTCTTTTATCTTCGCCGATTTGAAAATGCGCTTCGGGATAAACTCGTCCAATCTTATGTTTTTTTAAGTAAATTCCTATTTCTATGGTTAATCTCCCGGCGATTCCGCTGTGTTTTGCATTCGGCATACTTTTTTTCTCCAATTTTCCGCCAACATATTCATAATTTTTATTTTTCATCAGAAACCGATTCACAGATTTTTCGGTGCGAAATCTGGTTTTTTTATTAGAAGACGGATTGCCGCGCGGAATTGC
This sequence comes from Pyrinomonadaceae bacterium, assembly GCA_041745765.1. GTDB lineage: Bacteria > Acidobacteriota > Blastocatellia > Pyrinomonadales > Pyrinomonadaceae > JAHCHG01. The sequence goes on along the minus strand of JBGTIH010000191.1, from coordinate 25,431 downwards.
TGTTGTTCGCGGTGTTTCGATGGATGTGGACATAATCAAGAAAAACTCCTTTTGATTTATCAATCTATTTTAGCAAATAAATCATTCGGTTATAAATTTTTACATTCTTTCAGGAACTTCGATTCCTAAAGTTTGAAGTGCGGAAGTCAAAGTTCGACGCGCAATATCGGCAATCAAGATTAAAACAGCACGTTTGACGGCATTTTCTTCAATAATAATTCGGTGATTGTGATGAAATAGGTGCATCGCTTTTGCCAGATTAAATGTATATTTCGCTACAATTGCCGGTTCAGATGCAGAAACAGCTTGTGAAACAGATTCTTCGAGCCGTGCCGATAAAACCGCCAATGACCAAATATCGTTTCCGATTTCAGATCGAAAGATTTCGGAAACTTTTTGGCTTTCAACTGAAATAATGTTTATGGAATTTTCCAGAGCGGTTTCTTCCAATTTCTTAAAAATCGAATTAAATCGAACAGCGGCATTTTGACAATAAACGCCTGTTTCACCTTCAAAAGCCAGTGCATCTTTGAAATCGAAGACGACAACGGTATTTTTCGTATATTTCAAAAGAAAATATCTTAATGCTCCGATGGCGATTTGATGAGCGATCAATTTGTGTTTTTCCGAAGACATTTCGGGATTTCTTGAAGAAACTTCCATCAAAGCATTTTCTTCCAAACGATTTATCAAATCATCGGCTTTTACGCCCAGACCTTTTCTGCCGGACATTTCGACGAAGGATTTTTGTTTGTCTTCGTCGGACAATTTAAAACCTAATTCTTCCGCCGCTGCAGGAGAAAGTGCCACCATTTCATAAGAAAGATGAACGCTCGCGTTTTCGCCTTTTTCGGGAAAAATAACCGCAACCCCTTTTTTTACAACTTCCTGCGGATAAGATTGGCGCGAGTCAATGACATTGTAAACCGTTTCCGCGTGTCCGAATGCAGGAATATTTTCACCGACCGAATCTTCGGCGGTCGTGATCCAGACTTGCTTTCCGTCGTTGTATGTGTGAAAAAGTTTGTAATTAAAATCCAAACCGAGCAGACCGAGTTTCCACATTTGATAGGCGATGTCTTTGCCTGTGTAAGTTACGATTCCGTTTGATCTGACGAGAATTTTATCGGAATCGTGTTCGTCGTTTCCGGTGTGCGAATCGGTCGGCATCACCCAACAGCCCGCGTTTTTTCCTTCGGATTCAAATTTGATAACTTGCCGCGCCTTCATTTCTTCAAACGCTTTTTGCCAGAAATGCAGATGCAGAATTTCCGATTCGCGCGGCAGCAGATCGTAGCGAATTGAAAGCCGCTCCATCGTGTTCAAAATGCAGTGAACATTTTTCGTCGCCACAAAATCGGCAAGCTTTGCCGTTTCGTTGTTTCCTTCTTCGACCAGATGCAAAACTTCGGCGCGTTTTGTTTTTAATTCTTCATCCTTTAGATATTCTTGCCCGACCCGCGCATATAAATCCCAGCAATAATAATCGAAAGAAATGCCTTCGCTCGATAATTTTTCGGCGAGTTCGACAATGTTCTCCAAGTTCATCTTTAAAAGATAAATAAATCCGACGACGACATCGGCGACCTGAACGCCCGTATTATCAATGTAATTCTGAATTTCGACGCTTTTTCCGTTTGCCCGCAGAATTCGTACGAAAGTATCGCCGATCACGGAATTGCGCACGTGTCCGATATGCGCGGCTTTATTCGGATTGACGGAGGTATGTTCGATGCAAACCTTTTGGAATTTGGAATTTGGATTCTTGAGAGTTTTCCGCCAAAAACTTGGCACGGTTGTAGAAAATATTCAAATATCCCGGACCGGCAATCTCGATTCGTTCGACAAAATCGAATTCTTCGAGCGCGGATTTAAGTTTTTCTGCAATTGCGCGGGGATTTTGCTTTTCACCCGTTTGCTGTTTGATCTGTTTGGCAAGTTCGAATGCGACAGGAAACGCCAGATCGCCAAACTCCGTTTTCGGCGGAACTTCAGCGGCGATCTGGTCAATTTCGACGTTAAAAACTTCGCTCGCGGTTTGCTTGACTTTTCCCCGTATTTCTTCTTGTAACTGTAAAAGATTCATAACTTTTTTCAGAAACAAGAAGTATAACGAGCAACTTTGAGAAAAAGCAAAAGCAAAATAATTAAGTTAAGTGAAATTCAATAAATTTTAGTTATTAAATACGCCTTGAAACTGCCAAATATAACCGGGGTTTCCTTTAATCCACGAATATAACAAATATTCAATGTAAGGATCTTCCTGTGAACTTTCTTTGGGATTATAAGGATTTAGATTTCTACTTGAATTTAATTCGTAAAATCCATAGAAATAAGCGATTTTAAGTGTAAAAACTGTGACATCTGCTAATTTTTTGCCGGGAAAATCCATTTTTATGAATGACAAATAGGTTGAAACCCCCAACCTTTTTGCAATTTTCTCTAAAATCTTATCAGCAATTTTTTTTCCAAATTCACTCTTTAAATAGTCCCTAATTTTTTTAGCATTTTTCTTTGTTTCTTCATCAGTCATATATTAAAATCTCCTCAAAATAGGTTGAAATTTCTTTGTGTAGTTAAATGCGTAGAAATATTAAAAAATAGGACATAAAACAGAAATAAACTTTAAATTTGTTTGAAAGAAAATTTTGAGTTCTGTTGAAATTTATATTTGAAACTTGAAAAAATGGTGGATTTTTTTAATAAATCTTTGAGAGTTTTTATTTTAACCGGAGCGGGAATTTCCGCAGAATCCGGCATTCCGACGTTTCGCGGCGGCGGCAGTTCGGTGGTTTGGAAGGGAATGCCGTTTGAACAGATTTCTTCAGCACGAATGGTCAGGGAAGATTTGGACGCGGTTTGGGAATGGTTCGATTTCCGGCGCGGCGTTTATAAGGATTGCCAGCCGAACTCGGCACATTTTGTTTTGGCGGAATGGCAAGAAAAGTTTGAAGATTTTACGCTCGTGACGCAAAATGTTGACGGTCTGCACGAACGCGCCGGTTCGAAAAATGTCATCGAACTGCACGGCAATATCAATCGCGCAAGCTGCGAAAAATGCGGAAAAATCTATCAATTAAAATTCGATGACGTTCCGCACCAGCCGACGCATTGCGAAAACTGCGCCGAAAAACTGCGCCCTGATGTCGTTTTATTCGGCGAAATGCTGCCCATCGGCGCGTTTGAAAAAGCCGAACAAAAGGCGCGTCAATGCGATGTTTTTTTTATCATCGGAACTTCCGCGCTCGTTTATCCGGCGGCAGGACTTGCCGAAATTGCGAAATTCAACGGTGCAAAATTAATTGAAATAAATCCCGATGAAACTACTTTAACTTCCTTTTGCGATTATTCTTATCGCGGAAAGGCGGGCGAAATTTTGCCGAAAATTGAAATTGAAAATCTCTAAAATAGATTTTGAGTTCTCAAAAGAATTGTGTTGAAATTTTATCTATGAAAATTCTTTATTTCGACTGCTTTGCAGGTGCGAGCGGAAATATGATTCTCGGCGCGCTCGTCGCGCTCGGTGTTGATGAAAATGAATTGATCGAACAATTGAAAAGGCTTGAAATTGCGGATTTCGAGCTTGAAATCACGACCAAAGACAAATCGGGAATTTCGGCGATTCACGTTGAAGTCAAAGTTCCGCACGAACACGCGCACCGGCATCTGCACACAATCGAGAAAATAATTAACGATTCGCGCCTTAATGATTCTGTAAAAAAACGCGCGATCGAAATTTTTACGAAACTGGCGGTTGCCGAAGCGAAAGTTCACGGGATAGATGTCAAAAAAGTGCATTTTCACGAAGTCGGCGCGATGGACGCGATCATTGATGTCGTCGGGGCTTGTATCGGGTTTGAACTGTTGGGAATCGAAAAATTCGTTTGTTCAAAGATTCACGTCGGAAGCGGTTTTGTAAAAAAGGCGCACGGAAAATTTCCCGTTCCGCCGCCCGCCGTTATTGAGCTTTTACAAAATATTCCAATTTATTCGACCGAAATCGAAGGCGAACTGATTACGCCGACCGGCGCGGCGATCATTGCGGCGGTTTGCGAAGAATTCGGAAAACTTCCCGAAATGCGCGTCGAAAAAACGGCTTACGGCGCGGGAACTCGCGAATATAAGGATTTTCCGAATGTTCTTCGTTTAATGATTGGAGAAATTTCTAACGCAAAGACGCGAAGACGCAAAGACGCAAAGGAAGAAAATCATCCACAGATAAACACAGATAGACACAGATTTGAAAACGATGATTTGATTTTATTAGAAACAAATATTGATGATCTTTCGCCGCAGATTTTGGGTTATGTGATGGAAAAAGCTTTTGAACTCGGCTGTTTGGATTGCTGGTTCACGCCGATTCAGATGAAGAAAAATCGTCCGGCGACGCTTGTTTCGATTCTTTGCGAGCCGGACAAAAAGGAAATTTTTACCGAATTGCTTTATACTGAAACTTCGACGCTCGGCATTCGCATTTCAAAAATTAAAAGAGATTTTCTTGAACGAAAGACTCAAAAAATCGAAACTGAATTCGGCGAAATTGATATAAAAATTGCGGAATATAAAGGCAAAATCGTTAATGCCAAGCCCGAATATGACCAAATACGGGAAATTGCGGTAAAATTAGAAGTTCCACTGAAAGAGGTCGAAAAAAGAATTCTAGAAAAATTGGAAATAAACTAAATTGGCGAAAGAACAAAAAAATAAAATTGATTTGGAAAAAATTGCGGCGGGCGTGCGTTTGATGCTCGAAGGAATGGGCGAAGACCCGGAACGCGACGGTTTGCGAAAAACTCCGGAACGCGTGGCGAATTTTTACGCCGAACTGACCGAAGGAATGTGGCAGGACGCGCGGGCGGAAATCGTGCCGCTGCCGGGCGATTCGCACGATGAAATGGTGATCGTCAAAGATATTTCGATTGCTTCGGTCTGCGAACATCATCTCGCGCCGTTTGTCGGGAAAGTTCATATTGCATATATTCCGAAAGGCGGGCGAATCGTCGGTTTGTCGAAACTGGCGCGAATCGCCGAGATTTTCGCCAAAAGATTGCAGGTGCAGGAACGCCTGACGCAGCAGATCGCCAATACGCTTTTTGAAGAACTCCAGCCGATTGGCGTAATGGTCGTGATGGAAGCCGAACACACTTGTATGACCTTGCGCGGTGTGAAAAAACCGGGTTCTAAAACGATAACTTCCAGCGTTTTGGGCGGTTTTAGAAAAGATGCGCGAACGCGTGCGGAAGCGATGAGTTTGATTAAAGGTTAAAATTATGTGTTTTATGCTTTATCTTGGTTCAGATCAACACTTACAAACTGTTGAGTGGACTGAGGAAAATCCAAAAGTGACTATTTCTGAAATTGAGAGTAATCAAATTAAACCGAAACATTTTTCTAAAAATAATGTTTCTTATGTTGCTTCAATGGAAGGTTGCGGTTGTGGATTTAGACAAGAATTTGATTTTAATTATCCCGATTTTTCAGAAATTGAAGTTAAAAAGGAAAATCAAAATCAATTGCATAAACAATTGAAAGAATTGTTAGAAAAAGAAATTTCACTTGAGTTATTCGGAACTTGGGCAGGTGGAGAAGAAGAATGTGAAGTTAAAAAAGAAATTAAAGTTGATGATTTATTGAAGGATGATTTCTATTTTGCTGAAAATGAACTAATCGTTATAGGAAATTAAAAAGATATGAATAAAACTTTCGTAATAATACTGATTATATTTGTTATATCATTGAATTCGTTTGCCCAAACATCGAATTACACAAATCTTTTCAGTGAAAACGATTTGCGTTCGACGATAAAGTTTTTGTCGGATGACGGTTTTGAAGGTCGTGCGCCGGGAACGCGCGGCGGGGAATTGGCGGCGAAATATATCGCCAGCCGTTTGGAACTCGCCGGGATCAAACCGGGAAACAACGGCAGCTATTTTCAGCCGGTTTCGCTGGTCGGTTTGAAATCCGATCCCGCAACGGTTTTGAATGTTTCGAGTCTTTCCGACAAAAAGGCGTTTACATTTAATTTCGGCTCGGATTTTGTCGCCTTTACCGACGCGCAGAAAAATGATGTCAGCGTCGAAGGCGATCTGGTTTTTGTCGGTTATGGGATCAATGCGCTGGAGCAGAATTGGAATGATTACAAGGGCGACGCTTCGCTTTATAAAGACAAAATTTTGCTGATGTTTGTCAACGAACCTCCGGCAACAGAAAAAGAGCCGAATCTGTTCGGCGGAAAGGCTCTGACATATTACGGACGCTGGACTTATAAATACGAAGAAGCCGCACGGCGCGGCGCGAAAGGCGTGATTTTGATTCACACCGACCAAATGGCGGGCTACGGTTGGAACGTCGTCGAAACTTCGTTTGGCGGCACGGAAAGATTCGATATTGCGCGCACCGAAACGAATAAAACGCCGTTTCTGCAAATGAAGGCGTGGATGCGCGATGCGAAGGTTGAAGAATTTCTAAAATCGTCAAATTTGAGTATGAGCGATTTGATGAATCGTGCAAAAACGAGAGATTTTCAGCCCGTCGAATTAAATACAAAAATAAACATCAATTTGAAAGCCGAAATAAACAAGGTCGAATCAAACAATGTCGTCGGATTTTGGGAAGGTTCGGACGCGAATTTGAAAAATGAATTTGTCGTTTATACAGCGCATTGGGATCATCTCGGTGTCGGTAAACCGAATGCCGACGGCGATGCGATTTACAACGGTGCGCTCGATAATGCTTCCGGCGTGGCGCAGGTGATTTCGATGGCGCAGGCGATCACGAAACTGCCGAAAGATCAGCAACCGAAACGCTCACAGGTTTTTCTGTTTGTAACCGCTGAAGAGCAAGGACTTCTTGGCGCGGAGTGGTATGTCAAAAATCCGGTTTTCCCCCTTGATAAAACGGCGGCGAATATCAATATTGACGGCGGAAATTTTTACGGAAAAACAAGCAATTACGGCGCGTTAGGCGCGGAACGCTCAACGCTTGGCGCGTTCGTTACGGAAGAACTCAAAAAACGCTCGATGACTTTTATGCCCGACAATCGTCCGGAGCAGGGTTATTTTTTTCGTTCCGATCATTTTCCGTTCGCCAAAGCCGGAATTCCGGCTCTGAGCATTCGAAGCGGCGATGATTTTGTAAATCGTGAAAAAGGTTGGGCGGAAAAGTTTTTCGCCGATTTCAATAAAAATCATTATCATCAGCCGTCGGACGAATTCCGCGAAGAATGGCAATATGACGGCGCGATTCAGATGCTCGACGTAACGCTCGGAATTGCCTTAAGAGCGTCGAATGTCGAAAAATTGCCCGCATATAATCCGAATGACGAATTTTCGAGCGCGCAGCCGAACCGGAAATAAAAGATTTGCTAAAAGCTATCTCGAAAATAAAATATTCGGTTAAGTAAACAGTCTTTAACCGCGATTACCTCAAAAAACAACGGTGAAACGCGGTCAAAGACCGTTCGCTTAACTGTTGGTTTATATTTTTGAGATAGCTTCTAATGAGATTAACCAATATGCTATTGTTGGCTAGTTGTCATATTTAGCCAGTTTATCCAACGAATTACTTTTTCATCGTTGGATGATTTCAATTTGTCATTTTCAAAATCGTACATTGATTTGAACTGCCATCCTTCTGTTCCAAAGAATCCCATTTGTGACCATTGCTCCAGAAATGTATTCAAATCCTTAGCTAAAATTTTACCGTGCATAGTATCACCTTCGTGATCGAAATAAATTACTTCATTGGTTTCATCATCTACGGCAATTAAATCTCCTGTTGAAACCCTGAGAAATACTGTTTTATTGTCCTTTATACGTTTTGTAATTTCTATTGACTCAATGTCATTTAAAGATTCATCAAGTGAAGCTAAAATCCATTCATTAAATTGCTTATTCAGATTCTTAATTAGTTTCAAGTTATAAAAAAAATCTCCTGAAAAAATTTGTCCAAATTCTTTTGGAATTTCTTCTTCTATTTGATAGTAAAGATTAACTGATTTCGACATATTGGTTAACAAATCTCTCATTTGATTCGGAAGTTTCTTTCCAATTGAGTTTTCCAATTTGTTTATCTCTTCAATAGTTGCAGGAATATCTATTTTCAAAACAGAATCAATAAACCAATTTCTTGATTTAGCTATTTGATAAGTTGTGATTATGTTTTCTCTTAGTTTGTCGTAGTTCATAGCCGTTGTTTTGATGAAAAAAAAAGTAATGGAAAATTGAATAAACAGGATAGCTTTGTAACTTTTGTCTGAAAAGTAATTATTCGGTTTTTCAGAATTTTAAAAGTAAAATTAAAAATATATAATACAAAACGAAAAAGCTATGGTTAATTGTAAATTAGTGTTTCTATACACTTCAATTTACAATTAACCATTTACTATTTACCATTATCCTTTTTATGAAAACTTTTTATATTACAACACCGATTTATTACGCTAATTCCGAACCGCATCTCGGACATCTCTATACGACAATTGTGGCGGATGTCATTCAGAAATATAAGCGGCAGCGCGGTTTTGATACGTATTTTCTGACCGGAACTGATGAACACGGGATAAATATCGAGCGCGCCGCCGCGCAGAATAATCGCACGCCGCAAGAACAAGTTGATTTTATTTCGGATAAATTAAAACAGCTTTTTGCCGATTTTGAATTAGACAAAACTCATGGCGGTTACGATGTTTTTATGCGTACTACGAATCAGTTTCATTACGAAGCGGTTCAAAATCTCTGGCAAACAATTGCCGAAAACAAAACACCGAAAGGAAATCCGGCGATTTACAAAGGTTTTTACGAAGGCTGGTTTTGTGCGCCGTGCGCGGCTTTTAAAACCGAAGACGAATATTATTTAGAAGAAGGTTCGGAAATTCCGCTCTGCGAAATCCACCGAAGACCGCTTGATAAAGTTTCGGAAGAAAGTTATTTTTTCCGGCTTTCCGATTATGAAGAGATTCTGCTTGAGAAAATTGAAAACGATCCGCATCTTGTTCGTCCCGAGGCGAGGAAAAACGAGGTTGTTTCTTTTATAAAAAGCGGTTTGCAAGACCTTTCGATCTCGCGCGCGAGAAAATCCGTGAGTTGGGGAATTCCCGTTCCCGGCGATGAAAATCACGTAATGTATGTCTGGCTCGATGCGCTTTCAAATTATATAACCGCAATCGGTTACGGAAATGAAGAGCGTAAATCGGTTGGTTTTGAAAAATATTGGCAAAACGTAACTCATCTTGTCGGCAAAGACATTTTGCGGTTTCATACGGTTTACTGGTTTTCGTTTTTGATGGCTGCCGGAATCGATCTGCCGAAAACGGTTTACGCGCACGGAATGTGGCTCGACGGCGAAGGTCGGAAAATGGGCAAAACGGAAGGAAATGTGATCGAACCGGAGATTTTGAAGAAACATTTTTCAGTTGATGAATTGCGCTATTTCGTTTTAAGAGAAATGAGCTTCGGGCAGGACGGGAAATTCAGTTATGAAAACCTGATCACGCGTCTGACCGCTGATTTGGCAAACGGTTTGGGAAATCTTTCTTCGCGGACGCTTTCGATGATTAATAAATATCGGGATGGCGTAATCCCAGACGGCACGATTCACGAAGCGAATTTTATTCACGCCAAACGGGCGAGCGTCGGAAATGACGAACAGGAATTGGCTTCGGTTTTGGATTTGGCGCGAGATGAATTTTTGCGAAAATTCGACGAATACGATTTCAGCGGTGCGCTCGAAACGCTCTGGGCGGTGATCGCGCGAATTGACGGAATTATCACGACTTCAAAACCATGGGAACTTATAAAGGACGAAAATCAGAACGAAACTTTGAACGCCGTTCTTTATCGTTCGACGGAAACTCTGCGCTGGCTGTGCGTTTTGCTTTATCCGGTGATGCCGAATGCGACAAAAGAAATTTACGGGCAAATCGGCTTAAGTGAGGATATTGCAACACTTGATCCGAAAAATCTGAGTTGGGGAGAGCTGCCAGCGGGTAAAAAGATCGGCGAAACTCGCCCGGTTTTCCCGCGCATTGATAAAAATAAAATTATGAGCGAAATAATGGAAAATGAACAATTGAAAACGGAAAATGAAGAAGTTGTCGAAAATTCTTCGGTTGCTCCGGCGGCGGTTGATACGGCAAATGCGGTCGAAGAAGAAAAGTCGGAAGAAGAATTCATTACGATTGATGATTTTTTCAAAGTTCAACTAAAGGTCGGCGAAATTCTGGTTGCGGAAAAAGTCCCAAACGCCGATAAACTTCTGCGTTTTGAAATAGATCTCGGCGAAGAAAAACCGCGCCAGATTCTGGCAGGTTTGGCAGAATATTACGAACCGGAAAAACTCGTCGGCAGAAAGGTCGTCGTTGTCGCAAATCTGAAGCCGCGAAAAATGCGCGGACTCGAATCACAGGGAATGATCTGCGCCGCCAGTCTTGAAGGTGGCGACGATCTTGCTCCGGCAATGGCGACGTTTTTGGAAGAAGTAAAAAATGGTGCGAGGTTGAAATAAGTGAAGATTCTGAAAATCATAACATTAACAATTTTGTTCGCTTTATTCACAGTAAATGTTTTTGCTCAGAATGATAAACAGAATCCCGAAACGGATAGTTTTGATTCGCAGACGAATATTTTTGAATCGAAAGACGGCGGTTTTAAGGCTTATTTTCCTACGAAGCCGGAAAAGACCGTAAATAAACTCGTAAATTCGTATGGAACGAGCGATTTTGTGATCTATATGTCTGACAGTCCGATTTCCGTCTATGGCGTTTCATATTTTGATATGCCGACTGTGATGACGCAGGATTTTGAGAAGACCTTGAATTATAAGAGTCAGAGAGATGCCCTGATTAATGGAACAAACGGGAAATTATTGAGCGAAAATGTTTTCGAGTTTAATAAATATAATGGAAGGGAATTTGTAATTTTCGGGAATGATTCGGTTATCAAAATGCGTACTTTTTTCGTCAAACAGAGAATGTTCCGAAATCTGATTATTTTTCCGGCAGATGATGAAAAAAGCGCACTTGTCAAAATAAAAGAAAGTCAGGATTTAATGAAAAAGTTCTTTGAATCATTCGCTGTAACCGAACTTCCAGCACCAAAAACCAGCGTCGTCGAATTGCCGGAAAATTTTGCCGTTAAAATTGATAACAACACGTTTTACAGCGGATTTTTTGATTTGAATATCAAAATTCCCGAAGGCTTTCGGGTTTTAGAAAAAAAAGAAGCAGATTTTGCCAAACAAATGGGGCTGGAGAAGTCGAAAAACTCGACCATTAAAAATAAAGAACTCCTAAATTTATCTTACAACCGAACCGCCATTTTAATGATTGCTATTAAAAACAGCAAAACCCAACCTGATGCATCGCAGATTCTGACTATCGCCGCGGAATCAATGAGTTTTCCAGATTTTAGTCCGAAATTTCTAGCAGATTTTTATATAAATGAACTGGTTCAAGGAAATGAAACTATTTCAAAAAACACGCAGGAAGAAGTTATCGGCGGCAACCAATTTGCTTGGGTGGAAACGGTCAATAAAAAAAATAAGTTTCTGCATCGTGTATATTTTGCTAATGTTAAAGGTCTGGCTTTTCAAATCAGTTATATTTACACAACCGGGGAAGAATTGAATGAATTTCTGCAAATGCTGAAAACAATAAACTTCGATAATCAAAAGTAAGATGATATTTATAGACTCACATTGCCATATTGACGGCGAACAATTTGATGAAGATCGCGCAGAAGTAATTCAACGTGCGCTCGATTCCGGCGTTCGGGCGATGCTCAATGTCGGCACGGGAAGCCCGCAGAATGATTCCTTTGAAAAAACCGTAGAATTGACTGAAAAATACAAATCCATTTTCGGTTCGGTTGGCATACATCCGCACGACGCGGCGGAATATGATAAGGAAGTTGAATCGCGTCTGATAACGCTAGCGCAAAATAGTAAAAAAATTATCGCATGGGGCGAGATCGGACTTGATTTCTATTACGAGCATTCGCCGCGCGATGTGCAGGAAAAGGTTTTTCGGCGGCAGATAAATGTTGCGCGGGAATTGGATTTACCGATCATTATTCATTCGCGCGAGGCAGATGATCTGACGGTTGAAATTTTGCGCGAAGAATGCGCGTATAAAGATTTTCGCGGCGGAATAATGCACTGTTTTGGAGGATCGCCGGAAATGGCGATTGAATTAATAAAGGTCGGGTTTTTAATCTCGTTTGCCGGAAATGTAACTTTTAAAAAAGCGGAAAACCTAAGAGATTCTGCCCGCGTCGTGCCATTTGAAAAACTTCTGATCGAAACGGATTGTCCGTATTTAACGCCGATTCCGTTTCGCGGAAAACGCAACGAACCAGCGAGAGTTGTCGAAACAGCGAAGTTTCTGGCGGATTTTTATGAAATCGAATTGGAAAAATTGGCAAAACATACAACGCAAAATTTTCTCGCGCTTTTTCGGCTCGAATTAGATTTTTAACAAAATCATCAGTGACGCAAATGTCGCCAAAATCAGTAAAACGCTTGCAAAAATTAATGGCGGCAGATTGCTCGTTACAACATTGTTGCAAATCGGACACGAAACGCGATACCAGGGAGTTCGGGCATAACCATAATAACAAAGATGTTTTTTTCGGTTCTTATTCTTAAAAAGGGGCATAGAAATATTCTTCCTAATTTTATCAAAATTTCTGTGGAAGAATTTAAAATATAAATATCAACTAACGACAACAAGAATATCAAGTGAAATTTATATAAAATTTTTGTAACTGCTTAAATCTTACTATTGCTGAAAATAGAAAGAAATGTCTGAATTAATGATTCTCACCGAAGAAAATATAATCAGCTTTGCAAATTGGGACAATAATTTTTATACAATTTGCTCTAATTTTTCAAAATTGTCAATTAAACAGAAATCTTTTTCAACAAAATCAAATTATATTTACTGTAAAATTAAGAAAAGATCCTATTTAACAGATTTAAGAAATCTAATTTTAATCTGCGTATCAATTTTACCGACAAGACGCGAGCTTCGTTGTTATAAAATATTATTCAACTAACAATTGATTTCAAGGCGTTTTGATACAAAAAAAATTGATGATATTCTTTTTCAGAGGAAAAATATGGCAAAAGAAAATTCATTCGATATAGTTTCAAAGACGGATTATGCGGAAGTCAGCAACGCGATCAATCAAACAAAAAAAGAAATCAGTCAGAGATTCGATTTTAAGGGCAGCAAAGCTCTGATCGAACTGCACGAAAACGATATCATTTTAAGCGCGGAAGACGAAACGAAATTGCGGAATATGAATGATATTCTGCAAAGCAAACTCATCAAACGCGGAATTTCGTTAAAAGCTCTGGAATACGGCAAAATCGAACCTTCGGCGGGCGGAACTGTTCGCCAATTGACCAAAATTCAACAGGGAATTCCGACCGAAAAAGCGAAAGAAATCGTCAAATTCATCAAAGAACAAAAAATAAAAGTTCAATCTTCGATTCAGGGAGAATCCGTCAGAGTTTCCGGCAAAGATCGCGATGTTTTGCAGGAAGTGATCGCCGCTCTAAAAAGCAAAGATTTCGGGATTGATATGAAATTCGATAATTATCGGAGTAATTAACCGCGAAAAACGCCGGAAAGCCAAAACATATAACAAATCTCGCGGCTTACAATCAAATGCAGACATTTTCACCAATCAGAGAAAAATTAAATCCGCAGATTGCGGCGCAGAAGATTTTTAATTTAATTAAAACGGAACTCGGTTTGATCGAAAAGGAATTCGAGCGACAGGCTAATTCAAATATTCAGGTTATTAATTATTTAGGCGATTATTTGCAGAAATCGGGGGGCAAACGCGTGCGTCCGGCTTTGAATATTTTGTCGAATTACGCGGTCGGCGGCAATGGAAAGGCGGAAAATTCGATTCGGATCGCGACCGTTATGGAATTTCTGCACACGGCGACGCTCGTTCACGACGATATTATTGACAATTCGGATATGCGCCGGAATCGTCCGTCGGTTAATGCGCGGTTCGGCAATCAGGCTTCGGTTTTGATGGGCGATTGGCTTTATATGTCGGCGTTTGAAACGAGTTTGCAGGAACGTTCGCTGGAAATTCTCGATATTTTAACTTTCGTAACGCGCAAGATGACCGAAGGCGAACTCATTCAGCTGACGACGCTCGGCAGATCGAATATTTCCGAAACCGAATATTTCGATATTTTACAGAGAAAAACCGCATATCTTTTTTCGGCGTGCTGCGAGATCGGTGCTATTGTCGGCGGTGCGAACGCTGACCAAAGAAAAGCTCTCAAAGATTACGGAATGAATCTCGGAACGGCGTTTCAGCTTGCCGACGATGTACTTGATTTTACGGCGGAGAAAGAAGTTTTGGGGAAGGCTTCGGGGGCGGATCTTCTGGAAGGAAAATTGACTCTGCCTTTGATTTTATTAGTCAAAATACAACCCGAAATTAAAAAGGATTTGGAAACGATTATGCACGACGGCAATTATGAGAATGTTTCCCGTAAATCACTGCTAGATAAATTAGACCGACATGGATTGTTAAATGAAACCAGAAAACGGGCTTACGAGTTTGCCGACCTTTCCATAAAAAATCTTGAAATTTTGCCGAAAACAGAGTATCGTTTAGCCTTAGAAGAGATTCCAGGATATATGATTGAAAGAAACAAGTAGAGATTAATGGTGAAATGTGAAATGTGAATGGTGAATTTAAGAAATTCTTTCATTCATCATTCACTATTAAATTTAGTAGAGATTACAGGATATTTGATTGAAAGAAACAAGTAGAGATTAATGGTGAAATGTGAAATGTGAGTGGTGAATTTAAGAAATTCTTTCATTCATCGTTCATCATTCACCATTCACCATTAAAGAAGTTTATGATAAACGAAAATCTGATAGCGACGTTGGAACAGAGTTTGCGGCAGACGCGGAACGCGCAGAATCGGCTTTTGAGCAGATTGCGCGAGGTCGAAACTGAAGCGGAAAGTTTGCGTCAGGAAATTCAGGCGATGGAAAACAGCGCGGCGCAAACAGAACAGGCGATTTACAGTCTTCTGGCGACGATGGGTTCGAGCAATAAATCCTGGAAAGTAAATCCGCCCGTGCAATATGAAGGCGATTATGAAGTTCAGAAGGAAATGAATATGCCTCCGCGCTCGAATCCGAATAATCAGCCGCCGCCGCATACAAATTACAGAAATACCGGCGGTTCGGTTTCCTATATCAATAATAATCAACGAAATGTTCCGCCGATTAATCATAACATCGAACCATTGAGCCATCGTTTTGCCGACCGGACGATTACGCAAGCCTGCACTTTGCTACTTGGTGAAGCCAAGCGACCTCTGCACGTCAACGACCTCTATACCCAACTGATGACGGGCGGATTTGAGTTCAAAGGTAATAACCCGACCATTTCAATCGCGGTTTCGCTCAACAGAAACCGCCGGTTTCGTAAAGTTGCTCCCGGAACATTCGATCTTATTATGCGGGACGCTTCGCAAGCGGCTTCCTAACAATTGATTTTGTTCAAAAAACAAATTGTTAGGATTCATTCGTACATAATTCCGGTTTTCGTTAACCTGACGAATAAACTTGTTATTTTCAACAAAATAAGTAAAACTAAAAGACAAATTCAATTAAAGAAATCTTGGGAGAAAAAATGAACTTCAATTCATTTAAAAGCGCAAAATTTTTTGTAATTTTGTTAGGATTAGTTGTTGTTTTAATCAGCTTCGGGGACACGGTTTTTGCCCAAAAGGTAAAACTTCGAGCGCAGATTACACCGACTTGTGCAACTTCTTTACGATCAAAATTTGCAGATATTTATGCCGATGGAAATATAGCTGTGCAGGGAAGTTTCAGCTGTCGCGGAGCTTTTATTTATGATATTTCCGACATTGATAATCCGGTTCTGGCTTCGTGGTATAATCCCGGCTCAAATATTCAATTTCTTGAAGCCATTGTCGTTGGAAATCGCGGATATTTCGGCAGCGGCAACAGCAATGGAGTTCATATCGTTGATTTATCAAACCCGTATAATCCGGTGTTTTTAGGAAAAGTAGATGCGAGTAACGGAAACGGATTTAATTCGATTCACGAAATGGTGGTTTGGGGCGATATTTTAATCCAAAATTTTAACGGATTTTCCAATAAACTCATAAAATTTATTAATATCAGCAATCCGGCAAACCCTGTTTTTATTCGTGATTTAAATCCGACCGAGGTTAACTGGGTTCACGCGATGCACATTCGCGGAAACCGTATGTTCACATCGGGTTGGGGAAATTCTTCAAATCGCGGACGAACAGAAATTTACGATATTTCGAATATTACGACACAGCCGCCGACGCTTTTAGGTTTTATCGAAGATCAAACAAGCATAACCGCGGGAAATGCGATGCACAGCAGTTGGTCGAGCGAAGACGGAAATTATTTATACAGTTGCCGCGAAACAAATAACGGAAACGGCGATATTCGCGTTTATAATATCTCCAATCCGGCACAGCCTTTATTGGTAAATCGAATAAGAATGAGCGATCTCGGCTTAAATGCCGTTACGCCGCATAATCCGGTGGTGATGGGGAATTATTTATACGTCGCCTGGTATCAAGCAGGTGTTCAAGTTTTTGATATTTCCGAACCGGCAAATCCAAAACGCGTCGGACAGTATGACACTTATCAGCCCGCTTTTATGCCGTCTTTGGAAGAAAAAGAAAGAGCTTTGACCGCCGAACCCTGGGATTTGGTGTGCGGAAGCGAGAATCTGCAAAATGTTTTGCCAACCACGTATGACGGCAATTGGGCAGTTTATCCGTTTTTAGGTCAAGATAAAGTTTTAGCCGGAGATATGACCAGCGGTTTATTGATTTTGGACGCAACCGGAATCGAAGCTCCTTTGAAAAATCAAGTTTCTGATTTTGACGGCGATGGCAAAACCGATTTTTCGGTTTATTCGCCGAGTAGCGGAAACTGGAAAATTGAAACAACTTCAAACAGCGCAAACAGCACAACAAATTTTGGTTTGAGCGAGGACATTCTCGTTCCGGGCGATTATGACGGAGACGGGAAAACCGACATTGCGGTTTTCCGACCTTCAACCGGCATCTGGTATATTCTGGGAAGCACGGACGGCTTTTCAGCGCGTCAATTCGGCTCAAACGGCGATATTCCGGTGGCGGCTGATTATGATGCCGACGGTCGAGCGGATATCGCCGTTTGGCGACCTTCGACCGGAGTTTGGTATATTCAGCAAAGCACGCTCGGAATACGAATTGTTAAATGGGGCTTAACCGGCGATATGGCTTTTTCAGGAGATTTTGAAGGCGATGGTAAAGCCGATTTAGCCATTTTCAGACCTTCAAGCGGAACCTGGTATGTTTTGCAAAGTTCTTCGAGTTTGCCGCTGATTATAAAATTCGGTCTCAGCGGCGACAAACCTCTTTCTGCCGATTTTGACGGCGACGGTAAATCTGATTTTGCCGTTTATCGTCCATCGGATGGAACTTGGTATATTCTGAATTCCAGAACAAACTCGATTACCATTAATCGTTTCGGTCTTGCCGACGATCTGCCGATTCCGGCGGATTACGACGGAGACGGAAAAGCCGATATTGCCGTTTATCGTCCGGGAGATAATGTCTGGTATCGCTTAAACAGTTCGGACGGTGCATTCAGTTCAAGAATTTTCGGACAAAACGGTGATCTTCCGGCACCTGCTTCGGTTAATCCATAAAAATTTCAATACAATTTAAATAAAAAAATTCAAAGTCTAGAAAAAAAACTTGACTTTGAATTTTTTATTTTTATGATTACTTTATGAAACTGATACTGACGATTGAAAGCGGCTCGCTTGACGGGCAGGAATTTGACCTAACCAACGGTTTTATAACCATCGGGCGGAGTGAAAACAGTAGTATTAGATTTGATCCGCAAATAGAAAAAATTGCTTCTAAACAACACGCCTTTATCGAAGCAATGGCAGACGGCTTTTATATTACCGACAATCAAAGTACAAACGGCACTTTGATTAACGGTCAAAAGATTCAAAAAGTAAAATTAAAAAACGGCGACACGATTCAATTCGGCACAAACGGAGTAAAAGCGGCGGTTCGAATCGAAACGGAATCTGAAACAGAAAAGACCATCCCGTTCGTCTCGAATGAACAGATTAAAGGAACAACAATTGATTTCAGCGAACAAAGTCCGGCGGCAAATCATCCGGGTTTTTCTCCAACTTATCAACTTCCGCAATTTCCGGCGGATTTGACTCCCTCTGTTGAAGTTCGCAATTCCATTTCAAGTATCGGTTTAGGAAATATCAAAACAATTGAGCCGAAAAAAGGAACGACCGGACAATATATCGGTGCAGGCGTGGCAATTTTCGGCTTTGTTTTTCTCGGCTTAATTGTCATCGGTCTGCTTGTGGCAAGTCTCGGTGCTTTTGAAATCGGCATTATTCCGGCTTTGATTATTTCGACGATTGCCGCCGTTGTTGCCTTTGTTCCGGCGATGTTTTATCTGTTACCGTTGGTTTGGCTTGACCGTTTTGACCCGGAACCGCTATGGATTTTGGCTTCGGCATTTGCCTGGGGCGCAATTGTTTCGGTTTTTGTTTCTTTTATTATCAATACGGTTTTGGGCAGTCTTTTTGGGGATGCGTTCGGTGCGGTCATTTCCGCGCCGGTTTTTGAGGAAGGTTCAAAAGGATTGGGTCTAATTATTCTTTTGATATTTTTCCGCCGGTATTTTGACGGGATTTTGGACGGATTGATTTTCGCCGGAGTCATTGCGCTCGGATTTGCCACCGTTGAAAATGTTCTATATTACGGGCGAGCATTGCTCGGCGGAGGAATTCCGGGCGTGGCGATTCTGTTTTTTATTAGAGGAATTTTATCTCCTTTCGCGCATGTTACATTTACCGCAATGATTGGAATCGGCTGCGGAATTTCGAGAGAATCGCATAATTTGGTTGTGAGAATTATGATGCCGATTTTAGGTTACGGTTGTGCGGTTTTTCTGCACGGACTCTGGAACGGTGTCGCCACATTTTTGGGATTGGGTGGGTTTCTACTTCTTTATGTTGTTTTCCAAATTCCATTTTTCTTGATTTTTGTCGGTTTTACTTTTTACATAATGCACCGTCAAAACAAGATTTTGAGAGAAATGCTGGCGATTGACGTGGCGCGCGGATTGATTCCGCAGGAACATTTAGATATTGCAACATCAGCATTTCGCAGTTTCACCTGGGTTTGGGGCGGAGCAACTGAAGGGAAATATTCACCGAGACGTAAATATCTAAGAGCCGTCGGCAAACTCGGTTTAAGTTACTGGCACATCCAACGCGCGACTGCCGCTCAAGGTGTAACTGGCAGTTTTCAGCAAAATCCAATTTTGCGCGAAGAAGTTTTAAAGTGGAAAAATGAAGTTTAAAAGAAAAAAAGGCTGTTATGAATTTCATAACAGCCTTTTAATTTAACAGTTAACAAATCCTAATAAATAAAACACGATTAAAAAAATGACAATTGTCGAAAGACAACCGCCTCCCAATTTCCAAGCGGCAACGCCCGCGATAATACTTTTTAATGGTCCCTGCATAGTTTCTCCTTTTTCAAAAAATTAATGAATTAAATCAATGCAAAATTTGCAATTGGTAGTATTATTCGCAAATTGAGTGCCAAAACTCAATTGTATTGTTTTAAGACAGAGATCAGATATTTGGAAATTTGTTTTTTACAAAAAATTTACTTATAGTTTGAATATCCGAAAACTTTATTAAACATAAGACTTTATGAATTTAGATTTGACCGAAGAACAAGAAATGGTGCGAAATTCCGTACGCGAATTTGCCGCAAATGAGATTGCACCGCTGGCGCGTGAATATGATGAAGAAGAAAAATTTCCGCGCAAACAACTGGAAGGACTTGCCGAACTCGGACTTTTGGGAATGATAATTCCCGAAGAATACGGCGGCGCAGGTTTTGATTCGGTTTCATATGCACTCGCGCTCGAAGAAATCGCCAAAGCCGATGCTTCGGTTGCCGTTATCATCGGCGTAACTAATTCGGTTTGCTGTTATCCGATATTGAGTTTCGGAAGCGAGCAACAAAAACAAAAATATTTAGTTCCGCTGGCAAAAGGCGAAAAACTCGGTGCGTTTTGTCTTTCCGAGCCGCAAGCCGGATCGGATGCGACCAATCTGAAAACACGCGCCGCAGAAGACGGCGATTTTTATGTTTTAAACGGCACAAAATCGTGGGTAACGAACGGCGGCGAAGCGGAAACTCATATCGTAATGGCTGTTACGGGCGAAAATAACGGAAAAAAAGAAGTTACGGCTTTTATCGTCGAAAAAGAAAGCGAGGGTTTGAGCGTTTCTTCCGTCGAACACAAACTCGGTCAACGCGCTTCGAAGACGACGGAGATGAGTTTTGTTGATGTCAGAGTTCCGAAGGAAAATATCTTAGGCGGAATCGGCAACGGAATGCGCGTCGCTTTTAATTCCTTGGACAACGGCAGAATCGGCATTGGCGCATTAGCAATCGGAATCGCTCAAGCCGCTTTTGAAGAAGCGAATGAATACGCCAAAGACCGCGTGGCGTTCGGCAAACCAATTGCGGAATTTCAAGCGATTCAATTTAAACTCGCGGATATGGCAACCGAAATCGAAGCCGCCCGCCTTTTAACGCTTCGCGCCGCCGCGATGAAGGACTCAAATCATAAGAAAACAAGCGTTTATTCGGCAATGGCAAAACTCTATTCTTCCGAAATCGCTAACAAAGTCTGCGCCGATGCCATTCAAATTCACGGCGGAAACGGTTATTCGCGCCATTACAACGTCGAAAAATACTACCGCGATGCCCGCATTACAACGATTTATGAAGGCACAAGCGAGATTCAACGCATCGTCATTTCACGCGGGATTTTAAAGGAATAAATCGCAAAATACGAAATTTTTTTATTTGCAAGAATTTGAAATTTTTTGTTCAAATAAAGTTAAAATAAATTCACAATTTGTAGAAAACATTATGAATGATTTTAGAATGAAAATTCCAGTATTTCTTTTGAGCTTTATAATTGGGTTCGCTTGTGTTTGGTTTATGAATTCATATTATACAAATCAAAAGACCAATAAATCAGCTAAGTTACCTGAAATTAGTGAAATCAACCCCGTAGAAAAACATAGTGAGGGGATAGAAATCAAATTTAAGCAATTTGTCGAAATTTATGATTCAATGGCAGCAGATTTTGAAATTACGAATACTGGTGACCAAACTTATTTTTATTCGGGAATAGAAAATGAAGAAACTGTAAATGTTTGGTTAACGGAGGAAAAACTGGACGGCAAGAAAGTAGAACAATGGAAATGTGGAAATGGAACAATTGAATATGTATTAAAACCGGGAGAAACAAAAATATTTAGATATAATTTAAGTATGTTGAGCCTCACTTGGAAAGATAATAAAAATTTTCAAATTGGTTTTTATTTTAGAAAGAAAACTGTCAATGGAAAAACAGAATTTAGCACTTCTTGGTCTGAGGAAGTGCCGATTTCTGATTCAGTAAGAGAAAAATTATTAGATTAAAATACACAGTGAAATAAAACGGCATCTTATACGGTAATTTCGAAGGAAGAAAAAATGAATCATCATATTTAAGTTAAATCGGTGCAAAATAACAATTTATTCTCGTCGCTAGAGAGTAACCAAACTTTCTAAATTAAAAAAAAGGAGAAAAAAAGAATGCCAATAGTTATAGGGATTGATGGGACGGGAAGTGCAGTAACACCGGGTGCGTCGCGGGACAGACAATATGATATTGATTTTGCCAACAGTTTTGTCAGGAAAATTGCCAATACCGGAAAACCGAACTCGAGATATTTTCGGGGTCCTGTCGCTCTCGGTGGCGGTTTAATGGATGCGATTAACGGTGGTTTTAATTTTATCGTCAGTCAAAGACGGGCAGGTGTAAATGAGCCGATTTTGCTGACGGGTTATAGCCGTGGCGCGGCAGGCGTTGTTTCACTTGCAGGAAAATTAAAGCGTGAAGGAATTGATGTCAAAGCCTTGCTTTTGTTCGATTGTGTTGATCGCCATTTGTTTATTGATGCGGAATCAATTCCTAATAATGTCGGGTTTGTGCATCACGTAATCCGTGATCCGGCTTCAAAATCAAGAGAAAGTTTCAGTAATGACGGAATGCGCTACAGCCCGCCGACCGTTTATCCGGCGGCATATACTTTTATGTGTACGCACGGCGGAATGGGAGGAACGCCCTGGACGGTTCCGCGCGGTAAACTGCCGACCGATTTGATTGATGAAGGCGGAGTGGACGGTATGACAACGATTTCTTATCGTCAAGATGCGTTTGTTTCTCAAAGAGTCTGGAATTTCTGCCAGCCTTTTATGCGGGATCACGGTTATATTTCTTGAATCTGATTATGTCTATGACTAAAACGCAAGCGGCTTGATTGCCGAGAACATCGTCAGCACTAAAAATTTAGTCAAAAGCTTTCTGAGCATTATAATAAAACAAGTTGGAACAGTTTATTAAAATGATCTGTTCTAACTTTTTTCTTATTCAGCGGTTGTCGGATCAATAATTGTCCTGACCTGCGAAACGCGATTTGCCGGAAAGCCGCCTTGACGGGCGTGTTCGATAACTGTTTCTTTATCGGGGGCGACATAAACGCAATAAATTATATCGTCCGTTACAAAACTTTCAATCCACTGAATTTGCGTTCCCATTTCTTGGAGAACACCGCAGGATTTTTGCGAAACGGCTTGCAGTTCATCAACCGATAAATTTCCCGCACCTTCAATTTCTCTTTCAATAATAAATTTCGGCATAATTTTTCTCCTCTCAATATTTCAAATTTACAATTATCAGGCGCGTTAATGATAGAATAATTTTAACTTCTTGACAAACGATTTTAATTTGAAGTTCGGAATGTTCAAATACGTGAAATTAGTAGAACTTGTTTTTATTATTCCTGAAAAAATTTATGCTTAAAAAAAATATTGCAATACTCATAGTTCTGTTATTGAGTTTTCCTTACACGATTTTTGCTCAAACAAATACGGCAAAAAAACGCCCGACGGTCGGCTTGGTTTTAAGCGGCGGCGGCGCACGCGGTTTTGCACATATCGGCGTATTAAAAGTTTTAGAAGAAAATCGGATTCCGGTTGATTTCGTCGGCGGAGCGAGTATGGGCGGACTTATCGGCGCGTTATATGCGTTGGGAAAAACGCCCGATGAAATCGAACAACTCGTCACCACGCTCGATTGGGACACGCTTTTGCAAATTTCAGCTTCACTCGAAAATTTATCATTCCGAAGAAAAGAAGATCGTCGTAATATCCCCGCACCGGTTACGTTAAAAGGAAAAGCTAACAATTTGAAACTTCCGAATGCCCTTAATTCGGGACACGAAATCGGATTGCTTTTTGATCGTGTTACACTTCCTTATGCTTCCGTCAATGATTTTGATGATTTGCCGATCCCTTTTCGGACGGTTGGAACGGATATGATTAAAGGAAGTTCTGTTACGTTGAGTGATGGTTCGCTTTCACGCGCTCTACGAGCAACGATGAGCATTCCGGGAGTTTTTTCTCCGGTCGAATTTGACGGAATAATTTTGTCGGACGGCGGACTCGTTAATAATATTCCGACCGATGCCGTTAAGGCAATGGGCGCGGATATTCTGATTGTCGTTAATATTGAAACACAACTCGGAAATCGTGAATTGTTGGAGAGTCTGCCCGGCGTTTTGGCGCAAACTATAAATATCGCAACGCTTGAAAATTCACGGCGCAGTCTGCGTCAAGCGGATTTTATTATCGCTCCCGATCTTGAAAACTATTCTTTAACAGATTTCACTCAAAGCGAAAATATTATCGAACTTGGACGAAGCGGAGCGGAACAAAAAGTCCCGCTCTTAAAAGGGCTTTCGCTTGATGAAAACGAATGGCAGGCGCATCTTGCTGCTCGCCAAAGTCGAACCTTGCCTGACATTGCGCCGATTCCGAAGTTTATCGCCGTCGAAGGAAACGATGTTGATGCAGCCCGCACAATCAATGAAAAACTGGGCGGAAAATACATCAATCAACCGCTCGATCAAACGAAACAAACCGAGCTTGCCAAAGACTTGTCAAATTTGACTGGAACGGGGCGGTTTGATTCTCTAAATTACGGTTTAACGCAAAGAAACGGCGAAACTGGTTTAATTATCACGACAAGCCGAATTGGAGCAAGCCTGACGACTCCGACGCGGCTTGAGCTTGGCGTTGATGTCAACAGTGTTGAATCAGACAACGTCAATTTCAACTTTTTGGCAAGATTGACATTTTTCGATATTGGACGCAACGGTGCGGAATGGCGCAATGATATGCGGATCGGCTCAAGCACATTTTTTGCCAGCGAATATTATCGTCCGATCGGAACGACCAATTTTTTTATTGCTCCAAAGGCTTTATATGAACGCCGAAGAATAAATCTTTTCAGCGGCGGCAGCAGATTGGCGGAATATGTCGAAAAAACCGCGCAAATAGGGGTTGATTTAGGTTATCTGTTTAACCAAAAAAGTGAATTACGAACGGGCTACACCATCGGTTATCAGAGTACTTCCAGACGTATCGGCGATCCTCTGCTGCCTGACGTGAAGGGGAAATTCAGCGTTGCCGGAGTTAGCTGGACTTACGACGGGCTTGATAAAGCACAGGTCCCGACAAATGGCTTTTTATCGAAAAATACTCTCGATTATTATTTCGACAGCCCCGAATCAACCGGTAAATTTACGCAAGCGGAAAGCCGGTTTAATTTCTCTAAACCGCTTGATGAACGAAATATTCTCTTTGGATTCGGCGGCGGCGGCGCAACTTTTGGCGGCAGACCTTCGCTGACACAGCAATTTACTCTCGGAGGTCCGTTTCGTTTGGGCGGCTACGGGTTTGATGAATTTCGGGGAAATAATTATTTTCAAGGCGGCGTCGGGGTTTTGCATAATCCGGAATTCTTTCCGACATTTTTAGGTGGAAAGGCATATTTAGGTGCGTGGTATGAAGGCGGAAGCTTGTTTGAAAAATTCAATCAAGTCAATTACCGTCAGAGTTTTTCCGGCGGCGCAGTTATCGAAACACCTTTCGGACCGCTCTTTATCGGCGGCAGTCTCAACGAAAATGCGCGCGGCAGATTTTATTTCTCGTTCGGAAAATTTTTCAGATAAAATCTATTCAAAATTAAAAAAAAATTGAAATTTGAAATTTGAAAATTATTAATGTGAATCAAGAGTAGAAACAAAGGAGCAAACTGGCGAATGCTAGTTTGCCATAGCAATGAACCAGCAATCCTTTTTTGGATCTAACTCTTGAAGCGTTTTGATAATCGGTTTTGTCATTGAGCCATTTGAAAAAGCT
>JBGTIH010000190.1:0-44237 GCA_041745765.1 Pyrinomonadaceae bacterium | reverse complement strand
ATCGCGCCTTCGATGATTTATGCTTACGCCGCGCTCAAATCGGGCGTTCCGTTTGCCAACGGCGCACCGAATTTGACGGTTGATATTCCCGCGCTGGTCAAACTTGCCGAACAAAACGGCGCACCAATTTGCGGCAAAGATTTCAAAACCGGGCAAACTTTGATGAAAACAATTCTCGCGCCGGGCTTTAAGTCAAGAATGTTGGGACTCGACGGTTGGTATTCGACCAATATCTTGGGCAACCGCGACGGCGAAGTTTTGGACGACCCGGAAAATTTCAAAACCAAAGAAGAATCAAAACTCAGCGTTCTCGAACATATTTTGCAACCCGAAGTTTATCCTGAACTTTACAAAGATTTTTCGCACGTCGTCCGTATCAATTATTATCCGCCGCGCGGCGACAACAAAGAAGGTTGGGACGCGATAGATATTTTCGGCTGGCTTGGCTACAAAATGCAGATAAAAATTGATTTTATGTGCCGCGATTCGATTCTCGCCGCGCCTCTGTGTCTGGATTTGGCTCTGTTTCTTGATCTGGCAAAACGCGCCGGAATGGGCGGAATTCAGGAATGGCTTTCGTTTTATTTCAAAGCTCCGCAAACCGCGCCCGAACTTTATCCCGAACACGATCTTTTTATTCAGCTCAAAAAATTAAAAAACACACTACGCTATATGATGGGCGAAGAATTAATCACGCATCTCGGCGTTGAATACTACGACGAGTAATTTCTTGTCGGCAAGTTTATTGCTGTATAAAGCGCGTAAAAATAAAATTTACGCGCTTTATTTTTTATAAGAAACGCGCCAGATTTTCTTGCCGCCGTCGTCGCAAATCAAAAGAGAACCGTCCGAATGCACCAACAAACCGACCGGTCTTCCCCAAACTTCGTTGGTATTTTCATCGGGCAGCCAACCCGATATAAAATCTTCGTAAGCGTTTTCAACGAGTTTTCCGTTTTTGAATTTAACGCGAATGACTTTATAACCCGTTAATTTCTGCCGATTCCAAGAGCCGTGCAGTGCGACAAACGCATCGCCCCGATAATCTTTCGGAAACAATTTGCCGTCATAAAAAACGATACCGAGCGCGGCGGAATGAGATGTTAATAGAACGTCGGGTGTGACAACCTTTTCCAGATGTTCTGGTTTTACATCTTCCTTGCGGCGCGGATCAACATTTTTTCCAATATAAAGGTATGGAAAACCGTAAAAACCGTTTTCTTTGACCGAAGTTACAAAATCAGGAACAAGATCATCGCCGAGACCGTCGCGTTCATTAACGGCAGTCCAGAGTTCGCCCGTTTTCGGATTCCACGCCAGACCGATCGGGTTTCTCAAACCGCCCGCGAAAATCCGGTGATTTTTGCCGTCCGGATCATAAACCGAAACCGCCGCACGGCGTGGATCGGCTTCGACGCTGACGTTTGTTTCCGAACCGATTGAAACATAGAGTTTTTTGCCGTCAGGCGAAAAAATAAGGTTACGAGTCCAATGCTGATTATAACCGCCTTTGGTCAATTCGATTAATTTTTCCGGCTCGCTTTCAGCTTTCGTCTGCCCGTTTTTATATCTAAAACGAACGACTGAATCGGTGTTTGCCACATAAAACCAATCGTTCCAAAAAGCCATTCCAAACGGCTGCGAAAGATTTTCAGCAAACGTAAAACGCTCATCTGCTGTGCCGTCTTTGTTTTTATCGCGCAAAACAATGATCTTATTCGCCCGCGAATCCGCGACGAAAATATCGCCGTTCGGCGCGAGTGCCATCCAGCGCGGATATGTAAAATCGCCTTCGGCAAAAACATTGACTTTGAAACCTTTCGGCACATTCAAAACCGCGTCTTTCGGCATTTCAACCTGTTTCGACGGTCGGCGTGCGCTATCAGTCGCAAACGGCGCGGGCATATCATTCGGTTTTACTTGAACTTTCGCCGGCTTTTCAAATTCGACGATTTTCGGTAGATTACTTTTGTTTTCGGCTTGTGCAGGTTTGTCCGTTTGGCAAATTGCGGTTAAAGTTGTGATTGAAATCAGCGTTAAAGCTGCGAAAAATTTACTCATATTCTATTTGAACCCTTTGTAAAATGTCTGAAATATTTTTGCTTAACAAACAGGATAAACATTCAAACACGGCAAAGACAAGCGAGGTCGGGCAAATCGGTGAAGAACTGGCGGCGCGATTTCTGGAAAACAATGGTTATCGGCTCGTTCTGGCGAATTTCAAAGTTCCGATCGGCAGAAACCGGCGCGGAGTCGCCGTTTCGGGCGAGATCGATCTGATCGCTTTGGATAGAGACGTTTTGTGTTTTATCGAGGTCAAAACGCGAAGTTCCGATGATTTCGCCTCGCCGCTTTCCGCCGTTGATGTTAGAAAACAACGGCAAATCACGCGCACGGCGCGGGTCTACCGCAAAATTTTTCACCTTCAAACCTTCAAATTTCGCTATGATGCGATCAGTATAGTTTTAGACAAAAACTCCGCGCCGAAAATCGAACTCGTCAAAAACTTCTGGACGGAAAGCAAATTTCGCAAAAAATTCTGGATGGATGAATTTTAAATTTGATGATATTTCAAATTTACTCCGGCGGGAAATCTTTTCGGAATAAGTGATAAGTGATAAGTCAGAAGTGATAGCTTTAATCGAACAGGCAACTCTCACTTACCACTTATCACTTAATCTATTATTCCGTTTTTTCAACTTCATTCATCTTCAATTTACAAACTCACTTAAGTAAGATTATGCTAATTACATATATTTTAAACACTTTTACCTTTGTTGTTCACTTTTAATTATGACTATTTCAGCCCTAGATAATAAATTACCGCAACTTATTGACCGCGAAATACTCTTCGGAAATCCGGAATATTCCGGCGCACAGATTTCGCCGGACGGAGAATATATCGCTTTTATCAAACCTCTAAATGATGTCCGCAACATCTGGATAAAACGCACGGACGAAAGTTTTGACAACGCAAAACCGCTGACAGATGAAGAAAAACGTCCGATTCCGGGCTATTTCTGGAGCCGCGACAGCAAATATATTTTGTTTGTCAAAGACAAAGACGGCGATGAGGATTTTAATGTTTATGCCGTCAATCCGAACGCAAAACCGGCAGACGGCAAAACAGTTCCGGCGGCGGTAAATTTAACAAATGCCGAAAAAGTTACAACGCAGATTTATGCAGTTCCCGAAACCGAACCGGATTTTATCTATATCGGCATCAATGACCGCGATGAAGCCTGGCACGATCTTTATAAAGTTCAGATTTCGACCGGAGAAAAAACGCTGATCCGCGAAAATAAAGACCGTCTGATGAGTTTTATTTTCGATAATCAAGATAAATTGCGGCTCGCCACGCGGTCTTCCGAAAACGGCGAAACGGAAATCTTAAAAGTTGAAGGCGATGAGTTTATAAAGGTTTATACGTGCGGAATTTTTGAAACGTGCTATCCGCTTAGGTTTCATAAAGACGATAAACTCGTTTATCTGCAGACAAATAAAGGCGAGCGCGATCTGATTCAGCTCGTTTTATTCGATCCCGAAACGCGAGAAGAAACTTTTATCGAACAAGACCCGAAAAACCGCGCCGATCTGAGAGAGGCATTTTTCAGCGAACTGAGCAAAGAATTGATCTTAACGTCTTACGAAGATGACAAAATCGAGATTTATTTCCGCGATAAAAATTTTGAAGCCGATTACAATTGGTTAAAAGCACAGCTGCCGAATAAGGAAATCGGCATCGGTTCTTTAACAAAAGACGAAAATCTCTGGATAATTTCGGCTTACAGCGACACCGAACCCGGCGAAACATATCTTTTCGACCGCACGAACAAAAAACTGACCTTGCAGTATAGAATCCGCGAAACGCTACCCCGCAAAGCTCTCGCCGAAATGAAACCGATTCGTTATAAATCTTCGGACGGTTTGGAAATTCCGGGTTATCTGACTCTGCCGAACGGCGTTGAAGCAAAAAACCTGCCGCTCGTCGCCCTGCCGCACGGCGGACCATGGCACAGAGATTCGTGGAATTACAATGCAATTCCGCAATTTCTGGCGAATCGCGGTTACGCCGTTTTGCAGATGAACTTTCGCGGCTCGACCGGATTCGGTAAAAAATTCATAGATGCCGGCAACAAACAATGGGGCGATCTGATGCAGGATGATATCACGTGGGGTGTGAAATATCTGATCGAAAAAGGAATCGCCGACGAAAAGCGCATCGGAATTATGGGCGGAAGCTACGGCGGTTATGCAACGCTCGCCGGAGTTACGTTCACGCCCGAACTCTACGCGGCGGCGGTCGCTATCGTTGCACCGTCGAATTTAAACACGCTTTTGAATTCCATTCCCCCATATTGGGAAAGTTTCCGCAAGGCATTTCTCGAAAGAATGGGCGATCCCGCGACCGAAGAAGGCAAAGCGCAAATAGCCCGCCAATCGCCGCTGAGTCACGTCGAAAAAATCAAAACGCCTTTAATGATCGTGCATGGCGCAAATGATCCGCGTGTCAAAAAAGCGGAAAGCGATCAGATCGTCATCGCCCTCAGAGAACGCAATTATCCGGTCGTTTATCTGTTAGCGGAAGACGAAGGACACGGTTTTCAGCGTCCGGTCAATAATATGGCGATGTTTGCCGAAGCGGAAAAGTTTCTGGCAAAACATCTCGGCGGACGTTTTCAGGAAGAATTGAAACCGGATGTCGAAACGCGCCTCGGCGAATTGATGATTGAAGTTTCAACCGTAAAAATGCCCGAAAAAGTTGAAATGAACGCCGCGCCCGAAATAAATCTTTCAGGAAAATGGCAGATTACGGCTTCTTTGATGGGGCAGGAAATTTCCGTAATGCTCGATCTATTGCAGGACGGCGCGAAGTTTAGGGGGAAAACTTCTTCGATGTTCGGAAACGGAACAGTTGAAAACGGAACGGTCAGCGGTGAAAGTTTTACCGGAATCTTAAAAAGCGAATCGCCGCAAATTCCTGAAATTTCCATCGAAGGCAAACTCGTTGGCGGCGAAATATCGGGAAATCTCTCCGGCGGCGGACTTCCGGCAATTCCGTTTACTGCTGTTAAGACAGATTAAGTTTGCTCACGAATCACACGAATTTTCACGAATAAATTCTATAAACTATTCGTAAAAATTCGTGTGATTCATGAGCAAATAGTTTTTTCATATAATTTCTATCACTTAATTATCTCTGACTTCGCGGCTGTTTGGTATCGGTTAAGATCACGAAATCGCCCAAGCCTGTGTGTTTTTCCTTATCAAAATTCGTAAAATCTTCTTCATAGCGCATCGTTACGACTAAAACTTTGGCATTGGGCTGATATTTTAAGAGATGCTCGACCGTTCCCAGACGGCTTTCGGTATGAAAACCACCGTTTAAATGAACAACCATCGGATTTTTTGTTTTTTTCAAATAATCTGCAACAAAATAAGACATCGTTGCGTCCCAAAGCGTCTGTGAATCAAGGATATTAGAATTTCCGTGTCCACCCATCAGCGCGTTAAATTTTTCCGTATAGGCTTTTGAAGCTTCCCCGAACGGCAGCGGTGCGATCCATTTTTTAGCATCAGGCGAAAGACCGTTGACTGAATCGCGTCCGAGCCGCGCAACCATATTGACATATCTGCGCGGCGCATTTGCCGCAATTACGGGCAGTTTTTTCTCTTTTGCCAGTTCGACCAGCGGGCGATAATCGGTTTTGTAATTTCCCCACGGGCGACTGCTTGATAAAAAATGCGCTTCGGAAATCATTCCATTCAAATATTCGTCCAAAACGATCTGCACATCGCGCTCAAACATTTCTAGAGACAGCGCAATACGCCTTTCCGCGCCGTATTTTTCTAGGGTTTGTTTAAAAATCTCGAATTGCAAAGCGTGCGCCACCGAATCATCATGAAATTCACCGAGAAAAACAACCTCATTTTTCCCGATTTCTCGTAAAACCTTACTTAATTCCGACGGATTTCCCTTTCCATCAAAAACCCGATAGGTCGCGTCCGACAGATTTTGAGCCGAATTTATACCGTTTAAGATCATCATAAAAATCAACGTAACTAAAAAAATTTTCATAAATTTACCTTATCGAAAGCAGATAAAAAGTTTTTTTTCGATAAATTTAACTATACAAATTTTTCCAGCTTATTTCATCAGGCTGTTTTCAGATTTTATCTTTAGACGTCGTTTCAGATGTTCAGATTTAAGACACAATCAATGTTGGAATGTGTTTGATATTCACACAACTGAACCGGACGTATTTTATATAATTGCCGTACTAAGGGCGAAATCGTCGTATAATTTCTACGGCACACAGATTGCTCTGCAATAATATAAGCTTTACAAGCTACTTTAAAATCAAAAGTAAGGGAAGGAGAATTATTATGAATAATCAAGGTACAGAACAAGGAAAAGACAGAATATTAACCGGAATGTTTCGCAATCGTGATGATGCTGAAAAAGCATTTCAATCATTGCGCGACCGCGGTTACAGCAACGAAGAAATCAATGTTATGATGTCTGACAAGACACGCGACGATTGGTATGCCAATGACGATAACATCAATGACACCGAACTCGGCAGTAAGGCTCTAGAAGGAACAGGTGTTGGTTCGGCAGTAGGCGGAACACTCGGCGCGATCATTGGCGGAATCGCCGCAATTGGAACAAGTATCGCGATTCCGGGACTCGGTTTAATTATTGCCGGACCGATTGCTGCGGCTCTTGCCGGTGCCGGAGCCGGTGGTTTAACCGGCGGACTGGTCGGCGCTCTGATCGGTGCGGGAATACCCGAAGAACGTGCTAAACTTTATGAAGACGGCATTAAAGAAGGCGGAACGGTTTTCGGCGTAAATCCGCGAACGGATGAAGATGCTGAATACTTTGAAAACGAATGGCGCAGTAATCGAGGCGAACATATTTACCGCTAAACAGCAAGGTAGATCGTTAAACTCGATTTAGTGCAGAAATAATGAGAAAAAACTCCGGCTTCGGCGCGGAGTTTTTTTTATTGGAAATGCTATTTTATGAGTTTGAAGATTGTTGGTCTGATTTTTACTCTTTATTCGAGGTTTTAGACCGCTTCTAAAAGATCGACAATCAGATCGCGCCATTCCTGCATTTCGGGAATTCCGGGTTTGCGCTTGCCGAAAAAGAGCGCGACATTTTCGCCCGCTTCGTTAAATATTTCCAGACTCGTTACCGTTCCGTCGGTCGTAGGCTTTTTGACGACGTAAGCTGAAGCGATTTTTTCCTGATCTATGTGCAGATTGAATTTTTCGTCCATCACATTAAACCAGCCGCGAGCTTCGACGACATTTTCCACTTCGCCCGTGTGAATCTGAATAATTCCGGCGTTTCCGACAAAAATCATAATCGGCAGTTTTCTCTCTTTTGCCAGTTCCAGAACGACTTTGAAGCTGTCCGCCGCAACCTTTTGCACCATTTCCGCGCTCGCAATTCTTAAGGCTTGCTCCCGTGCTGCGCCGAATTTTCGCAACATTGGGAAGAAATCGTGCGTGTCTTTTAATTCCGCCCAAGTCTTTTGAAATCCTTCGATGTCAATTTCGGAATCAGGTTTTTCGGCTTCTTTTGCGGGTTTTTCGAAAACTTCCAAAAACGGAGTTTGATCTTCGCTCTTGAATTTTTCGACTAATTTTTCATAAGCCGCCGAATCGCTTTTGTCGGTCAGATAAATTTTGTGAATCGACGTGCCGTCAATATCGAAAACCTGAATACTGCGAAACATTCTGCGCGGATTTTCGACCGTTGCGGTAAAAGCGTGATGCCAGTTTGCCAAAAATATCCGCAGATCAATGTCGGGATTGACGAACAAAGCCATTTTATGAGGCAAATCCGTTTCGGCATTTTCATAAACTCCTTTGCGTTCGTGAACAATTTCGTTATTTCGCGTCAAAGCCAACACATAACCGAGCGTGTGAAGTTCGCGGAGCAGTTCTTTGAAATTATTTTTCAATCGAACGACGTTTTCGCCGATTCCCGTCGCCAGCAATTCACCTTCGCTCACGCCCAATTTATCCGCCGCATCTTTTATTCTGACTTTCGGGTTTTCCTTCTTAAAATTTTCCCAACGCAACTTTAAATCTGTCTGCTTTTCTATTGCCGTTTGCATAAATATTTCCTCTTTTTTCAACATTATTTCTGTCATCTAATTTTTCGATATTCCCTTTCGGAACAAATGAAAAGTTATATTCCGAGTCGCTTTATCACTTCTAACCTTTCATTTTTTACTTGTTCTGAAACAGTCAAGTTTGAGTTGGCGGATGTCAGAACAGCCTGTGTAAGCGGGTTGTCAGAACTTAACATCTTAAAAATTCGGCTTTATACAGCCCGATCATGCATGCTGTTCTGACACTTCATTTCAAACTTGACTCAACATTAGGAAATAAGCAGGTCAGCAAAATAACAAGATATTTTGAAAATATCTTAAAACAGGCAGTTAGCCTGTTTTACGTTCGATGAAAATATCACAAAATTTTTGCTCAGGTGCTTACCTAAAAATTATTTAAATCACAAAAAATTTTAATCGTTTTTCGTTAATCTTCCGCGCAGCCATTCGCCGAAGAAATCGAGCAGAGTAACGAGCGCAAGAATAAAAATCAGAACGGTCGAGAATTTTTCCCACTGTCCGAATTCCTGATAAGAATGAAGTAAAAGCCCGATTCCACCTGCGCCGACGTAGCCGATAATCGCCGCCGAACGAATATTATATTCAAGCATCCAGAGCGCGTGGCTCAAAATTATCGGCTTGACCTGCGGCAGTAAACCGTATTGAAAAGCCTGAACTCTGCCCGCGCCGATTTGCCGCAAACCGTCGGCGATTTTTGTGTCAACCGATTCAAACGCATCGCTGAAAAATTTGCCTAAATATCCAAGACTGTAAAATGTCAAACCGATCACGCCCGCCAGCGAATTCGGTCCGACGACAGCGACGGCGAGCAATGCCCAGATCAAACTCGGCAAAGTTCTGACTGCGTTTAGAATCATTCTGGTCGTCAAATTTAACCAACGCGGCGCGATATTCTGCGCTCCAGCAATCGCCAGCGGCAAAGCCAGAATCACGGCAAAAGCGGTTGCCATCACCGCAATCTGCACCGTTTCGACGAGTGCGCTGAGAATTTGCGGCGTAATCGAAAAATCAGGCGGAAAAAATTTTGTGGCAAACCGCTTCAAATTCGCCAGATAATCGAGTTCGCGTCCTGCGCCTTCAAGTGCGGGAAGCGAAATCACAACCAAAATCAAAAACAGCAGAAGCGTCGCGCCGAATGCCGTAAAGCGTTCGCGTAAAGGGAGGTTCGGGATTTTTAAATCTTCCTGCAAATCTTTATTTCAGCGTTTGAAAAAACCAGCCGTTTTCGTATTCCGCGCCGATTTTCAGTTCATAATCTGCAAAATCTTTAACCATTTGTGCGTCGTGCAAAACGGCGATAACCGTGCAGTCTTCCTGTTCGCATTTACGTCGCAAAAGTGACAAAACTCTCTTTGCCAAATCCGCATCTAGATTCGATGTCGGTTCATCCGCCAGAATTATTTCGGGATTCTGCAAAAGTATTCGGGCGACCGCCGTGCGCTGCTGCTCGCCGCCTGAAATTCGGCGAACTTCCCTGTGCAAGAGTTTTTCCAAACCGAGTTCTTGCAAAATCGCGAATGCTTTTTGCCGATCACTTTCGGCAAATGAAATCAATGTCTGCCACCACTTATACGCGCCTAATTTTCCGCACAAAACATTGGTCAAAACACTCAAATTTGCCGTCAAACGATAACTTTGAAAAATAACCCCGATTGATTTTTCATCATTGACAGAAAGTTTGAAATCGCCTTCGGTCTGCTCGATAATTCCGCTCAAGCACGCCAGAAGACTTGACTTCCCTGCTCCGCTCGCGCCAGTAACGGCAAGAAATTTCCCGCGCGGCAATTGCCAAAACATCTCTTTAAACAACAATTTATCGCCGCGTGTCAATGCAAGCGAACGAAGTTCAACGGCAAATGTTTTTTGAATCCCTGTTTCCAAACTTGTTTTTTAAAAGCCAAACACCAATAAATAATTAAAAATGGATAATGTCGAAACATTCCAAAAACTTCAGTAACTTTCAGATTTCGTCGCGGTTTAAGAGGTTTCTGACATTTTTCATGAATCAATTTTTAATTATCTATTGATGCTTATTTTTTTTATTATACTCCGAAAGATTTGAGTTAGACTAATTTGCTTTATGGAGAAAATTAAAATTATCAAAATAGTCTTAAAATCAAAAATCGGTCTGTTTTGTTTCTTAATTCTGTTAAAAACAATCTAAAAAATGCCGAAAGTTAATTGTTTATTGTTTGAATTTCTCAAAATACGTTTTCAAGGTTAGAATAATCAATTTGAAATTTGAAATTCGGAATTTGAAATTATTATGTTACAAGCTGGAATCGTTGGTTTGCCCAACGTCGGAAAATCTACACTTTTTAATGCGCTGACCGCGCAGGAAGCCGCGCTGGCGGCAAATTACCCGTTTGCGACAATCGAACCAAATGTCGGAATGGTCGCCGTGCCGGACGAACGGCTTGCCGTTTTGGAAAAAATGAACAAAGCGCAGAGAGTCGTTCCGGCGATGGTCGAATTCGTTGATATTGCAGGACTTGTGCGCGGCGCGTCAAAAGGCGAAGGTCTGGGAAATCAGTTTCTTGCCAATATCCGCGAAACCGATGCGGTGATTCAGGTGGTTCGCTGTTTTGAAGACGAAAATATCATACACGTCGAAGGCTCGGTTGATCCGATCCGCGATATTGAAACGATTCAGATCGAACTCGCTCTGGCTGATCTCGCCAGTCTTGAAAAACGCCGCGATAAAGCTCAACGCTCGGCAAAATCGGGTGATAAGGAAGCCAAAGCGCAGATCGAAGTTATCGAAAAACTTCTGCCCGCGCTCGAACAGGGAAGCGCGGCGCGAACCGTTTCTTTAACCGACGACGAACGCAAAATCGCGAAAAGTTTCTTTCTTTTAACGACCAAACCGACAATTTTCGCCGCAAATGTTGATGAAGGCTCGCTTGCCGATCCTGATTCCAATCCGTTCGTCAAGCTCGTCAAAGAACACGCCGCAAAGGAAAATGCCGAAACTGTCGTGATCTGCGCCCGTCTCGAAGAAGAACTGATCTCGCTCGAACCGGAAGAACGCGGCGAATATTTGCGGGATTTGGGAGTCGAATCGAGCGGCGTTGACCAAATGATCAAATCAGCTTATAAACTCTTGGGTTTAATGAGTTTCTTGACCGCCGGAGAAAAAGAAGTCCGCGCGTGGACGATTCCGGTCGGCACGAAAGCTCCGAAAGCAGCGGGCGAAATTCACTCCGACATCGAACGCGGTTTTATTCGTGCCGAAATCGTTTCTTACGATGAACTGGTCAGAGTCGGCAGCGAAAAAGCCGCGAAAGAACAAGGCTTGATGCGGCTTGAAGGCAAGGAATATATTATGAAAGAAGGCGATATCGTTAATTTCCGCTTTAATGTTTAAGCCATTTTTGTTATAATTTCTGGTATAATTATGTTTGGCACACGAACAAAATTCCTAACACTTTTCATTGCCGCTTTTCTGTGCATTAATTTGAGCGGCTCGGCGTGCCTTGCCTATTGCGGTCTCGCTCAAGTGCAGATGCCCGCCGATCACTGTCCGCTTGCCAATATGGACAGAAAAAACTGTCCGCCATCGGAAAAAGATGACGAGAAACAGCTCTCTGAAAAAGCCTTCGGCGCAGCGGAAAATAAAATTGATTGCTGTGCGCTGCCGCTGACACCCGTATTTGCGAATCTTTCGCAGAAACAAAATTTTCAATCCGTCGTCGCGCTTCTGCCCGATAAAACAGCTCCGCCGAAAGTTAAAGAGTTTGAAGAAAAACGCAATTTTACAGCGGTTCATTACCAAAAACCTTTTTACGACCATCGCGGCGAACGGATCAAACATTGTGTATTTCTGATTTAAAGATAAGAAAATAAAGAAACGCACTTTTTTCTATTGAAATCCGGCATTTAAACTAATGCAAACGTGATTTCACGGTATTTCACAAAATTTTTCTTAAAAAATCAGGAGAACATTAAAATGAATAAAAAAATCATAATCTTTCTTTCGGCATTTTTCGTTTTCGGACTTGTTGCCGTTTTTGCGTTCAATACCATTCAAATCACCGAAACTGCGGCTAAAACAAACGCTGCGGCGACGGAAAGCGCACACAAAAGCGATCATTGCAAGATGAAGAAAAACGCCGCTTCCGATGAAGGCGAAAAATCTTGCTGCGGAATGGCGGATTGCTGTAAAGACGGAAATTGCCAGATGAGCGGTTCGTGCTGCAGCCAAAAGAGCGATTCTTGTCCGATGAAGAAAATGAAAGAATCGAAAAACGACAGCGAAACGGTCAAGGCTGATATGACGAATGTCACAATTGCCAAAGGCGAGAGCTGCTGTCAACCGGGCGCAAGCTGCTGCGATGGCGGCGCGTGCTGTAAAAAAGAGAAAAATTAAATAAATAATTTGATCCGGAAAAAAAGCGACGTGCGTGCAATTACTTTGCGCCCGTCGTTTTTTTATTTCTTTAAAACAAATCGCGTTTTCATCGGAAATTTACTTATTTTTTACGGAAAATTATTTTTATTCGCAAATCTCAGCCGATTTGTTGCAAACAATAAATTGACATAGAATACAACCAATAATTCCGGCAGAAAATACAATTGTAAAATTGTAGCTGATTATGTCTTATGAATTGCCGTCTGCTTTAGCTGACGGAAAACTTTGAGAGAAGAAACAGGCTTTAGCCGAATTTCAAAAATTATATAAATTCCTTAGAGCTTTAGCTAAAGCTAATCGGAGAATTGATTTTTTTTCTTAATGTTTGGCTAAACCCGCCAATCTTCAGCTAATCTAACCCGTCAGCTAAAGCAGACGGCAATTCATAAAATCAAAGACCTAATCAATTACGTAAAATTTATACTATGGGTGATAAAAGAGTTTCGACACAAACCAACGAAGAACAGATGCGTTCTTTTACCAAAGCTGTTCTTAATGATTTACAGGCTCTCGAAAAAATGCTCGAAAGCGGGCAATTTGAAGACGGCGTAATGCGAATCGGGGCAGAACAAGAGATGTTTCTGGTCAATTCAGCGATGCGTCCCGTGCCGCTTGCGGTAGAAATTATCGAAGCGGCTGATGACTCACGTCTAACGACCGAACTTGGGCTTTTTAATCTGGAAGCTAATCTTACACCGCTCGGTTTTTCAGGCGATTGCCTGAGCCGTCTGGAAAGTGAGATCAACGAAATTCTCGACATCGTGCGGAAAACCGCCGAAAAAATGAGTGCCGACATTGTTTTGTGCGGAATTTTACCGACTCTTCAACAATCGGATTTTGTCGCGGAAAACCTTACACCGCAGCCGCGTTATACCGAAATGAACCGTATTTTAACCGAGCTTCACGGCGAACACCGCGTTATTCATATCAAAGGACTCGACGAACTCCAACTCCGGCTTAACGATACTTTTATCGAATTTTCCAATATGAGTTTTCAGATTCATCTTCAGGTCGGCATCAGCGAGTTTGTCAAATATTATAATTGGTCGCAAGCGGTTGCCGCTCCCGTTTTGGCAAGCGCGGTTAATTCGCCGATGCTGCTCGGTCATCGTCTCTGGCACGAAACGCGGCTCGCGCTTTTCCAGTCCGCAACAGATGAACGCTCGCCGGTTCATCAGGCACGAAGCCGTCCGTCGCGGGTTAACTTCGGCGATAAATGGGTAGAAGATTCGATTGTTGAGATTTTTCACGAAGATGTGGCGCGTTTTCGCATAATTTTAACGCGGGAACTGGAAGAAAATGCGATGGAAGTTTTAAATTCCGGCAAAATTCCTAAACTACTTGCCTGGGGAATGCACAACGGCACGATCTGGCGTTGGAATCGGGCGTGTTACGGCATAATGAATGAAAAACCAGGTCTACGCGTCGAAGCGCGATTTTTGCCTTCGGGTCCGACTGTCGCCGACGAAATGGCAAACTCGGCATTTTTTCTCGGTTTAATGACGGCACTGCCCGAAGAATTCGGTGATGTCCGCAACATTATGAATTTTGACGAGGCGAAAAACAATTTTTTTAATGTTGCCAGAAACGGTTTAAAAACACAGATTGTCTGGCTGGACGGGCAAAGCTATCGGGCTTCTCGTCTAATTTTAGATGAACTGCTGCCGCGTGCGCGAAAAGGTTTGGAGATGATGAAAATTGATTCCGCCGATGCCGAACGCTTTTTGGGTATTATCGAAAACCGTGTCCGCGCTGAAAAAACCGGCGCACAATGGATATTTGATTCGTTTGCCAATATGGATAAACAGGTCAAACTCAACGTCCGGCTAAAAAATCTGACGGAAACGATGAAAGAAAATCAGAAATCAGGCAAACCGCTTCACGAATGGGAGCTTGCCGCGCTGTCCGATAAAATTGACTGGATTGATAATTACCGAACTGTTGAGCAATTTATGTCAACTGATTTGTTTACCGTCCGCCCGGAAGATGTTGTAGATTTAGCGGCGAGTTTGATGAATTGGAAGCATGTCCGCCACGTTCCTGTCGAAGACTCGCAAGGAAACCTGGTAGGCGTAATTTCGCATCGTGAATTGCTTGAATTGCTCGTTACCAGCAAGCCCGAAAACGAAACTGTAATACGCGATGTAATGAAAAAAAATCCGATCACGGTTACGCCCGAAACGTCCTCGCTCGAAGCCCTCAAAATAATGCGTGAAAAAAATATCGGCTGCCTGCCGGTAATAAAAAACGGAAAACTCGTCGGAATGATAACCGCTTACGATTTTCTGGCAGTTTCAACCAAACTTCTGGAAGAAAGACTTTTAAATCAATAACACAAGTCGCAAAACAAGCAGGCAAGTAAATGTAATATTTAAAAAGCTTCTCTTACATTTGCTTACCTGCTAAATTTGTCAGATTAAAATTTAGCCGCAGATTTTCGCGGAAAACGCGGATAAATCAAAGAAAAAAGCTACATAAACTGCGTTAATCCGTGCCCAGAGCAGATTTGTGATTTTAAACACAGCTTCTTAGTTAAAAGTTCGTATAAGTGTGGAAAATTTTATAGTTTCGTTCCTTTTAGGAATGCTGACGAAAATTTAAACGGACTCTAAAAAAAGATTTTCAATTTCGCCTTTTACCTTTTTACTTTTAC
The DNA here is from genome assembly GCA_041745765.1 of Pyrinomonadaceae bacterium. GTDB lineage: Bacteria > Acidobacteriota > Blastocatellia > Pyrinomonadales > Pyrinomonadaceae > JAHCHG01. Next base: position 29,020 of record JBGTIH010000190.1, on the reverse strand, counting down.
TTCGCTATATAAGTTAGTTTCCACGTTTGATTTCCGCAGAAGTGTATAACCGACAATTCCGCCGATAATTGAAGCGACAAAGATGCCTAGTTTCGCCTGTAAAATGAATGCGCTGTTATCAAAAGCAAGTTCGGTAATAAAAATTGACATTGTAAAACCGATTGATGCCAAAAACGCGACACCGTAAATCTGCTGCCACGAACTTCCTTCGGGTAGAGTCGCCCAATTCATATAAACAACCAGTTTGCTCATTCCAATAATACCGACGGTTTTACCGACTGTTAAGCCGAACATTGTTCCGAGTGTTACCAAACTGGCAGCCTGAGCGAACAAATCGCTGGTCAAAGTGATTCCGGCGTTAGCAAAAGCAAAAACCGGCAGCACGACAAATGCGACAAGCGGATGCATTCCGTGTTCGAGCCGCTGTAGCGGCGTGTCAACGGCTTTGATATATTTTTTAATATTATCAATAATGTGCATCTGCTCGTAAGTCATCATATTTTTTATGCCGGGAGATTCTTTCTCAAAATTATTAGCAAATAATCTGATATTCGACAGAAAATCCATTGAATTTACTTTGACAGTTGCCGGAATGGTCAGAGCGGCAAGAATTCCGGCAATTGTTGCGTGAACGCCTGAGAGCAAAAATGCCAGCCAAAGACCGCCGATACCGACAATTCCGTAGAAAACCGGAGTCCGCACACCGAGAAAATTAGCACCGATTAAAACAGCCATAAAAATACTGCCGATGCCTAGACTAATCAGAGAAATATCCGACGTATAGAAAAATGCGATGACTAAAACCGCGCCGATGTCGTCGGCAATCGCCAGAGCCGTTAGAAAAACTTTTAATGAAAGCGGAATACGGTTTCCGAGCAGATACAGAATTCCGAGAGCGAAGGCGATGTCGGTCGCCATCGGAATTCCCCAACCGTTGATGCCTTCCGTACCTCGATTAAATAGCCAATAGACGCTTGCAGGAACAACCATTCCACCGAGACCGGCGGCGAGAGGAAGCGTCGCCTTCCGAATATCGGAAAGCTCTCCGGCGATGATCTCGCGTTTCAATTCCAAACCGACGACAAAAAAGAATACGGACATCAATCCGTCATTGATCCAATGATGCAGACTTTTTGATATTTCAAACCCGGCAAAGCCGATACTGAATTTGTTTTGCCAGAGCTGATGATAATTTTCTGCTAAAGGCGAATTTGCTACGATTAATGCCAAAACTGCTGCCGCAAAAAGTACGATACCGCCGGCAGTTTCATTTTTGATAAACTTATTTACCGGCTGAAGCCAGATTTCAATCTTGGATTGTCTCATAATTTGATATGTTAGCTTTTCTTTACGTTTTAAATCAAAAGCAAAAGAGTTGAAAAATTACGCAAAAAAAATTTTGGCTCGGAAATTGTTATTTTTTTTGCTCAACTTTATTCATTTTGAGAAATTTAAATGCTGTTAGGCATTTGAGCAAAAGTTTTATCGCAATGTTAAAGATATAATTTATGTTACTGTAAATAATTCGTGCGTTGATGAAAATAACGGTATACTGAGCCGCAAGCGAACAATTCGATTATCTATAAAGTTGTTTGCCAACAAACCTGCTTACTAGAAGGTTTCGCTCGTGCTGTTTGCTTTTCGCACGAATTATTTACAGTAACTAATTTACAGGTTATTTCTTTTCACGTTTCTAAAGTTATATAATCAAATTATGAGTCAATTCACCGATCCAATTTGCGGAATGAGCGTCGCGCCTGAAACGGCGGCAGGCAACTTTGAAAAAGATGGTGAAGTTTTCTTTTTTTGCAGTATAAATTGTCTGGAAACCTTTAAAGAGCAAATCACCGATGAAAAACCGAAACTACAAACCATTGATCTCGGAATGGAGAAAATTCCAGAAGCGGAGATGAAGCCCGATTTACAAGAAAAAAATCAGCCGAAAACTGCGCCGCCAATGGTTCAGCTCGGCAGAAAAAAACCGAAAGATAAAGATTTTGTAACGGAAATTGATCCGGTTTGCAAAATGCTCGTCAAACCCGAATCAGCCGCTGCAACTTTTGTGTATAAAGACAAAACTTTCTATTTCTGCGCGATTGGCTGTCAAAAAAAGTTTCGCCAAAATCCCGAATTTTTCTTAAATTCCAAAACAAAGCCGCAAGCGATGAATGCGGAAACGGAAGGCGTTGAATACACCTGCCCGATGCATCCGGAAATTGTGCAAATCGGTCCCGGCTCTTGCCCGAAATGCGGCATGGCTTTGGAGCCGAAAGCGGTTTCGCTTGACGATAAACCCGATCCCGAATTTTTAGATATGAAGCGCAGATTTTGGATTTCAGCCGCTTTGACTCTGCCGGTTTTCGCGCTCGCGATGGCGGAGATGTTTGTTGATTTTAACACTCTTTTCCCGACGCTTCCTCACGGTCGCGCGTCTTTTTACAGTCTTTGGATTCAATTTATTCTGGCAACTCCGGTCATTTTTTGGGGCGGATTTCCCTTTTTCGTGCGCGGCATACAATCTATTAAAAATGCCAGCCCGAATATGTTCACGTTAATCGCCATCGGCACGGGCGCGGCTTTTCTTTTCAGTGTTTTCGCGCTCTTTTTTCCCGCATTTTTCCCCGCCGCAATGCGCGACGCGCATACAGGTTTGATTCCCGTCTATTTTGAAGCGGCGGCTGTGATTATCACACTCGTACTTCTCGGACAAGTTTTGGAACTTCGCGCACGTTCGCAGACATCTTCGGCAATTAAAGAACTTCTCGGACTCGCGCCGAAAACCGCAATCGTCGTTTTTGAAGACGGCGCGGAAGAAGAAGTCGCGCTTTCTGATATTCAAAAAGGCGCGAAAATTCGCGTCAAAGCAAACGAAAAAATTCCGGTTGACGGCATTATTTTGGAAGGCAAAACTGCGGTTGACGAATCAATGGTGACGGGCGAATCGCTTCCCGTCGAAAAGTCGGAAAATTCAAAAGTTATCGGCGGAACGATCAACGGGAAAAGCGGTTTTCTGATGAAAGCCGAAAAAGTCGGCAACGAAACGCTTTTGGCGCAAATCGTCCAAATGGTCGGCGAAGCGCAGCGTTCACGCGCACCGATTCAGCGTCTTGCCGATATCGTTTCGGGATATTTCGTTCCGGCGGTCATTGTCGTCGCAATTCTGGCTTTTGCGATTTGGATGATTTTCGGCAGTTTCACTTATGCGATTGTTGCGGCGGTTTCGGTTTTAATCATCGCTTGCCCGTGCGCATTGGGTTTAGCAACGCCGATGTCAATTATGGTCGGCACGGGACACGGCGCGAAAAACGGTGTCTTGGTTAAAAAAGCCGAAGCGTTGGAAATTCTGGAAAAAGTTGATGTCATCGTCGTTGATAAAACCGGAACTTTGACGCAAGGAAAACCGAAGTTGCAAACGGTAATCTTAAATTCCGAATTTCAGATTTCTGATTCCGAATTTCAAATTTCAGAAAATGAATTATTAAGACTTGCCGCTAGTTTAGAAAAACAGAGCGAACATCCGCTCGCTGAAGCGATTATCAAAGGCGCGGAAGATCGAAATCTAAAGTTCGCAAAAGTTGAAGATTTTGAATCAATTACGGGCAAAGGAATTGTCGGGAAAATTGACGGGAAAACAATAAAAGTCCAAAGTCCGAAGTTCCAAGCCCCAAGTCTTGACGAACTTAGAGATCAAGGTCAAACGGTAGTTGAAGTTTTAATTGATGAAAAATCTGTGGGTTTTCTCGGCATTGCCGACGAAATAAAATCTTCGGCAAAAGAAGCGATTGATGAGCTTCACCGGCAAAATATCAAAGTCGTGATGATGACCGGCGACAACACGAAAACCGCTGAATTTGTTGCCCGAAAATTAAATATTGACAAAGTTTTCGCCGAAGTTCTGCCGAATGAAAAAGCTGAAAAAGTCAAAGAATTGCAATCAAACGGAAAAATAGTCGCAATGGCTGGCGACGGAGTGAACGACGCGCCCGCGTTGGCGCAGGCAAATGTCGGAATCGCGATGGGAACGGGAACGGACGTAGCTCTCGAATCGGCTGATATTACTTTGCTCAAAGGCGATCTGCGCGGAATCTTAAAAGCGAAAAAATTAAGCGCGGCGACGATGAAAAATATTCGTCAAAACCTTTTCTTCGCTTTTATTTACAACCTCGTCGGCGTGCCAATCGCAGCAGGAGTTTTATTTCCCGTTTTCGGAATTCTGCTCTCGCCGATGATCGCTTCCGCCGCGATGACTTTCAGTTCCGTTTCGGTTATAACTAATGCTTTACGTTTGAGAAATTTGAAATTGTAGGAAAGTCAGAACCGCCTGCGTAAGCGGGTGGTTCAACCTGAATTATCAATTGATTTAGTCTGTATCTTCAACCCGCCCACTTACGCAGGCGGTTCTGACTTCGCAAATTTATGAATAAAACAGCTTTAGCCATTCACGGCGGCGCAGGAACGATTCTCAAATCCGAAATGACCGCCGAATTAGAAGCGGAATATCGAAACGGTTTGGAAAACGCTCTGAAAGCCGGTTGGGAAATTTTGCAAAAAAACGGCTCTGCACTCGATGCGGTCGAGGCTTCGGTCATCAAACTGGAAAACTTTCCGCTCTTTAACGCCGGAAAAGGCGCGGTCTTTACTCACGAAGGAAAAAACGAACTAGATGCTTCGATAATGAATGGCGCAAATTTAGATTGCGGCGCGGTCGCCTTTGTTAAAAACGTCAAAAACCCCATAAAACTGGCGCGGCTCGTCATGGAAAAAACCGAACATATTTTATTAGCCGGAAGCGGCGCAGACGAATTCGCCCGTGAAATAGACATCGAATTTATGGACGATCAGTATTTTTTCACCGATTTTCGCTACCAACAATTATTAAATGCGCGCGAACAAGGCATAATCCAACTCGATCACACGGCGGACGAACCCGAATTAATTGAAGAAAATATCAAGGATAAAGAACAAAGGACAAAGGACAAAATTAAATCCAAAATCGGCACGGTCGGCGCGGTCGCCTGCGATTTTCGCGGAAATCTCGCGGCGGCGACTTCGACGGGCGGTATGACGAACAAAAAATTCGGACGCATCGGCGATACGCCGATCATCGGCGCGGGAACTTACGCCGATAACGCGACGTGCGCCGTTTCCTGCACCGGACACGGTGAATTTTTCATCAAAGCCGCGACCGCTTACGACGTTTCCGCACGGATGAAATATAAAAATTCGAGTGTAGAAAATGCGGCAAATGAAGCAATAAACTATCTAACGACAATCGGCGGCGATGGCGGTTTGATTGCCGTTGATTCTGCCGGAAATGTCATTTTGCCGTTTAATTCCGAAGGAATGTATCGCGGATTTGTAAAAAACGACAGAAAATTCGTCGTCGAGATTTACCGTATTTAAATCATTTGAAATTTATTCTTTCGACTCAACGGAAAAATCATCCGCGCCGCCTTTTTCCAGTTTTTCGTCGAGCGAGATTCTTTCGTCAAAAACAAAACATTCGCCTTCCCAGAGGCTTTCGTTTTCGGGAATTTCTTCTAAGTAACGAAGAATTCCGCCTTCGAGTTGGTAAACTTCTTCAAATCCGAGAGTTTTCAAGTAAGGCGCGAATTTTTCGCAGCGAATTCCGCCCGTGCAGAACATAGCGATTTTTTTATGTTTTTGGGGATCGAGATTTTTTTCGATAAATTCCGGTAATTCATTAAAACTCTTTGTTTGCGGATTCACGGCATTCTTAAAAGTTCCGATTTTATATTCGTAATCATTGCGCGTGTCGAGAATTAAAGTATCTTTGTCAGATATAATCTCGTTCCATTTTTCGCTTTTAACATGCGTTCCGCTTCCCTTTTCGATTTCGACCTTTTTCCGCAAAGTGACTATTTCGCGCTTTATCTTTACCTTTATTCTTTTAAATGGAATTTCGGCGTGAAACGAGGCTTTATAAACAAGCCGCGTTTCGAGAATTTTCTCGATTTCGGAAATAAAGTTTTCAATGTCTTCAATTCGCCCGCAAACTGTTGAATTAAATCCTTCTTCGGCGATTATAACCGTACCGAAAACGGAACTCGCACGCATCAGAGATTTTAGAGAATCTCTTAGATTCTCTAAATCCTGTAAATGTTTGAATTCGTAAAAAGTAATAATTTGAAAATTATTTTCCATTATAAATAATTCGCTAATCAATCAAAAAAATTATTCGCTGTTCGCTTTTAGCTGTTCGTTATTTTCCGTTGAAAATCAGTTAAAAGCGAACAGCGAATAACGAACAGCGATGTTTATTCAAATTAAATTTTTCGCTTTAAGTCCCGAGAAATTCGCCGATCTGCAATTTTACGCCGTTGAGGAAATCCGGGGTTTTCATACGTTTTTTTCCTTCGATCTGTAATTCTTCGATCCTTAACACCGTTCCCGCACCGCAATTTATGAACAGATCCTTTTTGGCGGCATCGAGAATTTTACCGTAATTTCCATCGTTTTCGCCCTTTTCCGATTCCCAGACTTCAGCCCGCCAGATCGTCAGTTTTTTTCCTTCATAAAAAGTGTATGAAGTCGGAAACGGCTGAAAACCGCGGATGTGATTGTTGATCGTTACCGCATCTGCGCTCCAATCTATTTTTCCTTCATCTTTGACCAGCATCGGAGCATAGCTTGCCTTCGATTCGTCCTGTTTTTGCGGTTCGATCTCGTCGTATTTCAAGGTTTCGCTCAAAAGAGCCGCGCCCTCGAAAGAAAGACGCGCCATCAATTCGATGGCGTTTTCATCCTCCGCGATCTCGGTTTCCGATTGCAGCAGAATGTCGCCTGTGTCCAGACCCGCGTCCATTTTCATCGTCGTTATGCCGGTTTTCGTTTCGCCGTTGACGATTGCCCAATTGACGGGCGCCGCGCCGCGATATTTCGGCAAAAGAGAAAAATGAACATTTATCGCGCCGCGCGGAAACATTTCCAAAAAACTCTGCGGCAAAATTCTGCCGTAAGCGACGACAACCGCGACATCCGCCGCGTGTGATTTGAAAAGCTCGCGAGATTCTTTTGTTTTAATTTTTGCCGGCTGAAAAACTTCCAGATTATTTTCGAGCGCAAATTCCTTGACGGGCGGTGCGGTTAATTTATTTCCGCGCCCCGCAGGTTTGTCGGGCTGCGTCCAAACCGCGACCACTTCGTGACCGTCCTGCAAGATTTGTTCAAGGCTCGGAACAGCCGCAAGCGGCGTTCCCATAAAAACGATTTTCATAGATTTTTAATCAGATGTCGGATTTTAAATTTTAGATTTTAGATGCCGGATGCAGTTTTATGATTTTTCATAATTGACGCAGGTCTTTGGCTTTTGGTCTTCGGTCTTTGAATTCATTAGCCCGAAGTCCAAAGTCCAAAGTCCGAAAACCGAAGACCAAAGACCAAAGACCATATCAGTTACGATTTTTCTTTACTAACATCTAACATCTAACATCTGACATCCGACATCTATTTCAATCTTAACGCATCTTTCATCACATAAAAAATCCAATTCTGCTCCATTACTCCGTTAAATAAATAAGAATTTATCCCGTTGGCAAAAATCGGAACATCTTCGCCCGCGTGAGTTTCGCTTGCCAGAGGAATTAAGGCTTCTTGTTTGAAGTCGGGATTGGTTGTTTCTTCATCGGTTAAAACCGGACGTTCTCCCGGTCTAGCTCCCGGACCGTTCATATAACCCAATGTCGTGAAAGGTTTTTTGTTTCTGTCGGTTTTTGGATTTTCTTCAATTTCGCCTTTGCTATCAACTTCTCTGACCAGACCTAAAATATTATTTCCGCGTGCCGGATAACCCGCGATCGTAAATACGTGGCTGTGATCTGCCGTAACGATTATCAATGTATCGTCTAAATTTACCTTGCTTTGCGCTGCTCTGACCGCATCGGACAGCGCAATCGTATCGGTCAAAGCACGATACGCATTGCCGTCGTGATGTGAATGATCAACTCTTCCGGCTTCGACCATCAGAAAATATCCGTTTTTATTGTTTGATAAAATATCAATTGATTTCGCAGTCATTTCCGCCAGACTCGGTTCGCCTGCCGCATCTTTCGGACGGTCGTGTTCATATTTCATATGCGAAGGCTCGAAGAGTCCCAAAAGATGTTTGGTTTTCTTCGGATCAATTTTGTCGAACTGTTCCTTATTCCAGACATATTCCGAGTTTTTGTATTTTTTCGTCCATTCTTCGGTCAGATTTCTCCCGTCCAATCTTTCGCCCTTCCGGTCTGCATATTCGGGATCAACCGTTTGATTCGGCAAAAATTTCGTGCGACCGCCGCCCAAAGCAACTTCCAAACCGTCGCCGTAATTAAATTCGATAAGCTGCCTTGCAATATCGGGAAAATTCGCGTCGTGCGCTTCTTTTGCCAAACGCAAAACGTCCGCATCAGATTCCCAATTACGGTTCGGCGAATGAGCGTAACACACCGCCGGAGTGGCATGTGTCAGGCGCGCTGTCGAAACAACTCCGGTTGATTTACCGTTTTTTTCCGCCATTTGCAAAAGCGAAACAGCTTCGTTTCCTGTGACGGTTTTGTAATCGTTAAAAACTGCATTTTGATTGAGGGAAATAATGCCTTCATTTGTTTTCAAGCCCGACATCATCGCCGTCATTGTCGGCGCAGAATCCGATGTTTGTTGATTTACGCTGTAAGTCCGCGAAAGCGCCGTCGCCGGAAACCGCTCGAAACTCAGTAGATTTTCCTCGCCGCTCTCGCCGCGCATCTGCCCTTGCAGAATCCGCGCCGCCGTCAGAGTCGAAACTCCCATTCCATCGCCGACAAAAAGAATTACGTTCTTTGCTCTTCCCTTTTTAATCCTTAAATTCTTTGCTCTGGCAATCGCCGCTTCGCCTTCTTTTTTCCAGATTTCCGGCGATTCCGGTCGCTTGACCGGAAAATTTGTCGGCACAGTTTGCCCGAAAATCGTTCCAAATAAACCGATTAACACCGAAGACACCAATAGTTTTCTGATTTTTGTAATTTTAAACATAATAATTTTCCCCATTAAAAATAGTGTTAGAATTGAATTCAATTCTAACACTAAGGATGTTAATTCGATATTAAGTAACCCGAAGTACCGCGAGCGGGACGCTCTCACGACAGCCGCCGGGACGGGTGGCGGTACATTTTTAGAATCCGCAATGGTAATTGGAAGTTTCTAAAACTTGCGTCCATTTTCCGTCAACGCGTTTGTAAGCGTTAAAATTACTACCTTCAAAACCCTGCGAATAAGTAAAAATCTCACTTTGCCCATCGTTGTCATAATCGAACATATCGAGCAGAAGTTCGTGATAAACGCCTTGATCTATAGTGGAAATTTCGCCGCTCATGACGTTTTCTTCATCAACCTCGTTAAATTTCGTAAATGGGATCGAAATTGTTCCGCTCGCATTTTTCTCGGCGATAAAAAACATCAGCGAACGCTGTTTGGCGGCGGTGTTATACCAGTATGTGCCGACAAATTCGTGATTTCCATCGCCGTCAACGTCAATTTTCGTTAGATTGTGATAACGCAGTTCGCCCGTGTTTTTTATCGCAATATTTTGCTTTTTCATCTCCTCCATCACGAGATTATTAATGTCGGCTCGTTCGCGTGCGGTCGGCATCTGCCGAATCAATTTTGTGTTTGCCTTCGGAATTGCATTTGTCGCTAAGCCCATCAGAAAACCCTTCGGTTTGAATGTTGTTGAAACAAGAGAAATCTGCGCTTGATTTGCCGCGCATTCGGTGTCCGATAAATCTTTGGTAACGGTTGCCGTTCCAACATTTACGCCGCCGAAAATTATGTTGTATTTGGTCTTCGGACGATAGTTTGCTTTAACAAATTCGGACGTTTTTTCGCCGCTCGCTTGATCGCCGAGTTCGACCAATTTTCCGTTTTCAATAAATGCGATCGGTTCGAGCGTTTTGCCGTCATTCAAAACGGCAAAGATCGTCCGTTTCGACGTTGCTTTCTGGGCAAAAGCCGAAGAAACGCTCAATAATGCGATAGATAAAATAATTAAAAGACTTCGTTTATTCATAAAAATTCTCCTTAAAAAACTCCAGAGTAAATTTTGGGGGGTTGTGACCTCTGCGCTCTCTGCGTGAAAATAAAATTAATCTCACGCAGAGAGCGCAGAGAGCGCAGAGCAATAAATTAAAACCCAATTTACAAAATTCCCAATTTGAAAAAGTAATTAACAGAAATTTACATGGTAAATTAAGATAAAAAAACCTTCGGTGTTTTGATTTTTATCCTGAATATCCTGTAAATCTCTGTTAATTTTTGCCGTTAATATCCGTTAAATTTTTCGCGCAATTGACTTGCCCTGCATAAATTGTAAAAGATATTCACGTCCGCCGGCTTTTGAATTCGTGCCGCTCATATTGAAACCGCCGAACGGGTGTACGCCGACGAGTGCGCCCGTGCATTTGCGGTTCAAATAAAGATTTCCGACGTGAAAATCGCGTCTGGCGCGTTCGAGATTTTCCTCGCTTGCCGAATAAACCGATCCCGTCAAACCGTATTGCGTTCCGTTGGCAACTTCGAGAGCTTCGTCGTAATTTTCTACTTTGATGACGGCTAAAACCGGCGCGAAAATTTCTTCCTGTTCGATGGTTGATTTTGCCGCGACATTATCAATTATCGTCGGTTCGATATAAAAACCGTCCGCATCGTTGCCTTTTCCGCCAAAAATAATTGTGCCGCCTTCCTGCACGCCTTTTTTGATATATTCGGTCGCTTTATCAAACGATTTTTGATTGATTACCGCCGCCATATTCGTATCGGCATCGGTCGGTTCGCCGATTCTCAAATTTTTCGTAAGCGCGACGATTTTTTCCATCAACTCATCGTGAACTTTTTCGTCAACGATCAAGCGCGAACACGCCGAACATTTCTGCCCTTGATAACCGAACGCCGCCGCGACCACGCCGCTTGCCGCTTCGTCCAGATTCGCGTCATCTGCAACAACAATCGCATCTTTTCCGCCCATTTCCGCAACGACCCGCTTCATCCAGTTTTGACCTTCACGCGTTTTCGCCGCTTCTTCGTAAATATGAAGCCCGACAGCTTTTGAACCCGTGAACGAAATAAAACGTGTTTTCGGATGCTGAACCATCAATTCGCCGACTTTCGCGCCGCTTCCCGCAAGGAAATTGACCACGCCTTTCGGCAAATCCACTTTTTCCAGAACTTCCATAAATTTATAAGCGATCACGGGCGAATCCGGCGAAGGCTTGAGAACGGTCGTGTTTCCGCAAACGACCGCCGCCATCGTCATTCCCGCCATAATCGCCAGCGGAAAATTCCAGGGCGGAATGATCGCGCCGACTCCCAAGGGAATATAGCCGAATTCGTTTTTCTCCGCATAAGGCGATTTTACAATCGGCTGTTCGCCCGCCCAGCGAAGCATTTCGCGCCCGTAATATTCGAGAAAATCAATCGCTTCCGCCGTGTCGCCGTCGGCTTCCGACCAGGTTTTCCCGACCTCGAAAACCATCCAGGCAGAATAATAATGTTTATCCTGACGAATCACATCCGCCGCTTTGAAAAGATATTCGACTCTTTCTTCCGCCGGCACGTTGCGCCACGTTTCAAACGCTTCGGTCGCCGCGTCAATTGCTTTATTGACAAGACTTTCCGCATCAATATCGGCATCGGAAAAAGCACCGACGATCTCTTCTTTTTTTGAAGGATTTACGCTGTAAAAATGCGCTCCTAATTCGATTTTTTTGCCGTCAACGATTACGGGATATTCTTTTCCCAGTTCATTTCTGACTCGTTCAATCGCTTCTTCCATCGCCTTTTTATTTTCCGGTGTCGAATAATCCGTAAAAGGTTCGTTCTTAAATTCGTCTAAAGTTCTTTGTGTTTGCATATTTTTATTTAATTTTTATCCAGTCTTTAATGAAGATATCCAAGTAATTATTATAAGTTTCCAAATCCGGTGTAATAAGATGCTTTAAAGGCAATTCACCTGTTTTTTCTTTATGAACATGAATCCAAAGATTTGCTGTTAAGACATAAAAGTTTCCTTCTTTAGATTTAATTTCATAGACTCGTAGTTCATCTTCCTTTTCATTAGAAAAATTATCAAATTTCTTCGCAATTTCTAAAGATTTTTCATTCTTCGGTTTTGATATTGAAAATCCATTATAAAAATCAGTTTTTAGTTCAATATATTTGACTCCGAGCAAAATCAAATCAACCCTTGGCAAAACTTTTGGTTGCCCTTCAAAGGTATGATTTGAGGGATACGAACGATAAACAATCCAATCCTGATTTGCTTCAAGGATTCTAACCCAAGAATTAATTTCATATTTTTCAACATAACTTATCTCTTTTGAAAAGGAATTCATTTTAGTTAATGCCAAGAATCTTTAATTTTTTCCAAAGTTCTTTATGTTTGCTAATTTCTTCAAACATTTTTCAATAATTTCTTTAACTTTAACAGAGTTTCACAATGGTTTAAAATGGCATTAATATCCTAAATATTTGTGATATTATAGCTTCAAATTTTATGATTTTTGAGTCGGATGAACAAAGCTAAAAAATTTATTTTGGAAATAACCGAGGAAGATTACAGAAGAGGCTTAGAAAAAGGCTGGACGGATGACGATATGCTCAAACCCGGAATTTACAAAGTCCGCCGCGCTACACGGTTTAGAAACAAGGAAATAAAAATCAAGCTTCAAGTCGATACTCTTGATTTTCTGCAAAATCGTTCCGATGAATCAATTGAAAAACAAATCAACGAAGAACTTCACAAAATAATGGAAGAGGAAAAACTCAAAGCCGAATAATGGAAAACTTACGAATTGAAAGCGCAAAACTCTCTCTCTCTTTGATCAATAGCTGTCAGTTAATAATGAATAATTTCCGCAATAAAGGTGAAAAGTCCAAAAATTTTTAACCCAACCAGTTACAGTTTTTTTTTCTTATAATTTCAGGAAACTTAACGGATTTTTCAATGATTTAAAATGCCGTCAACATCCGGTCTTTTGTGGTAAGCTAATTAAAAATTTCACTTTTTAGTTTTTTAAAATATGTCATTGGAAAAAACCGATTCAGAAAAAAATACGCGTTTGAACGGAATTATTTTTGCCCTTTTGTGCGGCGTGTTGTTTTTTTCGACGATTGCTTTCGGTGCGGTTGATGTCTGGGCATTGGGCATTTTGTCTTTTGTTGCGGCGTTAATCATAGTTTTGTGGAGCATTGATTCCTGGAAACAAGGCGAATTTTCTTTCAGTTCAAATCTTCTGCAACTTCCGGTTTTGGGACTCATTTTAATCGGATTGATTCAGCTTCTTCCGCTTCGTTCATTTGAAATATCTGCGGAATTGTTATCGGTTTCGCCCGTCAGATCGCTTTCTTTAGCTCCGTATGAAACGCGTCTGGCAATAATTCAATTTGTTGTTTATCTGGTGTTTTTTGCGGCGGCGTATCTTGTTCTTAATAACGAAAAACGTCTGCGGAAAATGGTTTATATCATTACTGTCTTTGGCGCAGTAATGGCTTTTTTTGGAATTTTGTTGCGGCTCGCAGGTTCGGATGAGTTGATTTACGGACTTCGCCAATCGTTTCAGGCAAATCCGTTCGGTTCGTTTATCAATAAGCATCATTTTGCCGCATTTATGGAAATGACGATTGCTTTGCCGCTCGCCCTTTTGTTTGGCAAGGCAACCCATTCAGACAAGCGTGTTTTGCTGATAATTGCCTCCGTTATAATGGGAATGGCGATTCTTTTTACGAGTTCACGCGGCGGTTTTCTGAGTCTTTTAGGCGTTGTCGGATTTATCGTAGCGGCAAATATTCTCAAAAAAAAGCGCGATTCCGATGAAAGCCCGTCATCTGAAAAAAACCAAAGTTTTCGCCGGAATTTTACGCTTATCGGCGGCGGTTTGGCTTTGATTATCGTTATTTTCGGTATCGTTTCATATCTGACCAATGACTCGACACTCGACCGCGTAATTACAATGCAAACCGGACATGACGACATCAGCAACGGCAGAATTCATTTTTGGAATATCGCCTGGCAGATTTTTAAAGATTATCCGATTCTGGGGTCGGGACTCGATTCTTACGGAACGGCTTTTTCGTTTTACGACACGTGGAACGGCACATATCGCCTCGAACGCGCTCATAATGATTATCTGCAAATTTTATCCGATGCCGGAATTTTGGGATTTTTGTGCATCGTAAGTTTTATTTATCTCTTATTCAAACAAAGCTTGCGCGTCATCGTTCGCGCTGAAAGCCGTTTCCGCCGCAACATTTCTATCGGCGCATTGGCGGGCTGTTTCGGCATTTTAATCCACAGTTTTTTCGATTTTCCTCTACGAACAAATTCAAATATGTTTTTCTTTTTAACTCTCGCCGTTCTCGCAACCGTTCCTATTCACACCCAAAATAAGGAAAAAGGACGCGATAGAAAAAGAATAAACCCAAAAGAGATTAAAGAAATAAACGAATAAAGACATGAAATCATTCATCATTCACCATTCAGAATTTGTTCTTAACTCGTGTAAATCCGATAAACGAATCCGTCCTCAAATTGCAAAGTCATTATCAATTTATTCGATCTTTCCGGGTTGAGCCGCACGCCTTTGAGGATTCCGCCTAAGATAACATCAGCGTTATTGTGTTTTTTAACGTCCAATCTAACAGGCTTCATCTCGATATATTCGGACAAATGAACTGATGTGCCGTTTGAATTGGTCGCGGCGATGCGTAAAAATCCGGGATTTTCCGTTGATTCACAGACATAATTTACAGCTCCTTTGCAATCGGCAAGAATTTTCCTGACCGGAAAAACAAACTCTCTGCCGACATAGCTTTTAGCCGCAACTTCCAATCTTTTACGCATATATTCTTCTCCTTCGCGGTCGCCGGAAAATGAATAAGAAAGCAGTTTTCCGGCAAGCGAATAGAGATAAATATACCGCAGTCGTGCTTTTTTGAAATCTTTGGTTTCTCCATCGAGTTTATTCTGAAATTCTTCGACTAAAGTCAAAGTTTTTGTCCAATCTTCAACCTGTAAAGCCGATTCCAGTTTGCTCCAATCGGCGGCGGAAATGTCTTTTCCGGTTTCCTTTGCGTTGATAGAAGGCAAATTCGGGACATTTTCGTCTAAAACGAGTTTTTTATCAGTTTGAGCCGCACTAAACAAAACCGACGAAAACAATAAAATGATGATAAAAAATGTCTGTTTCATAAAATTTTAACGAACCGTAACGGTAATTTCTTTCTTGCCGCAATTTGATTCAAAGATAACGGTAAAAATGCCTGTTTTCGGGCTGATTGATTTGATGATATAAAATGCCCGTCCCGTTAAAATACCGATATCGGATTGAAATTCGATGCTGAGGTCTTTTTGACTGCTTGATTTTACTTTTATCTGATTCAAATCGCCGCCCGTTCCTTCAAAACCGACAAACATTCCCAAACTTCCGCCGTCGTTAATAATCGAAAGTTTGTCCTGGCTGATTTGCAAAGAACATTGTGCGGGATTTTCGACAGAAACTTTATCCGCAGACACGATGCGCGGACGCGCCGATAAATTTTCTGCTGTTTTTTCCGGCAAAGTTTCATCAGATTTTGTTTCAGTTTGTTCTTTACTGTTTTCAGTTACTTTTTCCTGCTTTTCTTCCGGTTTAGGTTTCTTATCAATCTTCGGAACATTGATAATAATCGGTTCAAAAAGCGAAACTTGCGTATTTCCGGCAATCAGATTTTCCGTAGGACTATCACGGTTTGGTGTCGGCTGCGGCTCAGTTATTTTTTCTGAATCTTCAATAACTTCAGTCAAAGTTTCGGCGGAAATAGGATTTTCCGGAGTCGGCGGATTTTTTTCTTCGACAATCGGCAAATTTTTATCCGTTTCGTCTTTTTCGATTTTCGGCGTTGGAATATCTTCGGTTTCTATAATTGTCTGCGGCGTTGGCGCAGGTGTTGGTTCAGGAGGAACAACCGAAATTTCCGCTTCTACTTTTTTTTCAAGGTTTTCCAGCGGTGTTTCTTCTTTTTTTTCAATATCAGCTTCAATCGGCGATTCTTCCTCTACTTCCGCTTTTTCAGCTGATGTAATGAGCGGAACATTTTCAGGCACATTTAATTTTTCCGCAACCGGTGTCGGAGTCGGTTGAACTTCGGTCGGCAAGGTATTTTCCGTCTTCGGCGGTTCAATCGCAATCGGAACATTTTCAGGAATTACAAGCGGTTTCGGAGTCGGCGTTGGAGTCAAAACGGGAGTCGGTGTCACAGCGGGTTTAACGATTTGCGCTGTTTCCTGCCGATTAATCACCGGTTTTGCGCCGATTAGCCGGTCTAATCCGTCGGTGCTGCCGTGAACTTTTTCGTAGAGCGATTCGATCACATTTCGTTTTGCCAAACTCGGATTTTCAACGTCAAAACTTTCAAGATATGCGTCTAACGCTTCTTTCGATTTTTCACTTGTTTCGAGCGCGTTGCCCAAACGCCATTTACTTGAACGCCACCACGCACTTTTTTCGGGTAAAACGCTGATGGCGCGTCTGAATCTGATCGCAGCTTCCTCCGTTTTTCCTTGTTCGAGCAAAGTCTGTCCGGTAAGTTCTTCGATTCTGCCGCGCAAAATCCGCGAAAGTGTCTGACGCGGCACATCCGGCACGAGAAGCAGTTCGTTTCTGGCGGCGGCAATCGTCCGCGTTTCGTAAAGCTCGTCCGCCATCACAGCCGCCGCCGGACTTATTACGTCAAGCCCTTTATCAACTCCGCCGACAGCCGCTTCCGTCATTTCCAGAGCCTTCGACAGCGCGATTCTTTTTTCCAGAAGACGATTGGCGACAAAAAGACCGCGATGAACTTTCATATTGTCTTCGCCTTTGACAAATTCATCTGCCGCTTCGGCAATTTCCGATTCATTCGGCGCGTCAGAATCAAGTTTGCGGCTGAATTTCAAAAGAGATTTCAATTTTTCCGCCATTATCGGATCATCTGCCGCAAGCGGTTCAAAAATACTTGCCCGACGCTCATATCCGAGAATTTCAATAAAACCATTGCCTTCTTTCAAAATCCGTCCGCCCAAATTCGTTGAAATTATTCCGTCATTAACAAAAAACACTTTCTTCAATTCGTCGGCGGCTTCGCGGTAAAATCCGGCATTCATCCGCACCGCAGCGATTTCGTAATTAAGCGTCGGAAAATTTCCGTATTGACGCGCAATCAAAAGCGCACGTTCGGCTTCGAGCGGACGTTTTTCCTGAAGAAGTCCGCGAGCCAAAGCAATATATGCCCAAGTGTAGCGAGGTTCGACAATTATGGCTTTTTCCGCCATTTGAATTGCTTTTGAGCCTTGATTATGAGCCGCATACCAATATGCCGCGCCGACCAACAAAAATAAATTATTTGGATTCGTTTCAAGCGTTTTTGCCATTTCGGCTTCGGCTTCAGTAATTTTATCGGTATTAAAAAGCGAAAGAATCAAACCCGTCTGCGCCGGTTGATCGGAAGTGTCTTTTTCTAAAATCCGGCGATATAGTTCGACGGCTTCCTCAGATTTCCCCGTAGCGCGTTTCATTTCCGCCAGACTTCGCATTGAGATAATCGAATCGGGATTCAATTCGAGAGCTTTTTTATAAGCCGCCGCCGATTCATTCAGATCGAAGTTCAGGCGGTTTGCCATTCCGAGCATCTGATACGCCGAAGCTGAAGCAGGTTCGATTTCGAGAACTTTTTCGGCGACGCGCTTTGCTTCTGAAGCGTATTCCGTGCCGAGATAAAATGCCGCCAAACTGAGCATTTGATTGACATTTCCCGCAATTTTTTCTTCGATTATCGCTGCTGTTTCGAATGCGGCTTGCGGCTGACCGCGAAGAAATAAATTCGTCGGAATCTGCACGAGAATCTCAGTAAAGAGTTTATCGGAAACCGGTGTCGGAGCTTCGGCAGCGGCGAGTTTGAAAAGTTCGATGCCGCTTTGGTTGTCGCTCAGACGCAATTTCTGATCGCCCAATTCGGCACGCGAACTGGCGATCAATTCGAGCGCGAATATTTTTTTATCGGATTGTGGAAAATCTTCTGTAAATTTTTTCAGAGCGGCGATGCGGTCGGTGATGCTTGTCTGAATTCGCGCATTTTGAAATTCGCGTTCTTCATCGAGCGGAGATTTTTCAGCGACGGGCGTTGGCACGGGAGTTTTTTCGGCATTTTTTTGCGGATACGCCGCGAGCGAAAAAATCAGCAGTAAAAATATGAATACAATGTTTCTCATACAAATAAATGTTACTTGTCAATTGTTAATCGTTAGTGATTAATTGTAAAGCCTTTCGACATCTCCGGCGAAAAAAAAATAGTCATCCGAATTTTCCCGCCGCTGTCGGCACGAAATTGCAAAAATCGAACGACGGTCTTATTCTAAAAAAAGCTATGAATATAACCGAAGAAGTCTGGCAGGAAAATCTTAACGAAGCACTTTTAAACACCGGAAAAAGCGGGCGCGACGAAATCAACGCCTATCTTTCGCTCAAATCTTCAAACGATGCGATTCGCACAAGCAGCGTCAAATGGCTGTTCGAGACGATTTCGGAGATCGTTTTCGCCTTTAACAGACACGGCACTCGGATTAAAATGGAGCAAAATGAAAATCACCGCTTTTTTCATCAAAAAGCCCATTTAACCGGTACGTGTCTAAAACTTCAACAGGGTATAAGATGTCTGACTTTTGAAGCAGGTTGGACGCGCAATCCGGGCGACGGTTTTATGCGCGGCGGTGCGCTCGTTTTTGCGCGAATCACGCATTTCGGTTTTTCTAAGGAAAATGAAGAATTGGTTTTGTTAAATTATGAAAACAAACCCCAATGGTTTTCCGTTGACGGCGAATTTCACCGCATCTCGTTTGATGTCAGAGGTTTGCGGCGGCATTTCGAGGTGTTTTTGGGCGATTGATTTTTTTAGAAGCTGTTTCAAAAATACTAACCGACGGGTTAGTATTTTTGAGATAATTTACTTTTGCCTTTTGCCTTTTTACTTTTGCCTTACGGCTTATTTTCAGCCGATCTTCTTTTTAAGAGTTTCCAACTGTTTTTCTAATTCTGAGATTTGTCCGTTGTCATATTTGCTCAGTTTGCCTTCGTTTCTCAAATTATAAAGTTTTTCCAATCCCGTGCGATAATTTTCTTCGGCTTTTTGCAGATATTGAGAACGATTAGTTTTTTCGGCAAGATTTTCGTAACAAAACGCAATCCGCGTCGAATTATAAGCGTCCATTCTTCGCGCGAAATTATTTAGCGGATTTTTTTCCAAAACCGTTTTAAATTCGCTTTGCGCCGCAAGAAAAGTTTCCAGTGCCGGCTGGTAATTTTTAATCGTAGCGTAAGTTTCGCCGAGTGAGAATCGCGTATTGGCAACATCATACGCACCTTCGGCATAATTCGGATCGAGTCTGACGATTTCTTGAAATCCTTCGAGCGCGATCTTCAGTTTTTCCACCGATTCCAGACTTTTTCCAGCCCAATCGAGAGTTTGACCGAGTTTTTTATATGCCATCGCGACATCGCGTTTGGCTTGAAAATTTTGCGGATCGGCGTTTATTTGCTGCTGCGAGGCTTCCAGTGCTTTTGTAAAAAACTCGGTGCTTTTATCATAAGCTTCACTGTCTTCGTAAATTTCGGCAATTTTTATATAAGACAGCATCAAAGATCGTTGAAAAGCCGAATTATTCGGATATTTTTCAGTCAGCGGAACAAGAATTTCCAACGCTTTTTGAAGGTTTTTCATCCCGTTTTCTAAATCCGTATCCCAAGCCTGCGCTTCGCCGATCGAAGTGAAAATATAACCGTATTGTTCGACGATTTCCGGTTCATCGGGTTTTTCCGCGTAAAGTTTTTTGTTTATTTCACGCGCTCTTTCGTAAAATTCCAGAGCTTTTTTATATTCTTGATCGTTTGCATGTCCTAAACCTTTTTTACGCAGAAGCTCGGCAAATTTTGCGCGATATTCAAAATTTTCAGGCTGACGCGCTAAAATTTGTTCCATTAGATTAATGGCTTTATCGTAATAGTCGTAGCGTTTTTTTAAATCGTTGTTGAATACATAAACACTTCCGAGCCGTTCGTAAATATCAACCAGAGCAACTTTTGCTGTCAGATCTTCAGGATTTTGCGCCGCGAGTTTTTCTCTGACCGCGACGACCTTTTCATAACTTTCAATCGCGCCCTTTGAATCGCCGAGATTCGGATTTCCCGGATTTCCCTGCAAATCGCCGACTTTTTCGTAAGCCGCAGCCAATTCCTTCTGCAATTCCGAATCGTCGCCCGCTTCTTTCGACAAATTATCGAGATATTCCAAAGCACGTTTGACGAGCAATTCCCGGGCGGGAAGCGATCCCGGCAGATTTTCGATCTTCGGGCTGAATTCCAAAATAAAAGAATTTGCCAGCGTGCGAACATCATTAAAACGATTTTCGGCTTTGACGCGCTCGGCTTGCGCGACACGAGCCTGCCAGAACGTGGCGGCAATGCCGCCGACAATTGCCAGAAAAATCAACATTCCGGCAACTACGCTTGCTTTGTTTCTGTTAAAAAACTTTTCCGCGCGATAAGAAAAAGTATTAGGTCGCGCTGTAACGGGCAAACCTTTAAGATGCCGCTTGATGTCTTCGGAGAAATTTTCCGCCGACCGGTAGCGTCTTTCGGGTTCTTTTCGGAGAGCTTTCAAAATAATATTATCGAGATCGCCGCGCAAACTGTTTGAACTTAATTTAACTGATGGCAAATTCGTGCGCCGCATCTTATTTGCTTCGGTTTCAACGGGTTTTCGTTTCCCGGGAGAATTCGCCTTCTCTGAAATAATTACAGTTTCCGCTTCGGTCGCTGTTTTGAATTCACGCGAAACGGTTTCAACCATCGAAGACGGCAACGGCGGATCGGTTTCTAAAACGGCTTTGTAAATTTCCTTTAAATTGTCTTCTTTCGTTTCAAACGGGCGATGACCGCTTAAAAGTTCATAGAGAATCACGCCGAGTGAATAAATATCGGTCGCGGTCGTGACGCTTTTACTTTGAAGCTGTTCGGGCGAAGCATAAGATGGTGTCATTACGCCTAATTTTGTCACGGTTGCGGAATTTACGGGTGCAATTTCATTTGAAAGAATTTTTGAAATCCCGAAATCGAGCAATTTCGGTTTGCCTTCTTCATTAACGAGAATATTCGAAGGCTTCAAATCTCTATGAACGATTAAATTTCGATGCGCGAAATCAACCGCCGCGCAAACTTCCCTGAACAGATCAAGCCGTTGACTTAAATCAAGCCGGTTTTTACTGCAAAAATCATCAATCGGCAAACCTTCGACGTATTCCATCGCGATATACGGAATATTGTCTTCGGTCGTTCCGGCATCGAGCAGACGCGCAATATTCGGGTGTTCCAGACTTGCCAAAATTTCGCGTTCCTGCCGAAAACGGCGGCGCAGCGCAGCGGTGTTCATCTCGCGTTTTAATAATTTCAGCGCGACTTTTTGATTGAATTTCCCGTCGGTTCGCGTTGCCAGATAAACCGCGCCCATTCCGCCGTAGCCGAGTTCACTAATAACTTTATATACACCAAAAGTTTGTCCGAAAATTGAATTTTTCGGATCATCTTCATCAAAAAAATCCTTTGAAAACTCGACCGCCGAAAGATGCATTAAATCTTCAGATTCCGTTTCAAACGTAAGCAGAGATTCGACTTCCGCCCGGATTTCCGGGCTTAGATTCGCACTGTTTAAGAAATCTTCTCTTTTGGAAATTTCCAAATCCAAAGTTTTTTCGAGAATTTCTTTGACCTTTTTCCAATTTTCCGCTTCCATAAATAAAGTTGATTAAATTTTCTCTTTTTTGTTTATGCGTAATTAAAAGAAAAAAACAGCCAAAAAAGCGTATTTTTTTGAATTGCGTGAAATTATAGAAAGTTTTTACAATTGGTATTACCTTTAAGCTTTTACTTTTTGCCTTCTATTTTTGATTGAGTTCTCGGTACAGCCAGAGACGCGCCGACTGCCATTCGCGTCCGACCGTTCTTTCACTGATTTCCAGGGCTTCGGCAATTTCCTTGTTGCTCATTCCGCCGAAAAAACGCATTTCAATAATTTTTGCCTGCCGTTCATCAAATTTCGTGAGTTTTTCCAACACTTCATCTAAAGCCAGAATCGAACCTGCGCGATCTTCGACCGGAATCTGTAAATCGTCAACCGAAAAATGAATCGGATTGCTACCGCGTTTTGCCGCGCCGTGTGTGCGGGCGTGATCTACGAGAATCTGCCGCATCAGACGCGAAGCGATGCCGAAAAAATGATTTCGGTTTTTCCAGTCAATGCTGGATTGTTCGCTCAAACGCAAGAACGCTTCGTGAACCAAAGCGGTCGGCTGCAAGGTGTGATTAGCCCGCTCCCGCGACATAAAAAAACTCGCCTGACGTTTCAGTTCGTCATAAACAAACGGCAAAAGACGCTCTTTCGCATCTTCGCTCCCGTCATTCCAATCCTGCAATATCTGCGTGATTTCCGATATTTTATTTTCGTTCATAAAGGTTATAAAAAAGGAATTATTCGAGAAATTTTAGCTTATTTTGGAGGAAAAATAAAAATTTTTTTCAAAAATGGCTTACTTGAACATTTTTTTTCGCTTTTAGTGTATGAGACAAGGAAAATGTCTAAATAAAAACGAGGTAAAATAAATGGAAAAAGTAATGTGCAAGTTATTGGCTTCGCAATCATCGCAAAACGGTAAAGCTGCCGGAATGAGTTCGATTCTGGAAGTTTTTCCGGTTTCGGGCAATTCGTATAAATTAATTGTCCCCAACAATATAATGGCGCAGTTTAATTTCGGAGATCGGATAAAAAGCATTTCAGGAACAACCGTTGTTCTGGTAAAACCCGGAACGCAAGCCGGAGCATTTATTTTATCTCCATATTTACCCGCCAATCCGCGTTGGAATCACCGCACGGAACTCGAAATAAACGAAGAATCCACAAAAAACATACCGCGCGAAGGGGAAATAAAATTTAAAAATGATATTGGCAACACGACACGAGCAACAAGCTCGACCACCAGATAAAATTTTTATTGCCGCATAAACACCCGGAGAGTTTAGTAAGTATTCCCTTCCCCATTTTGCCGTCGGAAATTCCGTCGGCTTTTTTTGAAAAAAACCGTTAATCATTTTGAGTACATTATTGAAAGGAAAATTCATAATTAATTCTTGATGTTTTTCTCTTCCAAAACTTTTTCAACTAATTCGACAAAGTCTGAATAAGTAGAAAATAAAATCTTTTCAGAAGAATTTGTGTTCGTTTGTCTGCAAATTTGAAAATGCTCGTCAAAATCCGTCCATTTTTCCTGCATGGCGAGCACGTAAGACAATTTGCATTCGGCGGAAATAACGGCTTCATTATCCTTCTCGTAATGAAGCCTGAAAATCGGCAAAGATTCGCGCAGCATTCTTTCGGCAATCTGGTAATTGTTTTCATCCGTCGGCGGCTGGACGGCGTTTCGATAAATTTGGTGAGATTTTTCAAACTCGGGCAACATAATATGTGCCGTGTAATCTTCAAGCATATACGGATAGTTAAGATTATTGGGATTTGTTTCACGCATCATCAAAATCGCGTGCATCAAAGTTTCGGCGCGTTCTTCACCACTTTTAAACAAAGAGAAATAATACAAATCTTTCGCAACGAGTTCGTGCCGCTCGCCGTAGAATTGCCGCCGCAGTTCGAGTGCGCGACCGGAGTGGAAGATTACCAGTTCTTTTTGTTTTTCAGGCGGTAAGCTTCCGGCATTTCCTCCGATAACTTCGGTAAATTTGTGATGAAGTTCGGCGGCAACATCCGGCTCACCGGCAAATTCCGCGTCAATCTTTTCGCACAAATCTAAAATTGCGTCAATCACCCGCGCGTCTTTGCCGAATTTTGCGCCTTCGGCATACCAATTCGGATTTGCATAACCGATGATTTTCGACATAAATCGCGTGACTTTCTCGGACTTAAGCTGTTCGGCTTTCGCCTTCTCGGTTTCGATCTCGGCAAAGCGGCGCGATTCGGAAGCGACACGCGCTTGTTCGTTAGCGATTTGTGCCTGACGAAAAGCGACGGCGATTCCCGAAATCAAACTTACAAAAATCAAAACGGCGGCAATAACGGCGATTTTATTGCGCCGAATGAATTTATTAAGCCTGTAAGCAAACGTCGCCCGCCGTGCGGTAACGGGCAAACCGTCAATATGCCGCCAGATGTCCGCTGAAAACTGCTCGACCGTTTGGTAGCGCCGGACCGGTTCTTTCCGCAGAGATTTTAAAATGATGTTGTCCAAATCACCTTTCAATTTTAGATTTTGGATTTTGGATTTTGGATTTTGGGAATCCCAATCTTGAATCTTGAATCTTGAATCTTGAATCGCCGACGGCGCGGTCGGCTCGTCTTCGGTGATAACTTTCAAAACATCGCTGTTCGTTTTTTTGCCGTTCAAATTATACGGCAACGCGCCCGTCAGCATTTTGTATAAAACCACGCCGAGCGAATAAATATCGGTCGTCGTCGAAACGGTTTCGCCTCTGATTTGTTCGGGTGAAGCGTATTCGGGAGTCATCGCGCCGAAAGCCGTCATCACTGTATTTTCTTCGGCGTCAAGCAGTTTTGAAATGCCGAAATCGAGCAGTTTCGGTTCGCCTTTTTCGGTGACGAGAATGTTCGACGGCTTCAAATCGCGGTGAATGATCAAATTTTGATGCGCAAAAAAAACCGCATCGCAAATTTTATTAAAAAGTTTCAAACGCGCCGTCAAATTAAGATTGCCTGAAGCGCAAAAGTCGTCAATCGGCACGCCTTCGACATATTCCATCACCAGATACGGCACGCCGTCAGCGGTCGTTCCGGCATCAAGCAGACGGGCGATGAACGGATGATTGAGTTTTGAGAGAATTTCCCTTTCACGCTTGAAATTTTTACGAATTTCTCCGATATTTAACTCGCGCTTAATCATCTTTAGAGCGACGCGTTGCGCGAATTTACCGTCGGTGCGCTCCGCTAGATAAACCGCGCCCATTCCGCCGAACCCGAGTTCGCCGGTGATTTCATAAATTCCGATTTTCTGCCCGATGAGCGAAATTTCCGGTAATTCTTCCGCCACAAAATCTTTTGAAAATTCGCCTAGGGTGAGCGACATAAACTTTCGGCTCTGCCCTTCAAACGCCAGTAATGATTCGACTTCAGCGCGTATTTCGCCGTTAATACCAACTTTTTCCAAAAATCGTGTGCGCCGCGCCGGTTCGATTTTCAAAACCTCGTCGAGCAAATCTTTGATTTTTTCCCAATGTTCCGCGGTCATAACACTAAAGATTTTTTTTGCCTGCGAAACCCGCGAAAGACAAAAGTAATATTATTTCGCATATTTCGTGTCTTCCGCAAGCAAACAATTTCTTCCAATCGCCAAAATTATGCGACTTAAAACAATTAGCGTATTCGATAATCAAAACGCGCCAAATTTTATGTTTGATTCAATTCGCGGTAGAGCCAAATCCGCGCCGATTGCCACTCGCGCACGACCGTGCGTTCCGAAACTTCCAACGCTTCGGCGATTTCCGCATTTGTCATTCCGCCGAAATAGCGCATTTCGACAATTTTTTCCTGCTTCGCGTCAAACTTTGCCAGACGGCTCAAGGCTTCGTCCAATTTCAGAATTGAATCAGCACGCTCCTCCGCCGGGAGTTGTAAATCATCAATCGAAAAAAGAATCGCGGCATTTCCGCGCTTGGTCGCCGTATGATACCGAACGTGGTCAACCAGAATTTGGCGCATCAATTTTGAAACAAAATGATAAAAATGGCGACGGTTTTTCCATTTGATTTCTTTGAGTTCGGTCAGTTTCAAAAAGGCTTCGTGAACGAGCGCGGTCGGCTGCAATGTGTGATTAGCGCGTTCTTTAGCCATCAAAAACCTCGCATTTCGCTTCAATTCCTGATAGACAACCGGCAAAAGACGCTCGCCTGCTTCCGCGTCGCCGTTATTCCATTCGTGCAAAATTCTTGTGATTTCAGAATTCGTCTGTTTGCTCATAAATTTATGGGAAATTGAGGACTTGCCGATTATTTTAGCTCATCTGCCGGAAAAATAAAATTCTTTTTTTAGAAAATTTGGCGCACTTTGCCAAATTTTTACGCCATATAAGGGCAAAGCAAGTTCATTCAATTTCGCAGAATAAAAAATGTCAATTTTAAAAGCAGTTCATCTTAACGCCATTTCTTTGGTATTGCCGTCGGCGGTATTTTTTCTTTTGCTGTTTCGGACGTTGTTTTATCATTCGGCGGAAGCGGCGGGCAAGTCCTCAAAATTTCCAGCCGCGAGCAACAGAAAAAACCGACTGCTGAAAAAAAATTGAACGAAACAGATGATTCTTTGACTGGCGGCGAACCGTTGATCTTCAGCCGCAGACAAATTCATTCGGCAATTTCCGTTTTGTAGAAGTCAGAACCGCCTGCCGCAAGCGGGCGCGTTCGAGTGATAATTCAAATTTTTAAAAGGAGAAAAAATGAAAAAAATTACTAACTATTTTAAGAACACATTAAAAGTGGGATTCTTAATTTTAACAGCATTAATTGTAAATACAGCGGCGGCGACATTTACCGTAACGAACACGAATGACAGCGGCGCGGGCAGTCTGCGGCAGGCGGTTTTGGACGCGAATGCGGCGGCGGGCGACGATGTTATCGTTTTCGATTCGGCGTTCTTCAACGTGCCGCGCACGATTACGCTCGGTTCGGTCATCTCGATCAGCCCGAACGCGAACACGGGCGATAATTTGACCATTAACGGACCCGGAGCGCATTTGTTAACGATCAGCGGCAACAACGTCACCAGACATTTTCAGACGAGTTCCGGCTCGATTAACGACATCGTTTCGATTAGCGGAATGACGCTAGCCTCCGGCACCTTTAACACTGGCGGCTCGATTAGCAATTCAGCCATCCTGACGCTGACAAATATCGTTTTCACAAACAACCGTTCCAACACCGGCGGTGCGATTTACAACCAGATGAGCAACGCCACAGACGGAATTGTAAACGTCAATAGCTGTCAATTTATCAACAACTCGACGACCGGCACGAACATCACCGGCGACGGAGGCAGCGCGATCCATAACAATAATGGAACCGCGACCATCACCAATTCGCTGATGACCGGCGGCACGACGCTCGGCGGCGGCGGGGCGATTCGCAATGGCGGGGTGATGACCATTACCGGCTCGACCATTACGAACAACGTTTCGGGCGGCGTGGGCAATTCGAACGGCGGCGGCGGAATTTACAACAGCGGAGAATTAACGCTGAACAACTCGGCGGTTACGGGCAACACGGCGGGCGGAGACACGGGCGGTGGCGGCATCAGAAACGCTTTCAAATTGACGCTGAACAGCTCGAATGTGTCGGGCAATACAGCAACCGAAAGAGGCGGCGGAATTTACGCGAGCGGCGCGGGCAGCGCCGCGGATTTATTGTCGATTACCAACTCGATCGTTTCCAACAACGCCGCCAACACCGGAACCGGCTCGACCACAATGGGCAACGGCGGCGGCATCGCGACGGAAATGCAGACGAACATAACCGGCTCGACCATCAGCGGCAATTCGACCCGGTATATTCCAGGCAATTTCGTCCTCCGGATGGGCAACGGCGGCGGCATTTACGCAGAAGGCAATTTGAATCTAGACAACAGCACAGTCAGCGGCAATTACGCGGAGACAAACGGAGGCGGTATTTTCGACTTTTATCCGGGCGGGGTCAACAGCGCAGTAGTCATTACAAATTCAACGATTGTTGGCAATAGAACGGTAGGGCTGGGCATCCCCGGCACCTCCACGGGTCACGGCGGCGGAATCTGCTATGCAAATCAGGTAGGCGACGTTCCGACCAGCATCCGCAACACGATCGTCGCCAATAACACGGCTGGCAACACGGGACCTGATTTGTTTAATCCGATCATCTCGCACGGCTACAATTTGATCCGAAATGTGAGCGGTGCGACCATTACCGGCACGACTACCGGAAATATTTACGGTCAGGATCCCCTTCTTGGACCGCTAGCCTTCAACGGTGGACTGGGCAGAACGCACGCCCTCTTAAATGGCAGCCCGGCGATCAACGCGGGCGACCCGACCGTCTTTCCGGCAACCGACCAGCGCGGCATCTCGCGTCCGCAGGACGGCGACGGCACGGGCGGAGCGCGGGCGGACATCGGCGCTTACGAACGGCGTTTGTTTGATATTTTAGCCAATCGTTTTGATTTCGACGGCGACGGTAAAACCGATCTTTCTATTTTCCGTTCTGCTCCCGGCGAATGGTGGTATTTGAAATCAAAGACCGGCGGACATCTTGCAGCTCAATTCGGTGCTTCAACCGACAAGATCGTTCCCGGCGATTATACGGGCGACGGCAGAGCCGATATCGCTTTCTTCCGTCCTTCTTCCGGTGAATGGTTTGTTTTGCGTTCGGAAGATTTTTCGTTCTATTCATTCCCGTTCGGCACGGCGACCGATATTCCGGTTCCGGCTGATTTCGACGGCGACGGCAAAACCGATCCGGCTGTTTTTCGTCCTTCGACGCAAACCTGGTTTATCAATCGATCTTCCGGCGGAACAACTATCAGAACCTTCGGCACAACCGGCGATCTGCCGATTCCGGCTGATTATGACGGCGACGGGAAAGCCGATCTCGCTATTTTCCGCCCGGGTGTCGGTGAATGGTGGGTGGAAAGAAGTTCAAACTCAACGGGATTTGCCTTGCAGTTCGGCACATCCTCCGACAAGATCGTTCCCGGTGATTATACGGGCGACGGCAAGGCTGATTTTGCCTTCTGGCGCCCTTCGACCGGACAATGGTTTGTCTTAAGAAGTGAAGATTTCTCATTCTTCGCCGTGCCGTTCGGCGCAAGCGGCGACATTCCCGCACCGGGCGATTATGACGGCGACGGCAGATCCGATTTCGCGGTTTTCCGACCGTCAAACAATACG
>JBGTIH010000189.1:0-3993 GCA_041745765.1 Pyrinomonadaceae bacterium | reverse complement strand
GGCTTCGTGAAAGATCAGATTGGCGCGGGTGATAAAATCGTTTTTCGTCGGCTCGGTCGGGAAAATAATGCGGTCTTCTCTCAAGAATGTTGCGCCCGCGTGTTCCATCCCGCCGAACGGAAATTCGGGAATCAAAACGAGATCGTATTTCGGAAACGGAAATTTGTAATCAAACCAATCTTCGAGAAACTTCACGCCTTCGCGGTTGAGCCGAAAGACTTCTTTGGAATGTTGTTTGAATTTCTCGGCTTGCGATTTGCGAACGTAGATTTTGCTGGACAGGTCAGAACCGCCTGCGTCAGCGGGCGGTTTAAGTTTCGCATTTGAAGCGTTTGAATTTTTCGAATCGTTTTCGTTTATCTTCGAGTTGTTCGATGCCCGCGTTAAACCATCCGCTAACGCAGACGGTTCTGACACTTCCGTAAAATCGCCCGCCGCAAAAGCGAAAACGTAGGTGCTGATCGGTTTGGTTTCTTTGAAATAACAGATCGGACGCGCCATTGCACAGATTCTTCCACAACTGCTGTTCGTGTTTGAAATAACTCGCCAACCGCCTGGAAATTCAACGCTTAATGTAAACCGCGCCTTCAAATCCGGCTGGTCAAAGACGGGAAACGCCGTGCTTGCGTCCGACGGGACGAACAGCGAATAGATATATTCCGCGCCGTCTTCCTTGTCAATATAGCGCGTGATTGCGCCGCCGCTCGTTAGAATCGGCGAAGTAAAATCGAGTTTGATCGTGTTTTCGCCTGGCTTTACGCCGTCTTTGAAAACGAGATGCTCGTTGATTTCTTCAAACTTTGCCGCCGCGCCGTTGATCGAAACATTTGAAACGGTTGATAAATCTTCCTTGCCGCGAATCTTGCGCCAATCGAGAACGATTTGCGCATCATTCGGATTTAATTTTCCGTTTTCCGTTTTCAATTTTACATTGATTTCGATCGCGCCTTTCATCTGCGGCGCACCTTTTTCGAGCGTGATATTTAATTTATATCGAACGTCCGAATAATGCGCGGCTCGCCATTGCGCCAACGCTTGCGAAACGCCCGTTTCAATCGGCGGAGTTTGGGCAAATGTTGAAGCAATCATAACAACGAGTATAAAAAATAAAATTCGTAAAAGCATAATTTGTAAAAAGTAAAAAAATTCCGTGCTTACAGTTTCGGATGTTGTTCAACGAATTTTACAAGATTTTTCACATAATCCTGAAAACTCGGACACGAAACATTATGACTGGCGAGCAGTTCTTCGGAAACGCTCGTATCGTAAGTTTGCGGAACGAAAAAATACGGCACACCTGAATGAGGCAATCCGGTCAAAGGCGGCGAAATCGGTGAACTTAAAAAGCTTTCAACCAATTTCGGCGGCGGCGTAACAACCGATTTTTTGTTTGTCACTGCTTCGGCAATCGCGTCGCAGAGTTCTTTTGTCGTCAAAGGATTCGGATCGGCAAGTGCGATTGTTTTCCCGACGGCGCGTTCGTCTTTTGCCAGCGCGATCATTCCGTCCACGACAAAATCAACCGGCACAAGATTGAGCCGGACATCATTGTTTCCGACATTGACGAGCCGGAAAATTTCCGGGAATTTTAATAAAAATCTGATGACGTAATAAATTCCGTCATATTTTGCCGTTTCGCCCGTTTGAGAATCGCCGCAAACGACTGACGGGCGAAATATCGTAACGGGAAAATCTTCTTTTAATTTCTCGACTTCAAGCTCCGCCAGATATTTTGTTTCTTCGTAAAAATTGCGAAATCCCTCATCGTGCGCCAGATCGCTCTCAAAGATCACACCCTCGCGTTTTCCGGCAACATAACACGTCGAAATATAATTATATCGCCGCAGATTCGGCAAGTTTTTGACGATTTCATTAACATTTTGCGTGCCTTCGACATTAACTTTTTGCGCCAAATCTTTCGCAACTTCCAGATCATAAATCGCTGCCAGATGATAAACATCGGTCGTCTGCTCACGAACGATTTCCAGATCGGCATCCGACATTCCCAGATTTTTCAGCGTAATATCGCCTTCGATAAGCGCAAAATTATCGAGCGGAGTGTTCGTTTTTTTGGCGATAACTGCAATATCTTTCAATGCTTTATCAATAAAATTTTTCTGCACGAGAAGAAAAATCTGTGTTTCCGGTTGTGCCAAACGCTCAACGAGTCTGCCGGCAATGAAACCCGGAAATCCCGTCATAAAAATTGTTTCGTTATAATTCATTTCTTAATTTTCAGATGCAAAACCGTCGCGGTGTTTTGCTTTTTTTGATTGTTTATTTTGAGTTAAAGTTTCCCAAAGAAACAACTCTCAAGCAACCCTAAATCATCATAAATTCAGAGCTTTTTCAATTTTGAGCCGCAAAAAAACTTTTACAATCCGATAAAGGTTGTGATATGTTTCACTTAATCTGAAAGTTAAAACTTTCAGAGAAGATTGCAAGAGTGCCAAAGCAGTTAAAAAAAATGTCGGACGAAAAAGAGGAAAATCAAATGGAATTGAGAACTGCACAAACCGAAGATGTTGCCCCGGCAGAAAACGTTCCCGGTTCGGAAGTTTTTTTTGAATTAAGTGAGCCGCGCTGGTCGGTTGTTACTTTTGAAACTTGTGCGGCAAAAAATCTGACTTACGACGAAGCATTTCAAAAAATGAAAGAATTAAAAGAGCAAAATGTTTCAGGACTGTGCATCGTAACCGATGAAGCCGCAGCAAGAATAACCCAAACCAATTAAGCAGGTCGGCAAAAGTAACAAGCCATTTTGAAAATAACGTAGAACAGGCTGTTAGTCTGGTTTGTTCTACGTTTGGTGAAAATACCGCAATACTTTTGCATATCTGCTCAATTGTCTATGATTTCGATATTCATAACTTGAGTGTTTCGTGACTGATTAGGTCATAATTTTATTGAATTCTCGGCTATTCCGTACTCTTCTAATCTAATTTTCGCAAAATCCGTCCGACCGGATAAAGACCGATTCGTTTGTCGAAATACGGCGAGCGTTCGTATAAGAAATTCAAACGCGTTCGCGGGTTTTTGGCGAAAATTTCGTCTTTCAATTTTTCCTCAAATTCCTTTTTCAAATCCGCATCTTTTTCGAGCATTTCGCGGGCGATTTTCTCTAAAATGTAGCCTTCGGCATATTCTTTCTGCTCGAAAATCGCGTTGAAAAATCCCCAGAACATAAACGAATCCTGTGATTCGGGTTCGAGCAGATGAATGGCGACATTTGCCGCCGTTTGATCGAGCGGAATGATGATCGAATTCGCCGGAAATGTGCGCGTTTCGGTGATCGGATTTGTTTTGTATGAAAGCGTAAGGCGGCTTTCAAACGAGGCGTTTGCCCATTTCGGTTCACTAAAACGGTAACTTTCGACCTCGATTGTCAGAGGTTTTTCGATTGTTTTAAATTCGATTCCGTGCGCTTCGATTACTTCGATCACATTTTGCCATTGCGGCGGAACGATGTAATAAAGCGGCGGCGCGACCGAAGCCGTAACACGCGCTTCGTCGTATTTTTTGATTTTTATATCAACGGGTTTCGTACCGTAGACGATGCGTTCTTCGCCGGAAATCGCGCTTTTTTCTTTCGTGTATTCAACGCCTTTTAAGACGAAATCTTCCGCCTTGTCGGTAATCTGCAAATTCAAAGGAAACTGCCGTTTCGCGTCGTAAGTTTTGCCGCGTTCGACGGTTTCCGCGTCCGCCTTCCGGTTGGCTTCAAACAGACTCGCTTTCGATTGATTTATTTCTTCGAGCGTATAGCGCAAAATGTCGTAAGTTACGCGGACACGAGGTTTATAAGGTTTCAGGCTGTGCGTTTCAATCAATAATCCGGCGCGGTTTCTAAGCGGCGTGTAACCGGTCGCAAAACGCGGCGTGGCGATGAAAGTTCGTGTTCCGCTCGTTACTTCGCGTCCGGCAAATGATAAATAATGCGTCAAAAGACTACCTTCCGCTTCGACTTTTTTAACAATTCTTCCGTCGAAATAT
>JBGTIH010000188.1:0-7636 GCA_041745765.1 Pyrinomonadaceae bacterium | reverse complement strand
AAGTTTTGTAAGATTTTGGTTTTAGTTCAAATTCCACGCTTCAGCGTGTTTCCGCCACCGAAGCGCGGCGGAAAGGCAAACTAAAGTTTGGACTCTGAACACGACACATTATGTTACAAAATTTATTCTCACCTGCTTAGCATAGTTAGATTTCATCCGAAACGAAAAGTTTTGCTGAATAAAGTGAGAATCGGGATTGATTCCGGGAAACATTTCGGGTTATAAGAAAAAGAGATTTGGTTTGAAATTTAATTGAGTCCAATCTGCCTAAAAGCATTTTAAGTCTGGGAGAATCTGAAAAAAATGAGGAAAATACTTTCCGTTTTTATAACGCTTATGATTTCAGTAAATTCGGTTTTTGCCGTTGACCGAAGCGGCGAAATCAATGCGGCGACCGATAAAATAATGCCGCAAATCATCGAATGGCGCAGACATCTGCATCAATTTCCCGAGCTTTCCAACCGCGAAACGAAAACCGCCAAATACGTCGAAGAACATCTTCGTAAACTCGGTCTGGAAGTCCGCACGGGAATTGCCAAAACCGGCGTTGTCGGGATTTTGAAGGGCGCACAAGCGGGACCGACGATCGCGCTGCGCGCCGATATGGACGCGCTTCCCGTTACCGAAAGAGTTCCGATTCCGTTCGCCTCAAAGGAAATCGCCGAATATAACGGGCAAAAGGTCGGCGTCATGCACGCCTGCGGACACGATACGCATGTGGCGATGCTGATGGGCGCGGCGAGCGTTTTGTCGGGAATGAAGGACAAGATCAAAGGCACGGTCGTTTTAATTTTTAAGCCCGCCGAAGAAGGCGCACCGGCGGGCGAAGAAGGCGGCGCGGAATTGATGGTCAAAGAAGGTGTGATGGATAATCCGAAGATTGACGCGATCTTCGGGATTCACGTCAATTCGCAAACCGAAGTCGGCACGATCAAATACAAAACCGGCGCAATTATGGCTTCGAGCGATTGGTTTGAAATCAAGGTCAAAGGCAAGCAGACGCACGGCGCGTATCCGTGGAACGGCATTGATCCGATCGCCGTTTCCGCGCAGATCATCAACGGTTTGCAGATGATCGTTTCGCGCCGCTCGGAACTGACCAAAGCTCCGGTCGTCATTACCATCGGCAAGATCAACGCCGGTGTGCGCGAAAATATCATTCCCGAAGAATTGACGATGGCGGGAACGATCCGCACGCTCGATTCGAATATGCAGAAGGACGTTCACGAAAAAATTAAAATGACGGCAGAAAAAATCGCCGAAAGTATGGGCGCGACCGCCGAAGTTTCCATCGAAACGAAAACGCTCGTAACTTACAACACTACCGAACTCGTCAAGAAAATGCTGCCTTCCTTGGAAAAAGCGGCAGGAAAAGAAAATGTCATTGAAAACGAATGGGTTACGGGCGCGGAAGATTTTTCATTCTACGGCGAAAAAGCCCCGGCGTTTTTCTTCTTCGTCGGCGGAATGCCGAAAGGCAAAAACCCGAAAGATGCCGCGCCGCATCACACGCCCGATTTTTTCATTGACGATTCGCGCTTAGATGTCGGCGTAAAGGCGTTTTGCAACATCGTTTTCGATTATTGAAAGTAGATGCATTGGTTATTAAAAATCACATTCACCCTGATTTATACAGTTGTATATTTCTTTTTGGCGTTATTAAACACGGGCGGCGGACATGGCAATTATTACCTATTGACTCCGGCATTTCCGTGGTTACTTTTATTTCCTGTGATTTATTTTATCGGCAAATTAGACACACAGCTTAATCGAATTTTATTCGTACTGTTTATGATCACCCATTATGTATTAGTGTTTGTCTTTTTGCTGAATTATTCTTTTGAAGAAGATCGAGGCTGGAAGTATGGCGTACCGTTAATTCCGATAATTTGGTATCTGGCGGGGCAAATAGCCATTTGGGTTCTTTTTATTAATGAAAGGATGATGACAAAAAAAGTGTGAAAAAGTTTGCTTGAAAGTAAAACAAACTTTTTCACTTTTTCACTTTTCACTTTTAAACTTCCTACGCTTGAATATGTGCTTCGACAAACCACAGCAATATTATCGGTATCGCGTGAAACTCCCGTAAATAGATCCGCCGTGTCTTTATCTCCGGCATCGTCCGCGTCGTCGATGTTGGCGCGAACCCTTTTGCCGAATTCGGCGAGCGCGTTTCGTAGTAATCAATAAGAGAGCGTTTGACTTCCATCCGGTCGGTGACGGGTCATTGCTTTATTGAAAAACGTCCAGAACTCCGGTGCGTGAGCGGTAAGCTGTCAAAGGCGAATTTAGGGTCTCTGTTAATTTGCTTGTTTCGTGGTAAAATTACCTGTAATTTTTTTTTCAGGAATAAAAAAGAATGAATGTGCAAGAGATCATTAAAGCGACTCGCCAGCTTCCGCCGGAAGAAAAACGGCAGCTTCTGCTGGCTCTCGAAGCCGACGTTGCCGAGGTTCAGGTCGCGCAATCCGAACTGCCCGTTACAAAAGACAAGGAATTGGAAATTCGAGAGCGGCGCATGAAGTGGTTTAAAGCAAATCAGGTTCGATACGGCGGGCAATATGTCGTGATGGACGAAGATCGTCTGCTCGGAACGGCGCACTCATACCGTGAAGGGCGCGAACTGGCTCTTTCGCAGGGTGTGGCGGACGCTTTCATTGATTATCTCTCGAAACCCGATGAAGAAGGCGAAATGGGCGGGTGGTGATGAGCTATTCGATGGAATTCTCGCGCTTGATCGAATACGATGCCGGAGATCCGGGCATCACTGTTTCGGTGCGGCTGTGGATGACGGCAGAAAAGGCGGTCGAGGTAACGGCGAAGATTGATACCGGCTCGACCAACTGCGTCTTTTCCCGCGCGGTCGGTAAAAGTCTCGGACTCAAAATTGAGGATGGTTTGCCGAAACGAATTAAAACGGCGGCAGGCGGCTTTCTCACCTTTCAGCACGAAGTCAATCTGACGGTCGCGGAGTTCGACTTTGACGTGCTCTGCTGCTTTGCCGAAGACGCGGCTTTTGAAAGAAACGTGCTGGGCAGATACAGCTTTTTGATGCAAATTCAAATGGGACTGGACGATTACGAAGGTCGGCTTTATCGGAACCGAAACTTTTGAGAAAAAAAGCCGATCTTTTGTCTTTAATTTTAAAAACGTAAAAATCACGTTTCGCTTTTTAAAATAAAAATTCGTTCATAACATTGAAAAAAACATCGAATTGCACGTTCATGACCTCGTATGAACACTACACGGAAACCGATCTGGATTTTGCCCAAGCTCGTTACTATGGATATTCAATATGGAAGGTTTATAAGTCCCGACGATTTTCTGAATGATACTGAGGTCTTTGAACCGGACAGTTGGAATCTTTGTCATAATTTGAATGGAACACAAATACGGAAAAATCGGTTTTAGAAAAAAAAAGAGAGCATCTGACAATTGTACGGAGCAGAGAAATGAACAAATCTTTTGAATTTAGCAGTTCAGCAAATGTAACAATGATCATTTTGAAAATAACGTAAAACTTGCCTGTTAGCCTGTTTGAACGCGCCTAAATGGTGTTTGAAAAATAAAAGCCACAATAAAAAATCAACTTTTGGCTGGGAGCGCGGGCATCCTTGCTTGCCTACCGTCCGTTCAGGGCGAAGCAAAGAACGGACACACGCGCAGGGATTACTTGAAAGTTTTGGGTAAATTAGATACGTTTCGTTCTCGCAAAGCCTCGAACGGTGCAGGCAGGCAGGCATGCGCTCCCAGTCTAAAATCTTTATTTTTATTGCCGGATTTATTTTTCAAACACCATTTAGGGGCGTTATACGTTTGGTGAAAATACCCCAAAACTTTTTGAGGTGCTTATCAAAAATATATCTCGTAAACGAATTCGAGCCTGTTAGGTTTGAGGTTTCCGAAATCGTCATTTACGAAAGCAAACTTCAAATGGCAGGCTCTGTGTATTTTCAGATTAAAAGAATTTCTATTTAGCCGAAAGTTTTGCCGGATTTTTTCCGGCTTCTCTTTCTTCGAGATGTTTTTCAATCGCCCTGATGACTACTTCGCTGTCAGGCGCGTCTTTTGAAGAAAATCGAGCGACTATTTCGCCTTTATCATTAGTCAGAAATTTATTGAAATTCCAGGAAATATCGCCGCCGAATTCTCCGTTTAACTGTTTATCGGTTAAGAATTTATAGAGCGGATGCGCATCTTCTCCTTTGACCGAAATTTTGGCAAACATCGGAAATGTGACTTTAAATTTCGTTGTACAGAATTCTTTTATTTCTTCATTTGTGCCGGGTTCTTGCCCGCCGAAATTATTTGCCGGAAAACCTAAAACCTTGAAACCACGATCTTTATATTGGTCGTAAATTGCCTGCAAACCCTCATATTGCTTGGTGTAACCGCATTGACTGGCTGTATTTACGATTAAAAGCACATCGCCTTTATATTTTTCCAGACTCAAGTCTTTTCCTTCAATATTCATCGCCGAATATTCATAGATGGATTTCTTGTTTGAACTATTGGACGTTGATGAATTGATCACAACAAATCCACCGAGCAAAATAGCGACAAACAACATCAAAAGTAAATTTTTCATAATTTTATTTCTCTGTTAGATTTTTGGTAAATCAGTTTCTCAAAAAAAAATTCAGAACACAATGCCGGAGAACGAAAATTTTTAGAAAAATTCCGTTCTCCGGCAAAAAAAAGTAACAGAATTTATCTGCTTAATTCACGCGGTGAGCGCGGCGGGTTAAGTTGTGCTTCACTTTTAGTTTTTTCACCGGTTTCGGCAAAAACTTCTTTAAATGCACCGATACTCGAAAGCATACTCGAAGTTTCAACCGGCATAAATATAACTTTTGAATTGTTTGTGCGAGCCATATCCCGCAAAGATTCGATATATCGCGAAGTAATCAGATATTTAGTTGTTTCTTCCGCGTTTCCGATTGATTGCGCGATCTGGGCGATTGCTTGAGCATCTGCCGCCGCTGATTTCAATCTTGCCTGCGCGGCACCGTCCGCTTGCAGAATCGCTGATTCTTTTTCGCCTTCCGAACGCGTAATGGCGGCTTGCTTTTCGCCTTCGGCGCGTGTGATTGCGGCTTGCTTTTCCCCTTCCGCCTGCAAGATCAAAGCACGTCGGTTGCGTTCCGCCGTCATTTGTTTTTCCATTGTGATGCGAACATCTTCCGGCGGATTGATATTTTTGACATCTACACGGGTGATTTTTACGCCCCATTTATCGGTGGCATCATCGAGAATTAAGCGCAGTTTCGCGTTGATTTCTTCACGCGAAGAAAGCGTGTTATCCAAATCCATTTCGCCCATTACCGAACGCATTCCGGTAATTGTCAACTGGACGATACCGCCGACCAAATCATTGACTTCATAGACGCTTTTTATGGGATCTGTAATTTGCCAATAGACAACAGAATCTACATTTATTGTTACATTATCTCTCGTAATTACAGGCTGCGGCGGCAAATCAATATATTGTTCGCGTAAATCTATCGAAGTAATTCCCGGACGTGAATTTGTCCAATAGACAGCACGCGGAGCTTCAAAAAAAGGTACGACGATATTCAAACCGCTTTGCGCGAGTTTATGAAAACGCCCAAGCCGCTCGATAAGTAAAACGCTCGATTGCGGCACAATTTTTATTGTTTTTGCCGCAATAATAAGTAGAGCGAATCCGATAAAACCCAGAAAAATAAATCCTAAGCCGAATAGTTCCATTTTGTCCTCCAAAAATTTTCTTTAGTTAAATATACCTTATTTTTCACAATTTAACGAAAAATCACATAAAAATAAATTTGCAAACTTACGATTTTTCAGGTTTTAGGATAAAAAATTAAAATAATGATGCAAATTAGAAAAATTTTGCGCGTCTATAAATGGAAGAGAAGTTTTAGATTATATTTGACACAAAGCAAAATCTGAAACCGTTAAGATTTTTCATAATTGATAATTTAATAAAACAAACGGAACGAAAAAAAAGCGCATAGAATTCAATTCATTTTCTACCTATTTTAACCGCAGTTATCCGCAATAAATACATACCTTTGCCTTTTCTTTCGTTCCGTTTGTTTTTTAAAACAAAAAACAAAACCGCAAATTTGAGAATTTCAACTTACAATTAAAAACTTTTTCGTCGTATAATTTCGCTAATTATGACAGTCAAACTTTCCGATATTCAGGACGCACGCAAAATTTTACAGGATATAATCGTTCGCACTCCGATAATTACTGATGAAAAACTTTCCAGAGAACTCGGCGCAAAAGCATTCTTAAAAGCCGAATGTCTGCAAAAAGGCGGATCGTTCAAAGTTCGCGGGGCGTATAACAAAATTCACAGGCTTTCTGATGAAGAAAAAGATCGCGGTGTCGTTGCGCCTTCGATGGGAAATCACGCGCAAGGCGTTGCTTTAGCGGCGCAGCTTCACAAAGTCAAAGCGACGATTGTGATGCCGAAACACGCACCTTTGACAAAAATTATTGCAACCAAAGGATTCGGCGCGGAAGTCGTTCTGTATGGCGAAACTTTTGACGAAGCCGCCGCCCGCGCCCGCGAACTTCAGGAAACGGAAGGTTTCGTTTATGTTCACGCTTTTGACGATGATTTAATAATTGCCGGACAGGGAACTATCGGTTTTGAAATTGTCGAATCAAAACCGGAAATCAATATAATTATCGTTCCGATTGGCGGCGGCGGAATTATTTCAGGTATTGCAATTGCCGCGAAATCTCTGCTTCCGAAAGTCAGAATTATCGGCGTTCAAGCGGAAAATTGTGCGCCGGTTAAACCTTCGTTGGAACAAGGAAAACCCGTCGAGATAAATTTTCAACCGACAATTGCCGACGGCATTGCCGTAAAGCGTCCGGGCGAAAAAACGCTCGAAATTATCGGTCAATATGTTGACGAAATCGTAACAGTTTCCGAAGAAGAAATCGCGCGCGGTATTTTTCATTGTGTGCAGAA
The DNA here is from genome assembly GCA_041745765.1 of Pyrinomonadaceae bacterium. GTDB lineage: Bacteria > Acidobacteriota > Blastocatellia > Pyrinomonadales > Pyrinomonadaceae > JAHCHG01. Next base: position 663 of record JBGTIH010000188.1, on the reverse strand, counting down.
TAACCGGCTTGTCGTTGAAGGCGCGGGAGCGGCGGGCGTCGCGGCGTTGCTGGCGAAAAAGATAGATATTTCACCCGATGAAAATGTTTGTGCCGTTCTGTGCGGGGGAAATATTGACGCAAACCTGCTGGCAAGAGTTTTAGAACAGGTTCTTGTCAGGCAAGGTCGGTATATTATTTTGAAAATATTGGTTATAGATCGTCCCGGAATGCTGGCGACGCTCTTAAACAAGGTGGCTGAAACAGGCGCAAATGTGATCGAAGTTTTTCACCGCCGCGCAATGTGGCTTGCACCTCTGGGGCGTGTCGGAATCGAAATGCTCCTCGAAGTTCGCGACGAAGAACACAGTCAAGATGTCGTAAAATATCTGGAAAATACCGGCTACCACGTTGAACGCGAAGGTGTCGGTGATTGGGAAGCGTAAGCATCAAATGGAAAACGATAACATTTATCATTTATCATTCAGAACATTCGCTCCTATTTATTAAAAACAGCAGGACTTTCTTATAAAAATGGTTACTGTAAGTAAGCAGGTCAGCAAAAGTTTTGTAAGATTTTGGTTTTAGTTCAAATTCCACGCTTCAGCGTGTTTCCGCCACCGAAGCGCGGCGGAAAGGCAAACTAAAGTTTGGACTCTGAACACGACACATTATGTTACAAAAT
>JBGTIH010000187.1:0-4452 GCA_041745765.1 Pyrinomonadaceae bacterium | reverse complement strand
CGGATCGAGCGGCGGCTGGGGCGGTTTCGGCGGCGGCGGCGATTTCGGCGGCGGCGGCGCAGGCGGAGGATGGTAACAAAAGTAGTTCAAAGTTTGGAGTTCAAAGTTCAAAGTTATTTAGAAATAGAAACTTGAAACTTGAAACTTTGAACTCGGAAGATTATGAAAGAACAATTTGATTCACTTGTTGAAGATTTGCGTGAAACGCACGGCGGCAATCTGGTTTCCGTGATTCTTTACGGATCGGCGGCGGCGGGCGATTTTGTGACGAAGCACTCGGATTACAATTTGCTGATCGCCTTAAACGAAATCACACCGAAGGATTTGCGGAAATCGCACGCCTGTATGCGCGAATGGCAGAAAATGGGACATCCCGTGCCGGTTTATTTTACCGTTTCCGAATTGAAAGAAGCGGCGGATGTTTTCCCGATCGAGTTTCATTTTATGGAACGCGCCCGCAAGGTTTTATTTGGAACAGATGTTCTGGCAAATATTGAGATTTCCGATGAATTCTTGCGCCATCAGACCGAATATGAACTTAGAAGCAAACTGATTCGTCTGCGCCGCGCATATATTCCGGCTTCCGAATCGGTCAAAGATTTGGTCAATCTGATGGCAGAGAGTTTGAGCAGTTTTGCCGCGATTTTTCGGGCAGTTTTACTGCTTCACGGCAAAACGCCGCCGGTTACCAAACATGAAATCGTTGCGCTGACAGTTCAAGAATTAAAATTAAGCGGCAATTCGTTTGAAAAAATTTTTCATATTCGTGAAAATAATTTTGAGAAATCATTAACGGAAGTTTCAGCAAACGAACTTTTTACGGAATATATGGCGCAGATCGAAGCCGTAATTGCATCGGTTGACGGACTTTGAAAATCGTAAATTGTTAATAGTTAATGGTTAATCGTTAGGAAAATACGATTAACGATTAGCGATTAACGCTAAAAAAATTAACTTTTTATGAGGAGAATAAAAATGAAAAGAGTTTTATTACTAACAATCACACTATTTATGGCATTCGGTTTAAGCGGGTGCAGTTACAACACTTTAACAGGAGAACAGCAAAAGGTGAAAGGCGCGTGGGCAGACGTCGAAGCGCAACTTCAACGCCGGCTCGATCTTGTGCCGAATATGATAAAAACCGCGCAGATGGCTGGCGTTCAGGAACAGGAAGTTTTCGGGCAAATTTCCGAAGCGCGTTCGCGTCTGCTGAACGCGACGCAAGCCGCGCCACCCGAAGCCAAAACCGCTGAACAGCGCGAAGCCGTGATCGAAGCGGCAAACAGCTTCGGCGGAACGGTCGGAAGACTTTTGAGCTTGCAGGAAAGTTATCCGCAGCTTCGTTCGAGCGAGGCATTTATGAAGGTGCAGGATGAACTTTCCGGAACGGAAAATCGAATTGCGACCAAACGTGAGGATTACAACAAAGTTGTTACTTCTTATAACACGATGCGGAATCAGTTTCCAGCGGTTTTAACGGCAAGCCTTTTCGGTTTTGCGGAAGAACCGTTTTTCCAAGCCCAACCCGGAGCGGAATCCGCGCCCGATGTCGGCGATCCGAATGCGATGCGGAAAAACAGCAATCAATAAGCTAAAACCCGCGCGAATTGCACATCGAACAATGATCGCAAGGCTTGCCCGTCGGTTCATACGGGCAAGCCTTTTCATTTTGCAGATTAGCGATTATTTCGTCCGCCAATTCTTCGAGATTTGAAAATTTTTCCTGACTTGAATGGTTGGTCTTTGGTCTTTGGTCTTTGGTCTTTGGTCTTTGTGTGGAAATTTGTGTTTCGATTTTATCCAGTCTTTGATTGATCTTTTCGAAGCTTTCGCGCAAAAATTCGGCATTGCTTCCCTTTTGATTTTCATTAAGAAGAAGCGCAATGCGTTCGGCTAAATTTTGAGTATTTCCATTTTCCATTATTTGAAATCTGAGATTTGAAATTATTTCTCGTCCGGCAAAAGATCAATATAATCAACCACACCGACGATTGCCGAATCAATTGCCGCGCCGGGTTTTCCGGTCGTCGCGGTCGAAGCTCCCCAGCCTTCGCGGACGATTAAAACCGTATCGCCCTCGCCCGCATTGACCGAATCGAGCGCGAGCAGTGTGTTGTCGGTTTCCGCGCCATCAGGCGTAATCTCGCGGCAGAGCATTATTCGTGCGCCTTCGTAACGCTGATTTTTCTGCGTCGCAACGACATTTCCGATAACTTTAGCTAAAAGCATATTGATTTTAGATCTTTGATCTTCGACCTTTGAATTTTGAGTTCTCTAAAATTTTTAATCAAAAATCAAAGATCGAAGTTCAAAGATCAAATTATTTTTTATAAACGTGCGCGTCGGAATCGACAATGCCGACGATTGTGCAGTCGGTCGGCGTAGAATCGCGTTTGAAGGGGAAGCTCGCTTCTTTGCCTCGACACCAAAAAACGAGTTCGCCGACGCCTGCGCCGATGGCGTCGAGCGCGATCAGCGGCTTTCCTTTCGGTTTTAGATTTTCGTCTAAGTTTTGCACGATCAGAATCTTACGCCCTTCGAGCGTTTCATTTTTTACCGTCGCAACAACGTTTCCGATGACTCTTGCAATCTGCATTTATTTCGATTTTTCAAACCCCGAAATCGCCAGCGCGACAAAAACCGCGATCAGCAAAACGCTGAATTCCACACCGTTTCTGCCCGCGCCGACGACAAACCAGCCTTCCTTCAGATGAACGAGCAAAATTCCCGTAAAAATATGAACCGCAAAAATTAATGACAAAGGCACGACAAAACGCCCGATTATCAATGAAATACTGCCGGCAATCTCGAAAATCGTGATCGCCCAGGCGAGATAAAATCCGGCGGGAAAGTTCTTTAAAGTCAGAAATTCGCCGAAATCGTCAACAATTCCGAGATAAATCCGCGCCGCACCGTGAATCAGCATAATCGAGGCAACAACGATCCTCAAGATCAAAATTCCCGTATTTTGTCGCTGTTCGGATTTCATTTTCGTTTAATCCTTATCAAGGAAAATTTAGCTGCTTAGTAAATTTATTCAGGGAAATTAATTTTCTACTCTTCGTAATCAACCGTGTCAATCACACCGACGATTGCCGAATCAACCGGGCAATCTTTGTTGCCTTCCGCCAGACGCGCCGATGAACCCGCGACGACCAGAACCTTTTCGTGAAACCCTGCCCCGACCGTATCAACCGCGATCACATAACCGCTCTGATCTGTTCCGTCGAGATTTACGGGTTTGACGATTAAGAGTTTCTTGCCGTGCAGACGTTCGTCCTTCTGCGTCGAAACGACCGTGCCTAAAATTCTTCCGATTATCATTTGTTAAGTTCAAAGTTCAAAGTTCAAAGTTCAAAGTTATTTTTCCGACTTGGAACTTTGAACTTTGAACTTATTTAATACCGATCGGCATTGCGTCATCAACGCTCGAATGCGGACGCGGAATAACGTGAACCGAAACGAGTTCGCCGACCCGGCGCGCTGCCGCCGCACCGGCATCCGTCGCCGCTTTGACCGCCGCGACGTCGCCGCGCACGATTGCCGTAACAAACCCCGCGCCGATTTTTTCGTAACCGACTAATTGGACATTCGCCGCTTTGACCATCGCGTCAGCCGCTTCGATCGTCGCCACAAGTCCTTTTGTTTCAACCATTCCCAATGCTTCTTGCATTTAGATTTTCTCCTGTTTCTTTAATAAAATTAATCTTTCTTCAAATTTACAGCGTTTTGCGCCAAATCGCCAATTACAAAAGTGTGCTTTCCTTTTTCGGCGATTTTTGTAATGGTTTCGAGCATCTGCATAAACTTGATGTTTTCATCACTTTTCATCAATTCCGCAGCGTTTTTCAGAGTTCGCGCCGTTGCAACTTGCGTTCGCGCATTTTCCAAATCGGCTTTCGCTCTGATTTTTGCTTCAAGCTGTTTGGCAAATAAATCCTGAATTGTTTTTGGAAACGTCAGATCTTTAACCAGAAGCCGCTCGATTTCGATCCCGTAATCCTGCAAATCCGTCTGCAGTTGGGCGGGAATTTCCGCCAAAATATCGTTGCGTTTTTCGTTCAAATCTTCACTTTCGATTTCCGAGATTACGCGCCGCACATAAACTTGTGAAAGATTGTGAATAATCTGCTCCGTTTGGAAAAACAAATTATAAGGATCAGCGAAAACATCTGTTGTTTCGACAAATTTATCGGTATCGCTGATTTTGTATTCGACAAAAAACGAAAATCTCAGCGCGACATTATCCTTTGTCAAAACTTCCTGATTGATGATATTTTGAATCCGATTCGCCGTCGGTAAACTTACCAGGCGCAAAACTCTTTGATAATCGAAATAATCGTAAATTCCCGCTTCGAGCTTTTGTTCGAGCCGATTTTTGCGGTAAAGATAGCCGATTTCGTTTGGCGAAACGAAAAACCGTACGCGCCAAAACAAGCGTCTTTGTTCATT
>JBGTIH010000186.1:0-12784 GCA_041745765.1 Pyrinomonadaceae bacterium | reverse complement strand
ATTACCGGATTGCTTTCAAACGGAGAACCCGGTCAATTAGCATTTATTTACTTGGCTAATAATTTGCAAGGAACTGTCAATTTTGTTCCTAATCCGAATGCCGGTGTAGCTGATTTACTTTCTAACGGTGCTGAATTTTACTATAATGCACTGCAAATCGATCTTCGCCGTCGTTTCACGCACGGTCTTTCTTTGAATGCCAACTATACATTCTCGAAAAACCTGACCAATGCAGACGGTGTCGGACAAACACGATTTGAGCCATTACTTGATAATGCTCAACCGGAAATAGAATATTCACGGGCGCTGTTTGATCAAACACACAAGTTCAATTTGCTTACCAGCTATGAGCTTCCGTTTGGTGTCGGCAAACGCTTCTTAAACAGCGGAGCGGCGGCGACCATCTTCGGTAATGTCCAGATCGGTGCAATTCTGCAAATCGGTTCGGGGGCGCCTATCTCTATTACAGATGCTCGCGGAACATTAAACCGCGGGGGACGTTCAGGTAACCAAACAGCTTTAACAAATCTGTCGAAGCAACAATTAAAAGACCTAGCCGGTGTTTACAGAACGCCGAACGGTATCTTTTTCTTACCGCCTGAAGTTCTTGGACGTAATCCTGACGGATCACTCAAAACCGGACGCGATGGAAGAGGCGTAAACGGCAATTTTGATGATGCTCCGTTTGACGGACAGATTTTCTTCCGTAACATTCCGGGAGGAACAAGCGGTTTGGAAAGATTATTCTTAACCGGTCCGACCACATATAATCTTGACCTTTCTCTGATCAAACGATTTGTGATTGGTGAAAAATACAAATTCCAACTGCAAGGCGATCTGTTTAATGTCTTTAACACGGTTAATTTTATACCGGGACAGTTTCAAGATATTAACAGCACACAATTTGGTCGTATTAGTAATGCGGCTAGTGCGCGTGTTACCCAACTTGCATTCAGATTTGAATTTTAGTTTTATCTAAAATTCCTTTTACAGTCTGCCGACTTGAAAAAGACGGCAGACTTTTTTTATGCTTTACGCCTACATAAATTCTCGTAAAAACGCTATAATTACCGTCAGACTTTTCACAGACGCTAAGGATGAACGACCAAATTTCTCAGACTTCTCAAATGTCAATTGCTCCGCTCGGTGCGGGTGATCTGATTGACCGCGCCGTTCGGCTCTACCGCAAACATTTTTGGACATTCGTTTTAATCGCCGCGCCGCCGGTCATATTCGGAACGCTTTTTTATATCGGATGGGCAATGCTCGGGCGGACGCTTTTTTTTGCCGGAGCCGGTTACGATCCTTCGGAAATATTTGTTTATCAAATTTTTATGGGATTGGGCGGCTTGTTTATCTGGCTGGTCGAGATTGTGGCGATGCTGACCGTGATGGGCGGAGCTTCGCGCAATTTTATCCGTCATCTGCTTTTTGATGAACCGATCTCATTTCGGGAAACTTATAAAAACACGAAAAAACGGCTGTTCGGTTTGATCGCCGCCTCGCTGGTAATCGCGGTGTTTCTCGGTTTTTTCGCATTGATTCTTTTTTATTTCAGTATGATCGTCGCTGCGATCCTGATTGCCGCCGTTTTTTTCGTTTTTGCGGCGGTGATGCCGTTAGCCATTATACTTTCGATAATTATCGGCGTTATCACCTTGATTTTATCACTCTGGCTCTTTTTTCTGGTCGCGTCGCGGTTTGCATATATTCCGCAAGTGATGCTGGTCGAAGGACAGGGGATTTTTTCGGCGTTAAGCCGGAGTATGTCGCTGGCAAGCGGAAATGTTAAACGCTTTGCCGCGCTTTTCATTTTTACGTTCCTTGTCACATATTCGGCACTCGCTCTGCTATATGTTCCGCTCGGCTGGTATGCGTGGGCGAGCGGTATCGAGATTTTCTTCAGCGCGGATGTTATTCCGGCTTGGTATGAGATCGCCAATCAAATGATCGGACAGATCAGCATTATTCTGCTGATGCCGGTGTGGATGATCGGTCTGTGTCTGCTCTATGTTGACGAACGCGTGCGCCACGAGGGTTACGATATCGAATTGATGGCAGCGCGGCGTTTGGGCGATATTCCGAATGTTCCGCAAACATATAGCAATCCGCTGCAGCCGGCTTTATCGAAAACTCCGGCAGCCGGACAAAATCTGAATCAAACGCCGCGAAAAGATTCTAAAACTACGCCGCTTGGATTAGAATAAATAGATGAGCAAAAGTAATGAAAGACTTTCGATAAAAGTTTGGAGTCCCGCCTTTAGGCGGTTTTCCGCCGCGCTTCGCTGGCAGCCGCCGCCGCCTAAAGGCGGGACTCCAAACTTTTCAAAATACCTTACTTTTTCGGTAAAACTCGCTTTTGCCGTTTGCGCTCTTTCTGCAGTTTTTTCAAATGCGGCATTCGGCAAAGCCTTAGCGGAATACAAAAGTAACATCACCGAAGCCCGCAATCTGGCTCTGCAAATGCTTTATCCGGATGAAGAACTAACCGCTTCAGCCGCAGAATACGAAAATTTTGAAAAAGCGGCTTTAGAAAAAATCCGCAAAAATATTCCGCCGACCGACAAAATCGAATGGGAAAATTCTTCAATCGAAACCGATAATCGCTGGCTTTCGGAAAAACTCGACGCCTTTGAAAAAGAAGAAAAAGATTCTGAAAAACGCGAAGAAATCCTGACCGAAATCAGCGAACGGCTCGATGCCGTCAGGAAAAAAATCACGGAGATCGAAAACCCGCCGATCTCCGGGCGCACAAAAGATGAGGATAAACGAAAACTGTCGGAAATCCTGCAGCGCGAAGAATATAAAAAGCCCGACGCAGCCGACAAAAGTATTTTTCAGCGAATGTATGAAACGGTGATGAGATGGCTTAGAGAGCTATTTCCGCGTCCCGACATTCAGCCCGGACAAATTTCGGGTTTCGGGCAGATCGCGACCGTTCTGGTTTATGGTTTCATCGCGCTGATCTTAGTTGGAATCGGTTATGTAATTTATAAATTCGCGCCGCAGTTTATTCGCCGTTACCGTCTGCGGGAAAGTGCGGAAAAAAGCGACCGCGTGATTTTGGGCGAAACGCTTTCCGCCGATCAAAATTCTTCCGATCTATTCAGCGAAGCGGAAAAACTGGCGCGGGAAGGAAACCTGCGCGGCGCGATCCGCAAAGGCTACATCGCGCTTTTATGCGAACTGAGCGACCGGAAAATCATCGGGCTTTCCCAAGAAAAAACCAACCGCGATTATCTGCGCGACGTGCGCGGGAAAGGCGAGCTTTATCAAAATATGAACGGTCTGACGCTTAATTTTGAACGCCATTGGTACGGCTTTAAATCGGCGGACGAAAAAGATTGGGAAGAATTTAAAGACGGTTATAAAAAAGCCGTCAGCAGTAAGGTTTGAGTCATTTATCGTAACTGATTATGACTGAATGAATGTGCAGAAAGAGGCTGATAATTTTTGTTTGAAAGACTATCAACTGTCAGCTATCAACTATTTTACAATTTTATATCTGTAAAACAGTGAATAGTTGATAGTGAATAGTTGATAGTTTAGGACGATTACAAGGGTTTAGCGGTAAATTTGCTCTATTTGCCGAACGCACCGGAAATTCAAAACAATTATGACCTAATCATTTATCATTTATCTTAAAACAGTTGATAAATGATAAATGATAAATGATAAATGATAAATGAAAGAAAAGTTTCTCATATTTATAGCGTTGTTCGCCTTGATAATCGTGCTTATCGGGCTGAATGCCGCGTCTTACGTTCAACAGGAAAAACTTCCCGATAACGAATTAAGACCGAATCGCTCGACCTATAATGTCGGCGCAACCGGAACGCGCGCCTTTTACGATTTGCTGGCGGAAACGGGCAGAAACGTAACGCGCTGGCAGCAGCCGATTTCCGCGCTTTTAAAATATGAAGCAAATTCGCCGCGCACTTTTGTCATTATCGGCAAAACTCTGCTCGAATTTGAAGAAAAAGAGATTACAGATTTGCAGCAATGGATTGCTGACGGCGGCAGATTGGTTTTAATTGACCGCGATCCGCCCGAAGAATTTATCAAAACGTCTGCCAATTGGTCAATCTCTTTTGGAAAAGCCGAATTGCCTTTTATCACGACCGATCCTTCTAATCAAAAGGAAATGACCGAAAAGACGCAAGCGGCAAAACCCGTCCAACCGACGATTTTGAACGAAAACATCATTGCCGTTCAGCCTTCGCGCTTTGCTTCGTCAATCGGACTTACCAAATTATCAGGCAAAGATGCGATCTCGACAACTCAAACCGAAACGCCGACGATTATTTCGGAACAAACGCCGGACGAAATTTTTGAAAGCCCGGAAGATATTTATTCCGAAGATGACGCGCCGCCGCCGCCGAAAGTTGCGGACAAAGAAAATATCGAAGATTCCGGCATAATACGAGCGAAAACAAAGGAAGAAGAAATTTTCGCACCGCCGCCGCCGATTGACATCACACCGATGATTACGCCGACTCCGCAAATCGTCGAGGAGATCGAGCAAATTTCCGCGCCGGTCGTGCATCTGGCAAGTGCAGATAAAAATATTCTGGTCGAAATTCCTTTCGGCGACGGACAAATCGTGTTTTTAACCGATCCGTATATCGTTTCAAACGGCGGCATCAATATGGTTGACAACGCGCAGATCGGCATCAATCTGCTGGCATCTTACGAAGGCATTATCGCCTTTGACGAATATCATCAGGGCTTCGGCAAAAATCATAATCCGCTGCTCGCCTATTTTGAAGGCACCCCCGTCATCGCCTTTTTTTTGCAAATCGCCGCTTTGATCGGTTTGATCTTTTACACACAAAGCCGCCGTTTCGCCCGCGCTCTGCCGGCGGACGAACCGAACCGTCTTTCAAAACTCGAATACGTCGCGGCGATGGCTCAATTGCAGGAGCGGACAAAGGCTTTCGATCTGGCGGTCGAGAATATTTATAAAGATTTTCGGCGGCGGGCTTCGAGACTTGTCGGCGCGGATAATTTAAGCGTTTCGCGCTCCGAACTGGCAAAACTGATCGCCGATAGAATCGAACCGTCAGCCGACGAAATCGAACAAATTATGTTCAAATGCGAAGACATAATCCACGGCGAACCGACGAATAAAAAAGAAGTTATCAATCTGATCAGCCGCCTGCGCGAATTAGAAACCGAACTCGGTCTGCGGCGCGGGAGAAATAAAAGCTGAGCATCAATGGAAAATGGATAATTTTGGAAAACTCTTGAGTTCTGTTAGGAACGATATATTTATAGAGTTGTAAAGAGCAAATTTCAGCCGAGTTCCGTAGGAACGGCATAAAAATAGTTACTGTAAATAAGCGCGTGCGTGTTTCCTTTGAATTGCCGTGCGGCTTTAGCTGACGGATTGATAAGTGCAATTATTAAAGGCTTTAGCCAAATTAAAGAAAAAGAAACCAATCCTCTGAGCTTTGCTAAAGCACAATGGGTGATTGATATTTATTTAATAATTTCGGCTAAAGCCTGTCATTTCTTATAATTAAAATCCGTCAGCTAAAGCAGACGGCAATTCATAAAATCAATTTTGCACGAATTATTTACACTAACAAAAATTATAATAAAGCTCCGTAGTTTTAAAAATAAAAAAGCCGGATAACTAAAAAAGTATTCGGCTCTTATATTCAACTCTTTGCAGAATTTACGATGTCAAACTGCGTCCGGTGGCAAGGCGATAAATAGCTAAAACCACTATCGCTCCGATGATTGACGAGATAAAACTCGGAATCGAACCGCCGATGTCGTTAAAACTGCTGACCATCGGATAACCGATAAAAGTTCCGATAACACCGCCGACGACCGCGCCGACGATACCTAAAATTATTGTCAGAATAACACCGCCGCCATCACCTCCGGGCATAATCAACTTTGCCAGATAGCCCGCTAAAAAACCCAGAATCAACCAAATAATTAATGAAATCATTTTTTTCTCCTTTTCTAATTTATTATCTTAAATTTCCTTTCCAGAGTAGATTACTCTTTAATAAAACAGATAACAATAGCTGTGCCATAGATTTAAGTGTAATCAATACTTGTACTTAAATTTAAGAATTATTGATTGCCGTTATTTCAATATTTTTTCTGTATGATTCTAATGCACTATGAATTTATAAAAATAGAAGAGATTTTTATAAGGATTTTCCGAATCTGATGCTGTTTCTTTCCCGCGCCTTTTCGCGCTCGATTGCGCGATCTTTCGGCGGCGCATTGGTAACGAGCGAGGCAAGCAGTTTTTTTGACGCGGCGGTTATTTCCTCAACCGCCGCGTCAAAAGCCTGAACATTTGCGGCGGACGGTTTATTAAACCCGCCGATTTTCCTGACAAACTGAATCGCCGCCGCTTCGATTTCTTCAACACTTGCGGGCGGCTCGAAATTATGTAGTTGTTTGATATTTCTGCACATAACTTAAAAATCAAGGTTTCTCCGGTTCAGATTTTTGATCTTGAGAACATTCGGAGCATTCTCTAACAATGACTGTTTTAGTGACTTCTTGTCCACATCTGCCACAACCGTCATCAACCCACGCTGTAATTGTGTATGTTCCGGACGGAACGCCTGTTAAATCCCAGACTATTTCTTTACCTTGTCCGATAATTTTCCCGACTGAAATTTCGTAATTATATAATAAAGGATCGCTTTCAGGATCAAGAGCAGATGTCATAATGAGAATTTTTCTGTTGCTGTCAGAGCAGGTTTTCTCAATTTTCGCATCCTTGCAGCCGATTATTATTTCGTCCGCGCTTAAAGATAACTCAGTAACATTCGGCGGTTGATTTATGCCACAAGTAATTACTTCCTTTTCCAGAATAAAATCTACAAGCCGTTTTTCTCCCGAAATGATCTCGGCAGTAGTTTCATTTACGCATAAAAAAGCGATGTTGCTTTTCGGCGGATAAAAGATTATTTTTTGAATTTCGCCTTCATCAATTTCAAAAACGATTCCCGCATTTTCATCATGATAAATAAAATAGTCGGGATATTCTTCATCTCTTATTTCCTTCTTAAAACTTGAAAAATCAAACTTAAAACCTTCGAGTTTGAGCGTTTCTTCGGGCGTGATTTTGATTTTTGTAACTTTCCATTCTGCAACATTCCAAATCTCTTCCGAATCTTCATCGGCACATTTTCCGGCGGAAAATGTAACTGCGATTTCCGCATTTTTATTAGAAAAATATTGTTCGTGAAATTCGTCGTCCTCGGTTTCAAACCCGGCGAAAATCTTTCTGACATCTTCGCGCGTGGATTGGAGAAGTTTTATCTTCGCGGCTTTCTCGAATTCGGGAAACGTTTTTTGTGCAAATGAAAAACCGCACATCAGCAAAATAAAAAACAGAATAAAGGAAATCTTTTTCATAACTCACCTCAATTATTTTTAGGCAGCTTTTTTGAAATCTTCCAGAGTTGCTTTGAAATATTCCAAAACCTGCACGGCTTGTTCGCGTTTGACGGTCGGAAAATTTTCGAGAAATTCATCCAATGAAACGCCGTTTTCCAAATTATCGAGCAAAGCCGAAACCGGAACGCGAGTTCCGCGAAAAGCAGGCGTTCCGCCCAAAATTTCTCTATTGCTGACAATCTCGAAAGATGGAGAAACACTCAATGAAAAAAGCTTTTTCCGATTAACACGAATCGTTTTTCCCCAAGCATCATCATCATTTGCCTGAGCGATTACGAGTTCTTCAATTTCTTTTTCGCTTCGATTTTTATTGATAAGTCCCAACCCGTAAATATCCGCACAATGTGGTTTGGTTTCAACTGAAAAATTATTTTCAAATGTCTGCCGCCAAAAGTTTCGCCGATTAATTGATAACGGTCTTTGAAAGTTTTGTTTCGACGAATTTCAAAATCGTTGTAAAAACATTCGACCGCTTCTTTGAAAGTAATCCGATGCGCGAAAAGTTCGTCCGTTTCAAAATCATATTCAAAATCCGTCGGCTCAAACTTTGACCAACCCATAATCAACTAAAATTCTTCCATAAATCTTCACACGTCGCGAATCAGATCTTCAGCAATCCGGACATTTCTCAAGCAGATAAGCAAAAGTTACGGGATATTATGATAAATTGTGATTACCTGCAATCAAGCACCAGCCGGAGCGATTTTTTCCGAAACTTCCGGTTGGCTCGCGGCTGAAAGCGTATCGGCATCTTCATCGGAAAAAGATATTTCGATAATCTCTTTTTGTTCGAGATTATGAATCGCGTAAGAGCCTGTTGCCGGGCTTGCCGAAGCCGTTCTGCCAACGTAGCGCAAGGTCATATTTTCCGGTTTGATTTCACGAATACGCGGTTCGACAAACTGCCAGCCTCCCATATTTTTCGGCTCTTCCTGCGTCCAGAAAAGTTGTTTGGCGTTTTTATACGCGGCAAGAATCTCTTTTAATTTTTCCGCCGGAAACGGATAAAATTGTTCGAGCCGAACGATTGCGACTTTTGTATTTTGTGTTTCTTCGCGCGACGCTTCCAGATCGTAAAAGACTTTTCCGCTGCATAAAACGATGCGCTTTATTTCATCTTTATTGGCAATCGAAGCGTCATCAATCACCGGATAAAAACCGCCCGAAGTCAATTCTTCAACCGTCGAACTCGCCGCCGGAAGGCGCAATAGACTCTTGGGAGTCATCACGATGAGCGGGCGAATAATTTCCTGTTTGACCTGACGGCGAAGCAGATGAAAATACTGCGCCGGAGTCGTCGGATAGCAAACCTGCATATTATTTTCCGCGCAAAGTTGAAGAAATCTCTCTAATCTCGCACTCGAATGTTCCGGTCCCTGACCTTCATAACCGTGCGGCAGAAGCATCACCAGACGGCATTTTTCGCCCCATTTGTCTTCGGAGGCGGAAATATATTGGTCAATAATAACTTGCGCGCCGTTGGCAAAATCGCCGAATTGCGCTTCCCACATCACAAGCCGGTCTTTGGCAACATTGGAATATCCGTATTCAAATCCGAGAACGGCGTTTTCCGACAAAGAACTGTCAAAAACTTGAAAACGCGCGATCGGATTTTTTTCCGACCGAAGATCGCCGAGCGGCGACCACATCGCGCCGGTATTCGTGTCATACATCAACGCGTGGCGTTGCGAAAATGTTCCGCGCCCCGAATCCTGACCGCTCAGACGTAATCTTCTGCCTTCCAAAACGAGCGAACCGAACGCGATGGCTTCGGCAAAGCCCCAATCCATCGGCGTTTCACCCGTTCCCATCTTGGCGCGGCGGGCTAATTGCCCGACCATTTTCGGATTGATATGAAAACCTTCGGGAATGATCGTGATCTTTTCCGAAACCTTTTGCAGCGTTTCTTTGGAAATTCCAGTTTCCAGAATTTTTGAACCGTCTTCATCTTCAACCGGCGGCGCAAGTTTCGCCTTCGCGGGTTTTTCAACAGCGATCTGCTTGGCACGCTGCAGGATGCCTTCGTATTTTTCGACGACCTTATCCGTCATTTGTTTGAGTTCTTCTTCGGAAATTATATTTGTACGGATAAGTTTTTGGGCATACAGATGCCTCACGCCGGGATGTGCTTTAACTTTTTGATACATCAGCGGTTGCGTATAACTCGGCTCATCGCCTTCGTTATGTCCGAGACGGCGGAATCCGACCAGATCGAGAACTACGTCTTTGTTAAATTCCTGACGATAATCGAGCGCGATCTGCACGACGCGCAGCGCGGCTTCCGGGTCGTCACCGTTGATATGAAAGATCGGACTCTGGGTGATTTGCGCCGCGTCGGTCGAATAAATTGACGAGCGCGAGGCTTCGGGCGAAGTCGTAAAGCCGATTTGATTATTTATAACGATATGAATCGTGCCGCCCGTGCGATAGCCGCGCAAATCCGCCAATTGCAAGGTTTCCATAACGATTCCCTGTCCGGCAAAAGCCGCGTCGCCGTGCAGTAGAACGGGCAAAACGAGGTCTTGAACTTCGTCGCGCTTGGTAACATCAGCTTCGTCGCCTTCGAGCAGTTCATCCTGCCGCGCCCGCGCCATTCCTTCGACGACCGGATCAACAAATTCGAGATGGCTCGGATTACAGGCGAGTTCGATGCGGACATCTTTTCCGGCTTTGGTTTTTCTTTGCCCGACTGCGCCCTGATGATATTTCACATCGCCTTCGTCCGCCGGAAAACTCGGATGCGATGTGCCTTCAAAGACCGTGAAAATACGCTCCGCCATCTTGCCTTTTTCGGCATCGCCGACGATATTCGATAAAACATTTAAACGTCCGCGATGCGCCATCCCCATATAAACTTCGTCAACACCGTGTTCCGAAGCATTTTCAATTAATTGGTCGAGAAGCGGAATAACGGTTTCGCATCCTTCGAGCGAAAAGCGTTTTTGACCGAGATATTTTTTATGCAGAAACTGCTCGAATTGTTCGGCTTCGATCAGTTTTTGCAGAAGTTCTTTTTGAGTTTCCGGCGCAAGCGGTTCGGCATCAACAAATTGCTGACGAATTTTTTCACGAATCCATTGCTTTTCTTCCCGGCTTTGCATATGTCGGTATTCAGTGCCGACTTTCCCGCAATAGGCTTTATGCAAAACCTGCAGAATCTCGCGCAAAGTAGAACTTTCTTTGCCGTGCAAACCGCCTGTGATAAATTCGCGGTCTAAATCCCAAATCGTCAGACCGAAATTTTCCAAATCAAGCTCGTCGGCGTGATGGCGCGTCATATTGAGCGGATCAATATCGGCAAGCAGATGCCCGCGAATCCGGTAAGCGTTGATAAGTTCGATGACTTTTGCCTGTTTAGCGAATTGTTCGCGCAGATGATCGCCGCCGAAAACCGACGGGTTAAAATCTTCCGCCCAGCGAAGCGGCGCATATTTGATGTCTAAATCGTTGAAAATTTCGTCGTAAAAATCGTGTTTGCCGATCAGATATTCGTGAATTTTCGCTAAGAACAAACCGCTTTCCGCGCCTTGAATAACGCGGTGATCGTAAGTGCTGGAAACGGTGACAATTTTGCTAATACCGATTTGCGAAAGTGCGGCAGATGTCATTCCCTGAAATTCCGCCGGATATTCGATTGCGCCCGTCGCAATAATCGCGCTCTGCCCCGCCATCAGGCGCGGATTTGAAGCGACCGTGCCGAGCGTTCCGGGATTTGTCAGCGATATCGAAGTTCCTTTAAAATCGCTCAATTCGAGTTTTCCGTCGCGGGCGCGTTTTACCGTATCGTTGTATGAATCAAGAAATTCGGCGAAATTAAATTCGTCGGCGCGTTTGATATTCGGCACGAGCAGATTGCGCGAGCCGTCTTTTTTCTCGATGTCAATCGCGATGCCGAGATTGACATTCTCATATTCGAGCCGCGAAGGTTTGCCGTCAACAAAACCGTAGCCGAAATTTAATGCCGGATATTCCTTCAGAGCTTTAACAATCGCCCAGCCGATAATATGCGTGTAAGAAACTTTTGCGCGTCCTTGAGCAGTTAAGTTTTCGTTAATAATACGGCGGTTTTCGTCCAAAACCTTGACGGGAATTCGGCGCGTCGAAGTCGCCGTCGGAACGGTCAGACTTTCTTCCATATTTTGGACAATAACTTTTGAAATTCCCGTTAAAGCCTTAACTTCAACATCATCGCCGACCTTCATTTCCGGCTTTTGCGGTGCGGGCGCGGTTTTCGCCGTCTGCGCCGGAACTTCGGCTTTGACAGGCTCGGCGGCGGCGGTTTGACCGTTGCTTTTCGTTTCCTGCGGCGGAGAATTTCCGTCCAGCAGTTCGCTGAAAAAAGTGCGCCAAGATTCATCAACCAACGCCGGATCGCTCTTAAAACGATCGTAAAGACCTTCGACATAACTGGCATTTGCGCCAAAATTTTCTTGAATGTATTCGGATAAATTCGTCATTTTTTCACTCACTTTCGTTTTTATCTCTTGCAAAGTCATTTTAGCGCAAAACGAAAAAAACTCCCAATATGTCAGACTTTTTCTTTTAAGTTCAGATGTTGTGCCTGACCGGATCACAGGTCATCAACCTGCGATCCGGTCGTAATTTATTTTTGCATAACATCAGAAAATTATTTATAATGAATTTACCTAGCCAAATGGGTGGAGAAGTTTCTTTTCGGAAAGGTTATATTGGTCATTGTTGTAAAAATTAAAAAAAAATTATGGAGAAATCAAACCAATGATTAAATTCAGCAGAATATTATTTTTCAATCTTTTAATTTTATTGGCACTCAGCCTTTCAGGCTGCGGCTCGGATACGCCGGGAACGAATACAACGGCGAATAATAAAGCGGCGGATAATAAAGCAGTAACAAATACGGAAACGGAAAAGAAAACCGAAGACGCAAAAACCGATACCAAAGCAGGCGATGTAAAAGCTGATGACAAAAAAGAATCAGCTTCGACAGGCGATAAAATCGGTGTTCCCGAATGCGACGAATATGTCGAAAAATACGAAGCCTGTGTTTTCAGCAAAGTTCCCGAAGCCGCCCGCGCGCAACTTAAATCTTCTTTTGAAGTGCAGCGCAAAGCCTGGAAAGATGCCGCCGCGAATTCGCAAGCCAAAGCGGCTCTGGCAACCGGATGCAAACAGGCTTTAGAAACCGCTAAACAATCGCTTGCTTCGTATAATTGCGAATGGTAAAAAATTTTGTAACTGATTAGGTCTGAAAAACTTCAAACGGATTTCCTTTGATGACTGACACTAATTCTTGAAACACCTGGCGGCTTTGTTTTCTCAGGGTTGAGATAAAACTGTGGATTCGACAGTAGCTTTCGCTTCCACTTTC
>JBGTIH010000185.1:0-9194 GCA_041745765.1 Pyrinomonadaceae bacterium | reverse complement strand
GTTTTGTAAGATTTTGGTTTTAGTTCAAATTCCACGCTTCAGCGTGTTTCCGCCACCGAAGCGCGGCGGAAAGGCAAACTAAAGTTTGGACTCTGAACACGACACATTATGTTACAAAATTTATTCTCACCTGCTTAGCTGATTTGGTCTTTGGTCTTTGGTCTTTGGTCTGGTATTCTGAGTTTCATTTCAAAGTAAGGTACTTTTATTTAAAAGACTTTTCCAAAGATCAAAAGCCAAAGACCTAATCAGTTACGAAATTTGTAAATTTTTACTTTTTTCTTTCGTGGAAAGCGGCTTCGGCGATTTTTGAAATCCACCAGAAAGAACCTTTTACGCCGAGATGTTCGAACATCAATTTAAAAACCTTCGGATGAAGCGTCGCGGTTTTTGCCAGAACTTTTTTGAAAGATGAGAACGGCATTCGATCTTGAAACAGTTCGCGGCTGATTTTTACGTCTAACTTTGATAAAGCGAGCATTACGGCATTCATGGTTTCATTGACGACCGACGCTTTGCTTTTCGGCATTGGGCGCATAAATTCGGCAAGGCTGGACATCTGTGCGACACGCGGTTCGTAGGCGTTGATCTTTTCGAGAGTTTTTTCGTCGAAAGAATTTTCGGCAAAAGCGTTTTCCGCTCCTTCGGTCAGTTTTCTTAAATTCCGCACGTGCGAGCCGAAACCGCAAAACGTCAGCGGACTAGACAAACCGGCGGCATCGCCGATCAGCAAAATTCGGTCGGCAGCGGTTTTTTTGACATTGTTCCAGCCTTTGTGATGAACGCTCGGAATATAGCCGAAAACGGGTTTGACGACTCGCCAGCCGTAGCTTTTTTCCTTATAATCGGGCAGTTTTTCAAAATAATCTTCAAACAGGCGAAACAAAGATTTATCGGCTTTTGATTCGACCGAATCGTAGAAAAAAAGATACGTTGTATATTCGTCCTTTGCCGGACTTCCGGCAAAACCTTCCCAGATCAATTGACGATTTTCCGAACTGTCTTCGGTCGAAACGAGAATTTCGCCGATTGAAAAATCAACCTGTTTTTCACTTTTCCCGTGCAAAAAACCTCTGGCAACAGTTCCGACCGTCGGACAGACGTGTGTGATCGAACGTCCGTTGTTGATCTGGCGCGAAACGGCGGAATTTGTTCCGGTTGCGTCAACAAAAAGTTTTGCCGAAAAAATCCGCTTTTTACCGTTTTGCCCGTTTTCACATTCTATTAGAACTTTGTTTTTTTGCCCATGCGCTTTGATAAATCTAAGATTATCAATAATTTGGGAACCGCTTTTTCTCACTTTTTTAACAGCGAGATTCAATAGTTTATCGGCTTCGAGCGCGACGTCCAAAACATTGTCCATATAGAGCGGCGGCGTTTTGACGCGGGAATTTCCGTCGTAAAATTTCACGAAACCGGTTTTGTAACGATTGACGACCGCCGTTTCGATTTCATCATTCGTAAAAAGTCCGGCGCGGACAAAATCTTGAAGTTCGTCGTCGGAGATATTCCAATCGCGGTGAGTTTTGCCGACCGTGTGCGCGTCGAAAACCAGAACTTTGCGGTCGTATTTGGTCGCCATCAGCGCGGCGTGAAGCAAACCGAGCGTTCCGCCCGCGTATATTATGTCGAATTCATCTTCGATTTCCGTATCTTTCGGCGCGGAATTAAATAAAACAACTTCGTCCGTTTCGTCCGGGTTTAGCCGAAATTTTTCCCAACGCTGTTCGATTTCCCAAATGCGCCGCAGATACGCTTCCCGATTTGAAAGATGAGCGAGATTTTCGATGGTCGCCGGAAAACGTCGGCGAATTTCGGCTAGGTCAAACTGCTTCATAAAATTTTCCTGAAAAAAAATGGGGCGTAGAAATTCAAACGAAAATTAAATACTCGATGTTGCCGGAAATATTTCAAGCTTACGCCTTAAAATCAAAATTTTCATTCTTTTCAAATTCCATTTTACCCTTGATTTTATCATAAATGCGAATCTGAAATATTTCTTGTCTAAACCCGGAAAATTTGTTGCTTTTAACCAAATTTAGAGCTATTATCTCTTGGCTACTCAGTAATTTAGAAATTTCAGGAGATTTTTTCAATGATAAATAATCAAAGCGGCTTTTTCAAAAAAATGCTGTTGACGGCGTTCTTTGTTTTAGCGTGCGCGAGCATCGGATTTGCCCAATCTGATGAGAGTTTTACTTTTAAGGTTTTTAATAATACCAATAAAGTAATTAAGCAAATTCTGGTTTCCGAAGACGGTGAAGAATACAAATATTTTGACATCGGCAACGGCATCGGAGTCGGAAAAACCGTAACTTTAGTTTGGGATGAATCAACCGACGAAGAATCGTGCATTCAATACTTTAAAGCGGTTTTCAGCAACAAAGAGGTTTCCGAACCGGTGGCGTTCGATTTTTGCGAGGATAATCTGGTTTTGGAATTTAAATTTCCGTAGATTTCCATCAGTTTCCAAAAAAAATCACCGGCAAATAAATTTGCCGGTGATTTTTTTGTTGGAAAAATCAAAAACTATCTAACCGGGCTAACCGTCGTTCCAACGTTATCTCTATCTCTGGTATATAAATAAATTGCCGTAGCGGCAACAATACCGACAAAAACTAAAACCAAAGCCGTCTGACTTCCGCGACTGACTTTACCTTCATCATCTTGTTGAGCGTTCGTTACCGAAGCACCTTCAACATTTACGATATTTACCGCAACGCCTTCGCTGTTAGCAACATTAATTTGTCCCGCAGTAAGCGTTCCGCTGATTGCACCGTTGCCGAAATGCAGAGTTAAAGCTGAATTCGGAGCTAAGCTGACCGAACCCAATTTTCCTAAATTAACGGTTGCCGACGTGGTTTCGGTCGTAGCAATCGTTCCCGATGAGAAAAAGGTGCGTCCGCTGATCGCTCGCTCACCATTAAGCATTACAGCAGGTTCGCTGCCATCAACACTGCTTCCCGAAACAATCAGTTCTCCCATTGCAACATTTTTGTCCGGCGCAGCCGAAGCAACCAATGAGGTGGCGGCAAACACAGCAATCATTAAACTTAATGCTGTGATATGGCGAAGCCAAAGAAATTTATTTTTCATTTTCATAATTTATCGAATCCTCCGTTGAATAATTTCAATTTACCAACTTTAATCTTTATCTGAATAAAAAGCAAAAAATTACCTTAACCAGCTTAAAAAGTTAAAGTTAGTTTCAAAATCAACATCATTTTTTAATTTTGACATTGATAAATATTTATAGTATTGCCAATGCTATGTGAATCTTACACTCAATAGTAACTAATTGACAAGTTTAAAGTTGTCTCAAAGTAGTTTATTTCAATTCGCATTCAAAATACAATATTTTTTTTCAAATTACAATAGTAGAGCGCTTTTTAGCTAGAAACTCGCGTCATAATTTAATGAATATTTTATCCGATAACTTTAAAAGTGCATTAGACCGACAAACTAAACCACTCTGCACTGCAAGTGCAGAGGTTTTGGAATCGGAACGCGAATAAAATTCGCTTTACTGCTCTTTTCTGATTAAGAAAAGAAAACTTAATAAATTCTTGCGCTGAAAGCGCATAGCTTTTACTAGCGTACTGGAACAGTAAATTCGGAGCAAGAAAAAATAATCCAACAAACTCCCAATGTTAAGCGAGAACAAATTTTTTTATATTTCATAATTTTTTTTCGTTGATTTAGCCGATTTTCCTATTTTTTCGAAAATTTTATTATGTAACTTGACAAGTTTGCGAGAAATTTTTAATCTTTAGATTCGTCTTTGGACGATTATTCCGCAGTAGCTCAATGGCAGAGCATTCGGCTGTTAACCGAAGGGTTGTAAGTTCGAGTCTTACCTGCGGAGCCAATATTTATAGACTGAAAGTGCCGTAATGACGTAAGTTATTGCGGCACTTTTGTTTATTCGAATTCTACTTCAAACGGGAGAAGCGGACGGAATAAAAGGTTAAAACCGGTAGCTTTGGACTCGGTTTGGACATGAAATTAGCTTTAACACATCAATCATATTTCGTATTTCTTTCTAGTTATCGAAAGTTTGATAATTGGGTAAACCGACTAATTCAGCAGCTTTCGTTTTATTGCCACCTGATTCTTTTGGGGCGCGATTTAAGTAATGGATTGCTACTTCTGCGAGTAGATCTTGGATGTTTAATCCGTTGCCGAGCGGGCGGTTTAGTATTTCCTGTTAAGCACGCGACAGTAAGAAGGAGTTTGTTAGAATCAGTTGTGTGAAAAAAGAAAACAAACAAACTCCTGATAACGCTTTTGTTGAAGCGTTGAAAAAAAAATATACAAGGAACGAGACACACTATCAAGTTGCGGCGGTTCGGGTAACATTGATACAACAAATTCGGTTAGATTTGACGGCTTTAAATGTGTAATATAAATGCTACCGACCCGAACTTTAGTCATTCCCGAAGGGTTATTTCAAAAAGGAAAAAAATATGATAAAAAAACATTTTTTAAGAAAATTAGTTTTGGCAGCGGCGCTTATTGCTGCTTTTTTTATTCCCGATACCCACGCGCAAACCAGACCGGAACAAAATCAGGAGCTGATCGCCAAGCGCCATCAGATCGAAAAAGAGCTTCAGGAAATCGCCGTCATCGAGCGCAAAGTGATGGTGCCGATGCGCGACGGAAAACGGATGGCGGCAGACGTTTACCGACCGAAAGACGCTTCCAAAAAATATCCGATCATATTTTCGCGCACGCCTTATAATTTTAATTTCTGGGACGTGCGTTTGGGCGCGCCGCGCGATATGACGACGATTTTAGAAGCCGTCAAGCGCGGCTACGCCTACGTCGTGATGAACGAGCGCGGGCATTTTTTCTCCGAAGGAAATTACGACATTTTGGGCGCGCCCATCTCTGACGGCGATGATGCGATTACGTGGATGTCTTCGCAACCCTGGTCGAATAAAAAAGTCGGCGCGATTGGTTGTTCTTCGACCGCTGAATGGCAGCCGGCGGTCGCCGCGGTCGGAAATCCCGCTTTTACGACGATGATCATGCAGGGCTTTGGAGCGGGCATCGGGCGCGTCGGACCTTATTATGAACAGGGTAATTGGTATCGCGGCGGCGCGGTTCAGATGCTTTTTATCGCCTGGCTTTACGGGCAGCAGAATCAAGTTCGCCCGATGTTTCCGCCGAACACTTCACAGGCAGATTTAATTCGCGCCTCGAAAACTTTCGATCTCGCCCAGCAGTCGCCGCCCGTCGATTGGTCGCAGGCTCTCAGGCATCTGCCGACGATGGATATTATCAAAGCGATTGATGGACCAAAAGGAATTTTTGCCGACGAAATGCCGGTTCCGACCGGCGGCGCGATGATTAAAAGAACGCCGAACGATCCCGCGTGGTATAAAGGCGGAATCTGGCACGACAATATGAAGATCAACATTCCGGGATTCTGGTTCGCGTCGTGGTATGACGTTTCGACCGGTCCGAACATTGCGGCTTACAATCACGTCCGCAAAACCGCCGACCCCGAAATCGCCGACAAACAATATCTGGTTATTGCTCCGGTTCTTCATTGCAGTTTCACGCGCGCGACTGAAAACACGGTCGTCGGCGAGCGTTCGATGGGCGACGCGCGGCTCGATTACAACGCGCTGACTTACGGCTGGTTCGATCATTTCTTAAAAGGCGAAAAGAACGATATTTTGAAAATGCCGAAAGTCCGGTATTTTACGATGGGCAGTAATAAATGGCAGACAGCCGAATCGTTCCCGCCCGCCGGAGCGCAGCCCATTACTTTTTATCTCTCCAGCGGCAGCAAGGCGAACACTTTAAACGGCGACGGCGCATTAGTTTCAACGCCGCCCGATGCCGATCAGCCAGACCGTTTTACATACGATCCGATGAATCCGGTTCCGTCATACGGCGGCAACGTCTGCTGCACCGGAAACGCGATTACCGGCGGCTCGTTCGACCAGCGAAAGATCGAAGAGCGCCCCGATATTCTGGTCTACAGCACCGAACCGCTCAAGGAAGGCATTGAGCTGACCGGCTCGATAGAAGTGACGCTCTATGTTTCTTCCGATGCTAAAGATACAGATTTTACCGTCAAATTGATTGATGTTGACGAACAGGGACGCGCCTTCAATCTGGACGAAACTATCCAGCGCATGCGTTACCGCGAAGGCTACGATAAACCGCCGGTCTGGATGGAAAAAGACAAAGTTTATCAGGTAAAATTTCAGCCGATGATGACCAGCAATTATTTCGCTCCCGGACATCGAATCAGAATCGAGATTTCGAGCAGCAATTTTCCGAGATTCGACCGCAACCTGAACACCGGCGGAAACAACTACGACGAAACCAAAGGCGTAATCGCCAATAATGCGGTTCATCATTCAAAACAGTACCCGGGGCAAATTACGATCTCGGTCGTCAAAAATAAATAAATTGGGCAAATAAACGATTTACGGAAATTAGAAAGCAAACATTGTCCAAACAAAGAAAAAGGTGAGTTTTTTAGCTCGCCTTTTTTTCATTTGTCCGGCAACCAAGTTTTTTAACACTGCTACTGCCACTTTTCGGCTTTCGCGCGTCGCGTGGGAATAACGCAGGATTAAATTTGCTGTCAGAATGTCCCATAAGCGCGCCGACTGTTGAAGGGTCTATTTGCGGGACTTGCAACATTCTTATAACTGCCGTATGTCTGGCATCGTGCGTAATGAAACCAACGCGCATCTTTGCGCCGTAGCTGATGCCGAGTTTTTCTGTGGCTTGAGCGAGTAATTCCTGAGCCAAAACTTGTGCGGTGCGGTAAGATTTAATCACGTCAAGCAAATTATAAACAAAAAAACGAGAACGGAAAATCGCTCTCGCCTTATTATTTTTAATTTTTAATAATTTTAACCGTCAAGCGGCAATTTTTTCCTGTTTGAGAATTTCCGTGATAATTTTTTCGGCTTCCGTTTCGGAGATTTCTTCAAGCAAACCATCAGATAAATCACGATCTAGAACCTCGTCCCAAATACCATTCTCCTCGATAAAAGCGTTCTTGAAGCCAGTTTTCCCCGAAACGTCCCAATTTTTCAATTTCGCCTGTTTCTTCATCCTTTAAAACTACATATTCCATTATCTTACACTTTGTAAATCTGCCATTCCCGGAATGTCTGTTTGTTCAATTGCTGAAAGAATTTCATCATCTACATGAGAAAGCGACACAATTCGATTTGCTTGATTATTGATTGTCATTTCATACAAGTTTCGCGCAAGTCTTCCGTTACCGAAAGTTTCGTTTCTGGATTCATATAAAGAGCAAAACACTTTTGTCAAATAATTATTAGTGGATGGTGATAAATTATAACTGCTTTTTTTACAGAATAATTCAAAAATCTCAACCAATTGTTCCGGTATGTAATCTTCAAATTCAATTGTTTTATTAAATCGTGAACGAAGTCCGGGATTCATTTGTAAAAAGTTTTTCATTTTATCCGTATATCCGGCAACTATAACAATTAAATCATCTCGATTATCTTCCATCATCTTGAGCAAAGTAGCTATTGCTTCATGCCCGAAGTCATTTTCATGACTGCGGCTAAGTGAATATGCTTCATCAATAAACAAAACCCCGCCGATTGCTTCTTCGACAACTTCTCTTACTTTTAATGCTGTTTGACCGATATACCCACCGACAAGTCCGGCGCGGTCTGTTTCGACAAAATGACCTTTGCTCAAAATTCCAAGAGATTTATAGATTTCACCAATAAGTCTGGCAACAGTTGTTTTTCCAGTTCCCGGATTTCCCAGAAAAACCAGATGGCGCGAAATGGGATCAATAATCATCCCTCTTTCCTCGCGCATTTTTTGAACTTTAAGAAAATTAATCATTTGCGCGACATCGTTTTTTACGGTATTGAGTCCAATAAGCGAATTTAACTCACTTGTAATATCATCAGTATTTTGAGAGTGGCTGTCGGTATTATTTTTGTATTTGTTGTGTAAGGTGTTCTTTATATTCTCTTTATCTTTTAAGTCATAAATTGATTGAAGTAAATCTGAAGAATATGAGTCATTTGAATCTAACTCTATAGCTTTTTCAAGATCAGAAATTGCGCTGTCATAATTCTTCTTTTCATAAAAAGATCTTCCTCGCCAGTAGTAATGTTCAGGATCACTAGGATTTAGTTCAATAGCTTTTGAGAAGTCTGAGATTGCATTATCAAAATCTTCCTTGTCATAAAAACAAATTCCGCGCCAATAGTAAATGTTAGCATCATTAGGATCTAATTCAATAGCCTTTGAGAAGTCTGAGATTGCATTATCAAAATCTTCCTTCTCATAGAAACAAAATCCGCGCCAATAGTACATGTTAGCATCATTAGGATCTAATTCAATAGCTTTTTCAAGATCAGAAATTGCGCTGTCATAATTCTTCTTTTCATAAAAAGATCTTCCGCGCAAGAAGTAATGTTTAGGATCACTGGGATTTAGTTCAATAGCTTTTGAGAAATCTGAGATTGCATTATCAAAATCATTTTTTTTGTAGAAAGAAAATCCTCGCCACCAGTAATTTTTAGGATCATCAGAGTCTAGTTCAATAGCTTTTGAGAAATCTGCGATTGCAATACCAAAATCTTCCTTTTCATAGAATGAAATTCCACGCCAATAGTAATAATCAGCATCATCATCAGGATCTAAATCGATGGCTTTTGAGAAGTCTGAAATAGCATTATCAAAGTCCTTATTATTGTTAAAACAAATTCCACGCCAGTAGTATTTATCAGCATCATAAGGATCTAATTCAATAGATATTGAAAAGTCTGCTATTGCCTCATTGTATTCATCTATTTGATAATAAGCGTCTGCCCGGCTTTTGTGAGCAAACGTACTGTTCGGGGCTAGTTTTATAACCCTTGTAAAATCTTCGATTGCTTTATCATATCGTTCGCTTTCATAAAATTTATGACCTCGATTAAAATAAGCGACAAAATTTTCTAAATCTTTTTCTGCTGTTTTCTTGTTATCTGGAAGTTTTTTGAAATAATTCTCCTTCTGATGCGGTTTAGTTTCAATTACCGGTAATGCCTCAACAAAAAGTTATAGAAAACAGGTTTATTTAAGCATTTCTTAAGAATGTGAGTTATCAAGAGCCGAAAAATAAAGATTATGGAGTCAATAATTGTGAAAGTTGTTTGGAGAAACAGCGAATAATTGACCGT
>JBGTIH010000184.1:0-6143 GCA_041745765.1 Pyrinomonadaceae bacterium | reverse complement strand
AGTGGTCGAAAACAAGCAAGTAATGATATTATATCCATAGAAACGAGATTCCCTTTTAGTTAAAAATTGTTGTAAATTTTATTCTACTAAAATCTCGTTTCTTTTGTTTTTTTAGATCATCTTCTTTGGCGAAGGTATTGTCTTTCTCTAAATTGTAAAATGGCATTACTGATCAACTTTTTTTCAGCTTCCGTTAAACTATATGAATTATTTGGAGAAACAGCGACATAAACAAATTCCAATCTAAATAGCAAAATTATCAGTAAAATTGAAGAAATTGTTAAATATAAGGTTATTTTTTTCATAATCTTCCTCTAAATTTATTCTCCGTAAGCACTCAAAAGCAGTTTGCCCTCATAATCAATCAAACCCAATTTCACGCGATCAAGCCAGCCTTGTCTGCCGAGAACATTGCGCGTGAACGATTCTTCACGAGCGAAATAAACTCTCGAAAATGTTTCAATGTCGAAAACCGAAATCGTTATTTCGTGTCCGAAAGCCGCAAAATTTCCGGCGGCTGTATTGAAAATTATCAGTTCGCCGCTTTCGACATCTATGCCGAGTCTTTCTGCGTGAGTTCTTTCAAAAATGCAGTTTTCCGCGCCCGTATCAACTTTTGCTTCGAGCCGGACGAATTTATCGCCGAAAAATAACTTTGTCGGAACAGTGATGCCGATTTTCAGAGTGTCGTAATCGTAGCTTTCGGTAAAACTCAAAACTTCGCTCATTTACCAGCCTCCGAATGGCAAACTTTCGTCAACGATGTGATGCAGAAACGGAGCTTCGATGCCTTTGGCAATTGCTTCTTTGTGAACTTCCAAGCCGTCCGCGCCATGGGCGATCAATTCATCGCCTTCCAAGCAAACCCATTGATTCATATATTTTTCGCTGTTCTCATTTATCCATTTTCGCGCTTTTTTATACTGCTCAATTTCGGCTGTTAATTTTTGCTCTTTTTCCTGTGATTGCCGGTCTTGTCGTTTTTTTTCTTCAAACCATTCATCAAGCCGCCGAAAATCTTCGGGCGGCAAAGTTTTGATTATCTCGATTGCCTGTTCAAAATTAACTTGCATAAAACTTCTCCTATTTGCTGTTAAAATTCAATTCAAATCAAACCGACGAGTTTTATTTCAAATTCTTATCCATTTCCTTGACTGCCGAAAGAATCGTTTCGACTGCTTTCACATAAAATTTCTGATCTATATTCTCAAAATCATCCGTCGGGCGGTGATAATCTTCGTGATCTTCGACGCCGAAATAGATGAAAGGGATTTTTGCCTGATGAAACGCGGCGTGATCGGATTGATTCGTCCAATCGTCGCGCCCGAGTTCGGGTCGGTCGTGTCCGAACAGAAGTTTGACGGGCGCGCGTTTGGCGATTTTTTCGAGATGCGGTTTGAGCAGCGGATAATGAAAAGTCCCGACGGCGTAGAGTTCGCTTTTATCGCTGCGCGAAATCATATCCATATTGATATTTAATAAAATCGATTCTTTTTTTACCGGCAGATTATTGACAAAATGCCTCGCGCCCTGCAGACCGCGTTCTTCCGCGTCGAAGGCGACAAACAGTAGCGAATTTGCCGGACGTTTTTTATTGAAATATTCTGCGAGCGCGAAAAGCGCGGCTGTGCCGGACGCATTATCGTCCGCGCCGTTATAAATTTCGCCGTTCTGCACGCCGACGTGATCGTAATGCGCCGTGATGACGATGTATTTTTCCGGCGTTTTCCGTCCCTTTATAACGCCGATGACATTCGTGCCTTTTCCGGCTTCGACGTTATTGCGGTTTCGCAGCGGAAATTCCTGCAAATACGAAGTTTCCAAAGGTTTCAAACCCGATTCTTTAAATCTTTTTTCGACAAATTCACGCGCTTTGACGATTTCCGGCGAACCCGCGCCGCGCCCGCGCATCTCGTCCGCGGCGAGCGTTTCGATGTCATTTATTAATTGTTTCGCGTTGACGACCTTAGAAGTCGGAGTCGAAACCTTAGTCTGCGGCGATAAACGCGGCGAACTCTGCGCCGCCAGAAGCGACGACATCAGCAAAATTATTGTTATAAATATAAATTTTTTCATACAGCGATTTGATGCTTTTTTAGAAATTGTATAATGCAAATTTTTTATCAAATTTTTATGCGTCCGAATTTCAGCCGTTTTTTCACTAATTTAAGCGAACAAGCAAAAATAAAGAAATATTTTCATTTCTAATAAATTTTAAGCTAAATCTTTGAAAATACGACTTTTAAACTAATCTTTGACTCAAGACTCAAGACTTACGACTTTTCCACTTACTTCAAATTCAAGATCGCCCAATCGTGCTGGAGCGCGGTTTGTTTTAAGCGAAAATCGGGGCTGACCGCGACCGGATGACCGACGATTGAAAGCATCGGCAGATCGGAGATCGAATCAGAATAAGCATAAGATTCCGATAAGTTTATATCGTTTTTCTCGGCATATTCTCTGATCCATTTCGCTTTTGTTGCCGAAGCCATCACGGGAGGCAATAATCTGCCCGTCGCATAACCGTTGACGAATTCGAGACGATTTGCCGCAAACTCATCAATTCCTAAAAAGTCGCACAAGGGTTTAACCGAAAAATCGAGTGCGCCGGTCACGACAATTTGTTTGTGTCGGAGTTTTTTTGATTTTTCGATCAGATCGCGAGTCCCGTCAAAAATCGCAGGTTTCAAAACGTCTTCAAAAAGTTCTTCGGCAAAGTAACGCAAACGGTCTTCCGATTCGCCCGTGTAACTGCGGAAAAAAAATTCGTTGAAAACATTGCGCGAATAAAGATCGGTTACGCCGAACAGCGGCAGTTTTGCCAGCGTTCCGACGCTCTTTTTAACCGTTTTGAAAAAGCCTTGCTGACGGCGTGCATAAAATCCTAACGTATGCACCAGATTCGTATTGACCAGTGTGCCTTCCAGATCGTAAAAAGATGCCGCTTGTCCGTTTTTGTTCATTTTATCTATTTATGAAATAATTGTTTAAAAAATTTGTCGCATCTTGCAAAGAGATAGAATATAGCAAAATTTTAGCATTTTCGTAACTTGAAGGATATGAACAAGATCAGAAATTACGGTTTTATTACAATTGTTTTCTTTCTATTATTGAATCTCTCGTGTGCTTCTTCAAGCGAAGCAACCGATGAAACTTCGGCGGCGAAAAGAGATGTCAACGTTCCCGAAACATTAAAAAACGCCGCATCACTCTTTGAGCAGCGCGATGATTTAACCAAATTGCGCGAGGCAATCAAAACACTCGCTGAAGCCAGACACGCCGACAACCGCAATTATGAAGTCGAATGGACATTTGCAAAATACAATTATTTTCTCGGCAAACAGGGCGAAACTGAAAAAGAGATTGACCGGGCGTTTAAGGAAGGTGAAAAAGCCGCGCAAATCGCGATGCGAATCGAACCGGAGAAGCCCGAAGGACATTTCTGGTTTGCGGCGAATTTGGGCGAAGCGGCAAAGCGCGCGCCGATGACGGTCGGTTTGAAAAGAATTGACGAAATCCGCGATGCTATGCGCAAAGTCATCGCGCTTCAGCCCGATTATCAGGGCGCGAGCGCGTTTGACGGTCTGGCAAGAATCGAGCTCGAAACCGGATTGATCGGCGGAAAAACCGAAAAAGCCATCGAATATCTGGAAAAAGGTCTGGAAATCGAAAAAAATAATTCGAATATTCGTCTGAATCTGGCAAAAGCGTATCTGAGAGTTGACCGCGACAAAGAAGCGAAATCACAACTCGAGTATGTCGTAAAAATGCCGCCCGATGAAGATTATAAATTAGAATACGAAGCAAATCTGAAGGAAGCCAAACGCTTGCTTGAATCAAGATTTTAGTCATTTATCATTGAACATTTATCATTTATCATTTTTTTTCAGTTCTCGAAATTAAAATAATGAGTGATAGATAAATATTCATTGATAAATGATAAATGATAAATGGTAAATGATAAATGAAAACACGCCGCGCAATTTTTCCAGGTTCGTTTGATCCTTTGACCAACGGACATCTCGATATAATCAAGCGAAGTCTGCCGCTTTTTGATGAAATTGTCATCGCAGTTTTAAATAACCCCGACAAAAATCCGATGTTTTCTGTCGAGGAAAGATGCGTGATGATCGAAGAAGTTTTGATTGAAATCAAAAGCAAAAATTGCCAATTGATCGTTGACAGTTTTTCGGGTTTGACCGCCGATTTTGCGAAAAAGAAAGGCGCAAACGCCATCGTTCGCGGAATTCGCGCCGTTGCTGATTATGAATACGAACTGCGAATGGCTCTGATGAATCGCCGTCTCGAACCGGAAATCGAAACCGTTTTTCTGGTCGCGGCAGAAGAATTTTCGTATGTTTCATCAACTTTGATGAAACAGGTTTTCACGCTCGGCGGTCGCGTCGAAGGTTTGATCCCTAAATTAGTCGAAACAAAAATGAAGGAAAAGTTGAAAAATTAGCGCGAAAAGCGCAAAGTTTTTTAATAAAAATATTTCTTTGCGTCATTGCGCCTTTGCGCCTTTGCGTTAAAATAAATTTATGAGCAATTTATTCCCCGTTTCCGAAAATGTCGCCCGAATGAAAACGTCTTCGACATTCAAAGCAATGCAATCCGCCGCCAATCTACGCGAACAAGGCTTTGACGTAATTGATTTAACCGTCGGCGAGCCTGATTTTCCGACACCCGAATTTATCAAAAATCTGGCAATTGAAGGATTGGAAAAAGGTTTTACGAAATATACGCCCGCCGCCGGAATGAAGCCTTTTGTCGAAGCGGTCGCGCACTTTTATGACGAACAATTCGGCGCGAAAATTTCGCCGAAGGAAATTGCGGCTTCGTGCGGCGGAAAACAGGCACTTTTTAATGCCGCTTGCGCGATTCTAAACGCGGGCGATGAATGTTTAATCCCGAAACCTTATTGGGTTACATTTCCCGAAATCGTCAGTTTCACGGACGCAACCAATGTTTTTATCGAAACCGAGGAAACTGATTTTGTTCTTTCGGCAGAGCAAGTTAAAGACGCGATCACCGATAAAACCAAGCTTTTGATCGTCAATTCGCCGAGCAATCCGAGCGGCAGAGTTATTCCTGCCGATGAGATGAGAAAAATCATCGAAGTTTGCGCGGAAAGAAACGTTTATGTTTTAACGGACGAATGTTATCTGTTTTTCGTTTATTCGCCGGCGGAAGTTTTTACATCGGCGGTTTTGCCGAAAGAACTGCGCGAATTTGTCTGCGTTGCGGGCAGTTTTTCAAAAACCTACTCGATGACCGGCTGGCGCATCGGCTACACGATTGCGAATGAAGATTGGACGCGCGCAATGATAAAACTGCAAAGCCATTCGGCGACGCATCCGACGAGCTTTGTGCAATACGCCTGTGCGCGCGCGATGGAACGCCGCGAAGAATCAATGAACGCGGTTCAATCAATGCTTGCCGAATACAAACGCCGGCGCGATTTTTTTGTTCCCGAACTCAATAAAATCAACGGCATAAAATGCGCGATGCCCGAAGGCGCATTTTATGCTTTTCTCGATGTTAGAGATTTGTTGGGAAAAAAATTCGCCAAATCTGAAGACATCGCCGATTATCTTTTAACCGAAGCGCAAGTCGTTACGACCGACGGCGCGGCTTTCGGCGCGGAAGGTTTTCTGCGGCTTTCGTATGCGACTTCAATGAAAAATCTGGAAACTGCCATTGAGCGAATGAAAAATCTTTTTGAACCTCAAATTCAAGCGGCTTAAATTATTAAACCGCGAAAACCGCGAAAACCGCGAAATACACGAAATTTTTCAATCTTTTTTTAGCGTCTTTTGCGTGTTTCGCGGTTTAAAATTGATCTAATATATGACGGAAATAATCGGTTGGGCAAGTTCGCTGATCTTGCTTCTCACGCTCATCAAGCAGGTTTATAAACAATGGAAAGACGGCGAAACCGAAGGCGTTTCAAAATGGCTGTTTATCGGTCAGCTTTTTGCTTCGGTCGGCTTTACCATTTACAGCTAAGCAGGTGAGAATAAATTTTGTAACATAATGTGTCGTGTTCAGAGTCCAAACTTTAGTTTGCCTTTCCGCCGCGCTTCGGTGGCGGAAACACGCTGAAGCGTGGAATTTGAACTAAAACCAAAATCTTACAAAAC
>JBGTIH010000183.1:0-26584 GCA_041745765.1 Pyrinomonadaceae bacterium | reverse complement strand
GCGGAAAGTGGAAGCGAAAGCTACTGTCGAATCCACAGTTTTATCTCAACCCTGAGAAAACAAAGCCGCCAGGTGTTTCAAGAATTAGTGTCAGTCATCAAAGGAAATCCGTTTGAAGTTTTTCAGACCTAATCAGTTACCTGCAATCAAAACATTAACATCTTCATCCAGATAAATTTTGATAAACAAATCGCTCACAAATTTTTAACTAAAGGATGAATTAATTCGTCCGGTATCCGATTTCTTTCGATAAAATCGTCAACTTCCGCTTGATTGTCGTAATAATAACTCATTGCCTCGAAAACCTGAGAGATCGTTAAATGTGGAAGCCCTTGAACTATTTCTTCAGGCGATAAGCCTAATCGCCAATTTTCGACAATTGCCCGCACAGACGTATTTGTTCCTTTAATAATCGGCTCGCCGCTTTTTTCTTTTTTCGTAATATAACGATATTCGACTGCTGTTTCCATACTTCAAATTTTAACACAATCGAACGATTTAGTTCATCGCCGGAACTTCGAGAGCGTCTCTGCGTCTCTGCGGTAAATAATTGCTGAAATCGGTTCGGTTAAATAGCCCGAATAATTTACGCGATCTTGTTTGGCGTATTTGTTTATGGATTTTTTTTAACGTAAAGGCGCAAAGAAGTTAAATTAAAAAAACTTTGCGTCTCTGCGTCTTCGCGTCTTTGCGTTAAAATTTCAATCTGACGGCAAGATTTTTCCGCGACATTCGCCGAAGCCGATTCTTCGGAAGCCTTCGCGTTCGCAGAAGCCTTTCATAATGATTTCGTCGCCGTCTTCTAAAAATCTTCTTTCTTCGCCGTTCGGAAGCTGAATCGGTTCTTTTCCGCGCCACGTTAATTCTAATAAACAGCCGCGTTCGTCTTTTCCCTGTCCTGAAACCGTTCCGGTCGCCATAAGATCGCCGGTTTGCAGATTACAGCCGTTAGATGCGTGATGCGTCAGCATCTGCCCGATTGTCCAGTATAAATCCTTCATATTCGAACGCGACAAAAGAAACGGTTCGGTGTTTTCCTCGCGCATTTTCGGGGTTTGAATATAAACTTCGAGCTTTACATCAAAGCCGCCGAATTTTTGATTTTGTTCGCCGCTCAGATAATCGAGCGGCTGCGGATCGCCTTCTTCGCGTTCAAAAGCCGGAACTCTGAAAGGCGCGAGCGCTTCCATCGTCACGACAAAAGGCGAAACGGTCGTCGCAAAACTTTTGGCAAGAAACGGTCCGAGCGGCTGATATTCCCACGCCTGAATATCACGCGCCGACCAATCATTGACAAGGCAAAGTCCGAAAATATGTTCTTCCGCCGATTCAATCGGAATCGTGTCGCCCAATTCATTCCATTTGCCGACGAAAAAGCCGACTTCCATTTCGTAATCGAGATTTTTGCACGGAATATAAACGGGCGGCTTTCCCTCGTCGGTGCGATTCTGACCTTTCGGGCGTTTCACATCAGTTCCTGAAACGACGATGGATGACGCGCGTCCGTGATAGCCGATGGGAATATATTTGTAATTCGGCAGCAGCGGATTATCGGGACGAAACATCGCACCGACATTCGTCGCGTGAAAGATCGAGCAGTAAAAATCGGTGTAATCGCCGATTTCAACAGGTAAGTCTGTTAATTTAGCTTGTGAAAAAGGAATTAAATGTTTTTCTGCGATTTCTCTAACTTCTTTTTTTGCATCCTCACGCAAAATTTCAATTAAACGGCGACGCAAAACCATTCTTTGCGAAAACTCAATTTCCATCAAATTATTCAAAGCTGCGTGATTTAGCCAATGTTTAATTTTGTCTAAATCGTCAAATAATCCATCTTT
This sequence comes from Pyrinomonadaceae bacterium, assembly GCA_041745765.1. Taxonomy (GTDB): domain Bacteria; phylum Acidobacteriota; class Blastocatellia; order Pyrinomonadales; family Pyrinomonadaceae; genus JAHCHG01. The sequence goes on along the minus strand of JBGTIH010000183.1, from coordinate 24,746 downwards.
TCTGCATCCATCTAAATCTAGGAATTGATCGCCAATTACAACAGCAATATTGAAACGATTCCATTCACCTTTCTTTTGAAATTCAATAAGACAAAAAGGCAAATTTTGAATCGGAAAATCCGTGTCGGGCGCGTTGGCTGATTCGATCCAGCTTTTAAGGTTTTTGTCGTGTGTTTCATTTACATTTATCATTTATCATTTACCATTTACCATTTACCGTCCAACATTCTTCATTCTGATAAATGATAAATGTTGAACGGTAAATGTTACAAAAGTCCTATTTCCTGCAAATCGGCAACCGGTTCTTCGAATGAACACGAGCCGAATGAAATTATATTTTTCCGCCGCAGTTCGGCTAATTGCTGAACGCTCAGAAAATATTCCTGCCGCCAGAGAACGCCGAAATTGTCGAAGGTAAAACTTTCTCCCCATTCGTCCTGCAATAATTCTCTGACCAAACTCCGCTTGTAAGCCATTTTCATAAAGGCGACCGCCAGAAAAACATTTAAAAATCCGTTCATCATTGCTTCGGGCGCGTCTTTTTCATACGTCAGCGGCTTAAAACAGCGAACGGGATGATGCAGTCCGGCGGTTGCTTTGAACGGGACATTTGCTGCCAGACAGGTTCGAATAAATCGCAGAATTTGTCCGGTTTTCGGAAAAGCATCTTCCGTAATGCCGCCCATACGGATTTTGGCAAAACGCTTTTTGATCGCCAGCGTGGCGATCAGTTCGCCGAGGTTTTCATTGATCGGAACTTCAAAAAACGCCGGCAAATCATCGGGGATGGCATCGGCGATATATTCGATTTCAAAGTTTGATTCGGCTTTGACTTCAATTGTATCAATTACCGCGTTCGGCGCAAATTCGGCGTTAAATTCGATCACGCGGCTGATTGTTTCATAAATATCATCGCTCGCCAAAACGCTTAAACGCCAGCCGTTTTCCGTATCACGCACAAAAAAATCACGCGCACTTTGCAAGAATTCGCCCAAACGACTGAACGGAACGACGAAACGACCGAGCATCCAATTATAGTTACTGTTCTTATATTTCGCGTAATTTATCACCGCTTCCGGCATCGAAAGTTTTGACGGCGGAAAAAGTCCGGCGTAATCAACTATCTCGGATAAAAGGGCTTGGATGGCGTTATTCGGGCTTGAGTTTTTCATGCGATTGCTTATTTTACGACAAACCGCTCAAACTGTGTAATGAAGCCGAGCAGAAAGATTTTTCCATAATTCAATAAATCTTGATAAGCATAAATAAAAAACTTGATTTTAACAAAACAAATGAGTTATTGTGAGTGCATATTTTATAAATAGTTTGCAGCGACAGCAGTTGATTTTCATAAACTCAAAATAGATTAGCTCATAATAAACGAAAAAATGCGTGTTTTAGGAATTGATCCGGGAAGTCAGACGCTCGGTTGGGGTGTTGTCGAAGGCAGCGGTTTGAAATATTCGGTCGTTGATTTCGGCACGATAAAATCGAGTTCGCGTGAAAATTTTTCAAAGCGCGTTCTGAAAATGTTCGAAGGTATTGAAAGCGTTATCGAAAAGTTTCAGCCCGACGTTTTATCGGTTGAAGAAGCGTTTTATGCGACAAATGTCAAAGTCGCTTTAAAGCTCGGACAAGTTCGCGGCGTGGTTTTGCTTGCCGGAGAAAAATCGGGCTTGGAAATCGCCGAATACAGCCCGCGTCTGATTAAACAGACGGTCGTCGGCTACGGAAACGCCGAAAAACATCAGGTTCAGGAAATGGTGCGAATTCTTCTGCGCCTGAAAAATAAACCCGAACCGCACGACGCGGCGGACGCACTCGCCATTGCCATCTGCCATTTTCATCACGCGGGAATTCGGAGTAAGGTAAAAGAGAAGCAGTAAAAGGCAAAACTAGAAACGCAAGCTTGTTAAATCTCTGTAAATAATTCAAAAATTATCTGCTTCAAACGAGCAGTTTTTTTAGCGGCTGAAACGGCGATTTAGCGGCGTTAGAATTTTAACGAGATTATATTTTTAAAGAACGATTTTAGAAAACTCGCAAATCGTCAATCTAAAATCGTCAAACCTGCAAATTTCACAAAAGAGGAGGAAACTCAAATGAAACATTCTGTTTCAATGCTCATAGTTCTTTCAATTATTTTCTTTAATTTAACGATTTCCGCGCAACGGCGCACCGTGCCGCGAAATCCGCAGTCAAATCCGGCATCTGCCGCGAAAGTCGTCGGAAACAAAGCCATTGTCGTGGATCAAAGGCTTGCTGTCTTGCGCGTCAGTCCGAGTCTCTATGCGCGACCGATTCAACGGATGAGCGGCGGCAGGGAAATTATGGTCAGCGAATCGAGAGAATCCGACGGCGTAACTTTTTACCGCGTTAATACTTCGACAAAAAGTTCCGGCTGGGTTCAGGCGGATGCGCTCGCCGGAACTTTCCGGCGCGGCGATGATGAACGTCTGGCGCGGCTCGTGCAGGCTTCCGAAGGGTTTAACCGTATTGAACGCGCTTCGATTTTTCTCGAATTATTTCCCGCGTCGCCGCTTCGTCCGCCGATTCTGCTGCTGTTCGGCGATCTGATCGAAGAAGAAGCCGCAAACCTTTCGGGACGCGCCACACGCAATCTCGACCGCCGCGAAATGGCGGCTTCCGGCGCACCGCTGCACAGCTTTTATCTGAATTATCCGTTTCTCGACCGTTACAGAAAATTGGACGTAATCTTTTTGTTTAATTCAAATACGAAAAACTATCATTACGACGGCGCAACCTGGAAGGAATTGATCAAAAAATATCCAAATTCAACCGAAGCTGTCGAAGCACAAAAACGCCTAGATGCGCTAACCGAAAAGCTGGAAAGACAGAAATAAAAAGTGAAAAGTGATAAATGATAAAAAACTCAGGATTTAACCTTTCAGCTATCACTTATTGCGAATCATCGGTTCTGAAAATATTGATTTTGAGATTTTAATATGCGGCGGCAATTTGTGCGGCGATTTTAGCGTTGTTTTCTAACAGCGCGATGTTGGCGACGAGGGTTTTCCCCGCGCTTTTTTCTAACATTTGTGCGAGCAGAAACGGCGTGATTTCTTTTCCGCTGATGAGCTTTTCGTCGGCGAGTTTTAGAGCGTCGGCGAGAATTTCTTCTAATTCGGCGTTTTCAATTTCAAACTCTTCGGGAACGGGAACGGTTAAAAGAATCGCATTTTGCAAATTTAATTCATCGCGGGCGTGGATTATTTTTGCGGCATCGAGCGGCGTTTCGATTTTTTCATCAACCGTTAAACCGCTTTTTCTCGAATAAAATGCCGGCAATTCGTCGCATTTCCAGCCGAGAACCGAAATGCCGTAAGTTTCCAGCCATTCGCGCGTGGCGGGCAGATCGAGAACGATTTTCGCACCCGAACAAACGACCGTGATCGGAGTTTGGGCAAGTTCCGTCAGATCAGCTGAAATATCCTGGGAAAATCCGCGATGGATGCCGCCGATTCCGCCCGTCGAAAAGATTTTTATTCCGGCTCTGTGCGCGATAAACGCGGTCGTGGCGACGGTCGTCGCGCAATTCAGTTTTTTTCCGACGGCAATCGGCAGATCACGGCGCGAGATTTTGCGGATGTTTTTACCGGCGGCGAGTTGTTCGATGTGATTTTCGCTCAGACCGACGCAGAATTCGCCGTCGAAAACGGCGATTGTCGCCGGACACGCACCGTTTTCGCGGATGATTTTCTCCAGATTCAGCGCAGTTTCGATGTTGTTTGGAAACGGCAAACCGTGAGCGATGACAGTTGATTCAAGCGCAACGACCGGCTTTTTTTCGGCAAGCGCGTCGGCGACTTCTTCGTTAAATTTCATTAGTAATTTATCCTTTGTCATTAGTCCTTTGTCATTGGTAAAAGCAAAGAACAAATGACAAAGGACTAATGACAAAAAGCTATTTGATCATTTTGCCGATGCGGTCGAGGCGCGGATTCGTGATACAACCGAGCATACTTTCGCCGGAAGCCACGCGGTCGCACGACCAATAGACGAACATTGCACGCCCGATGACTAAATCACGGCTGACAACGCCCCAATAACGGCTGTCCAAACTTTGGTTTCGACTGTCGCCCAGGACGAAATAACTGTTTTCGGGAACGATATAAGGAGTTCCTTCATTGGCAAATTCATAATCTCGTACTGTTTTCCCATCCGCAAACGCATTTTTTGAATAATAAACATCGTAGATTTGATCGGGCTGGCGCGGCTCGAATTCCTTAATTTCCAGAGCGGAAACATTTTTTAATCTTGCCGGAACATTGTCGGAAACATCTGCGATTACTCGATATTCGGGCAAAATCTGATCATTGATATAAACATGATTGTCTTTAATTTCAATTTTTTCTCCGGGAAGACCGATGACTCGTTTGACGAAATTTATTTGATACGGAACTCCGCCTTCGTCTAAAGTTTTGGCTGTATTATCGGGAAAACCGGGATATTTGAAAACGATGATGTCGCCGCGTTCGATTTCTCTCTGCGGCAAAAAAGGAACGGGTTTGCCGCCGGGCGCGAAGATAAATTTATTGACGAGCAGATAATCACCGATCAAAATTGTATTTTGCATTGAGCCGGTCGGGACTGTAACCGCCTGCAAAATAAATGTCATACCGAAAATTGCCATAATCAGCGTAACGACCAGCGATTCAAAATATTCACGCGGAATGCTTTTCGGCGGTCCGAGCGGTTTTTTTTCGCCTTTTTCTTTAATTTCTTCGGTTACGACTTCTTCCTTTTTTTTCTTGCTCATATTTTATTGATGAATAAATGCGGATTATTTTTGTATCGAAATATTTTCCGAAAATCAGGTTTTATTTTTAACCGCTTTGCTTTTCTTCTTTCCAGACTTTTTTAACTCTTGCAAAATAAGACTTGCCGCCTTCATTTCCGCGGATTTTATCGAACTTCCTTCGCCCTGAACTTTACCATTTTCCCAGACGGCTTCGACAAAAAAAATGCGATGATGCGGCGGACCTTCCGTTTTAATAACTGTATAACTCGGCGCGGTAAGTTTTTCGGCTTGCAGCGTTTCCTGAAGGAGAGTTTTGTAATCAATCGAATTTTTCGGCGTGGCATAGCGAAATTCTTCGGCAAAAATGCGATTGACAAATGCCCGCGCCGAAATATATCCGCTGTCAAAGAAAATTGCGGCGATCACCGCTTCTAGAGTATCAGCCAGAAGTGCTTGCTTGCGTCTGCCGCCGGTTTTTTCCTCGCCGCGCCCGACGCGCATATATTCGCCTAAATTTAATTTTACGGCAAGCTTTGCCAGTGTTTCGGTGCTGACCAGATGATGCTTCATCAAGGTCAAATCGCCTTCGCTTGATTTCGGATGCCGAATGAAAAGCTGTTCGGCAACCGCCAAACCCAAAACCGAATCGCCGATAAATTCGAGTGATTCGTTTTGCAGTTCACGAACTTCGGCTTCTTCGCCGAACGGAATTTTTTCATACGCCCACGAACGATGCGTCAGAGAGCGTTCGAGCAGTTTAAGGTCTTGAAATTCATAACCCAAAAGTTGTTCAAGTTTTCCGAGTTTTTCCAGCATAAAACCCTAATTTTAAGAGTATTAGACAAAAAAAGAAAGTCGGACGCTTTATTATTTTACGTCTGACTTTCTTTTCTTATTTTGCTTGGAGAAAAACTAACGCTTTTTAGGTTTGCTGTTAGCCTTATTTGTTGATCCGTTGGTCGTTGCTTTCGCAGGTATTGTTGTTGTTGTTGAAGATGTTGACGTATCTTCACTTGTATTTTCTTCTTCTGACGGCGGATCAACCGGTTTAACTTCAGAAGTCGGGCTTGCTAAAGGTTTGCGGGCAACCGAAGCGATGTGCGAATTTAATTGTTTGACCAATTCGGCATCATTATTCATCGGTTTATCGTCTGTTTCAAAACGGAATCTGTAAAGGTTTTTCAATGTATCGAAAAGAGAATCAACATATTCTTTTTTCTGCGCTTTTACATCTGCTTTGGTTTCTTTATTCATATCCGCTTTGGCGACTTCATAACCTTTGGCGTATGCTTCGATGGCACGATCAACATAACCTTTCGATAGAGCAAGTTTCGATTTGCTTTCAAAGGTTTCTTTGTTGTTTTCTTTAATAATCGCTACAGTTTCCTGACGCAGTTTATCGGCTTGAGCGATATACTTGTCGCCGATTTCCGTATAGATAAAGGCGCGATCTTTTACGTCCGAATTGACTTGTGTCGCTTTATACAGATAGCTGAGTCCGCTTTCTTCTTTTTTCTGGCGGTAGTATTCAATATAGCCGATAGTATAAGTCATCCAGCCAATCGCGTTTTCTCTCGTATTATAGACAAAATCAAAGGCTCCGAATTTTTCGGATTTCGCACCGCCTTCGAGTTTTTGAATCGCTGTTTTGGCGTGATCAATTGTTTTGTTGTTAAACGTATCGTTTTGCTTATCAGCCGCTTCATCTAAACCGACGGAAGCCATAACGAGCCTTACATCAATGAATTCCGGCTCGTATTTCAGAATTTCTTCGCCGCTGGCAAAAATTTCGGCGGTATTTTCGGCTTTCACCGCTTTATCAAAGCGTTCGTAGCGTTCTTGCTGAATGACATATTCCTCGAATGCTTTAATTCGTGTGTTCAGTTCAGGACCATTTTTCTTTAAATATGTAACTTGCGGCGCAAAGTCTCCACATTTTTCGTATTTTTTAACATACTCTTCTGCAGCAGCAACAGCCGATTTTCTGGCGGCAAGCGTTTCTTTATTGATCTCGCCGCGAAAATCCTTAGTAAATTTTTCATAAAGAGCAGCGTTTGCCTCAAAATCTTCGCAGACGTCTTGTGCAAATGTCGGTGAAACAACAGCCAGAGCTGCCATAAAAACTCCAAGCATCAAAGTTTTGTAAAAGGTTTTCATTTAATCTATCCTCCAAGCAATGTTAAATCTAATTTGTTTATTTTCTAAACCTTAGAAACCCTTAGCGATTTCAGCGGGTTGCGAAAATTCAGATGGTATGTTCCGAAAATTGGTTGCACATTTTTACGGTTATGCTCACCAATTTTAACCTAATAAAAATAGCAAAGGCAATAATTATTTACAATCACGGAAAGCCTAAATAATCACGTAGTTTTCGGGTATATGTCAAGCGAAAATTTGATAATTACGCAGACCGAAAGACCGGCTTTTTTATAAGTCTTTTGCCTTTTGATTTTAAACCGCGATTTTTTTCGGCTAATTATTGTTCACAATGCGCGGACGCGATGTTGCATCTTTTACTTCGATGACAACGGGCGGAAATATTTCCGAAGGTTTCGGCGTCGGCTTTTTATCGGTATTTTGTTTTCCGACAACGATTACGTTTTTGGTTTCAGATGCGTCCGAATCATCCGTATCTTTTCCGTCTTCGCTGTCAATTTTGACCGAAGTTGCCGCATTAACTTTCGGCTGAGGTTTTAAGATGAGCGGAACTTGGGCAACATTTTTGTTGCCGTCGCGGATGCGCTTGCCCAAAACCTGATAGATTTGTCCGGCGATTGCCGCCGCGTGTCTTCCGCGCTCGTCCTGACCGCGAGTAATGACAACGACCGAGTATTGCGGATTGGCAATCGGTGCGACCGATGCGAAAAGTCCGACCCAACTTCCTTTTTCGATACACGAACCGGTTTTTCCGCCAATTCCGAGCGCGGCATCAACGCCGCGCCGCGCCGTGCCGTATTCTGCCGTGCCGATCATTCCGGGAATCACGCCTTGAAGATTGTTTTTCGGTAAATCAACGGTTCGTTTCATCGAACCGCGAAAACTCGTTTTTTGAACTTTGGAGCGCGGAATTTGCGGAATAACGATTTTTCCGCCGTTGGAAATTGCCGAAACCATCACGCCAAGCTGGAGCGGCGACACTTCCGTATCGTCGCCGTGCGAATAAATCCGCGCATTATTATTGCCGAAGGGCAGCCGTCCGGCAGTTTCGCCGTCGGCATTTATTCCGGTCGGCTGTCCTAAACCTAATCTTTGCGCATAGGAAATCATCGTGTCCGAACCGAGGTCTGCGCCGACGACCTGAAAATAACTGTTGTTTGAATAAGCAAGCGCGTCATTTAAGTTGAGTTTAAAATTCTTCGCACGAATTTGTCCGGCATTATCAATTAAACTTCGGTCCAACCCGGCGACTCCGGTAACGAGTTTGATAGTTGAACACGGTTTGAAACTTTGGCGAATCGCCCATTCCTGATTAACAATTGTCAGAATTTTTCCGGTTTGTGCCTCCATTACGACAATAGTTCCTGCGCGATTGCCGAGCGCATTTATTGCGGCGCGGCGGATTTCCAAATCTTCATTTGCCGCATCATCTCTGGCGATATTGGTGATTGTTTCGATGCGAAGCGAGTTTTCAAACGCCAGTTTTCTCGCTTGCGCGGCGCGAATCGCCTGTTCACGGCGGCGTTTTGCTTCCAAAGCAGCTTGCTGGTCAGCACGTCTTTCAGCGGCTGCCGCTTCGGCTTTCTTTTTTTCTTCCGCTTGTTTTCTGATTTCGGCTGGAGTCGGTTTTCGGGCGGCGGTGTTGGTTTTGGTTATGTTTTCGGGTTTGTCAACCGTTCTTTTTTGCACGGTTTGACGCGGAGCCGGTTTTTTCTTTTGCGAATAAACTGCTTGATCTGCCGAGAAGAAAACGAACATCAGCAGAAAAGCAGATAAAAGTTTGAAATACAACTTTGAAGACAAAAAATACATCTGGATTTTACCTCATTAAATCGGAAGTGTTGAAGCAAGCATCTTTTTTAAGGAGAGATTGAATTTACGTTGAATTCGTTGAATATACAGATGAATTCAAAAGATTCGAGTTGCCAAAGAATTTACTTCTAAGCTAAGAAAGAATATAACATTCAAGATATTGAAACGGCAAGAATAATAAAAAGCTTAAAAGTAAAAAGATGAAAAATTAGAAAATTGAAAAAGTTTCTTGCTTGTCAATAATTCAACTATTTGCCGGTTTTTTAATTGTTTAACCGCCAAGTTTTTTCAATTAAAGTAAATAATCGGGGAAATGCAGACAAAACTTTTAGACTTTTTTACCTTTAACCTCCCACTTTAGAAAATATGTTTAATTTCTTTAATACATTCCGCGGAAAACTATTAATCGTTCTGGCGTTTCTGCTGATCGGGACGCTCAGCGTTCAACTTTATATTAATCTCAGCACCGAAAATGAAAATGCCAATTTGCGGAAAATGCAGGAACAGGCTCTTGTTGCGGGCATTGCGATAGGCGTGAACGGAATGACTTCACAGGACAGAATCAGAGATTTTGTTAAACGCGAAGGTCAGTCGTATTTCGATGAAAGAACGACACAACGCATCAAAGACATCATTATAATTAACCCGGAATGGGAAGTTTATGACAGTTTGAGCGAAAAATATCTGCCCGCAACCGATGCCAATAATGAACCGATAAATAAGAAACTAAATGATTTAACGGATTTGCCGCCTCTGCAGGAACCGTCGCGTCTGGGCGAAGATATGAACCGCTTTCCGAATGCTCACACGCCGGAAACAGACGAAACCGACGGCGAAGCCCACGCCGTTCCGATTGAAACAAATCAAGGTCTGTTTTATGTGATGGTAATTTTGAAAACCGACAAAAAACTGGCTTTTCAAAAAGCTCTCCAACCGTTGCTTTACACATTTTTGATTTTCCTGATTTCAACCGCATTTACGGTTTTTCTCGTCTGGCGTTTTACGCGTCCGATTGCCAATCTTTCAAAAGCGGCGCGGATGGTTGCCGCCGGCGATTTAAATGTGCGGGTTAAAGATGCGGTGCGAACCGACGAAATCGGACAGCTTGCGACGCAGTTTAACGTGATGACCGCCGAACTTGAAAAATCACGTGAATTAGAATCGCAATTGCAACAGGCGGAAAAAAGCGCGGTCGTCGGCAGACTCGCTTCGGCAATCGCGCACGAGATTCGTAATCCGTTGAATTATATAAACTTAACACTCGATCATCTGCGCGCAAAATTCCCGCCCGAAGACTTGGAAAAGCGCGGCAATTTTGAAAAATTGACTTTGCAATTGAAAACCGAAGTTGCGCGAATCAATAATCAGATCACGGATTTTCTGCGCTATTCGCGTCCGGTGAAACTCAATCTGCAAGCGACCAATCTCAGCGAACCGGTTAAAGATTCGCTGAGATTGGTCGAAGCGCAAGCGGAAGAACTAAATATAAAAATCAGCATTGTCGAACAAGAAAATATTCCGAAAATTTTCGGCGATAAAGAAGTTTTGCGCTCGGTTTTCAACAATTTATTCATCAACTCGGCGCAAGCGATGGAAGCGACAGGCGGAAATTTAAATGTGATTCTTTCGTTTTCCGAAAACTACGTTAAAGTTGAAATAAAAGACACAGGAATTGGAATTCCCGCAGAAAATCTGGACAAAATTTTTGAACCGTATTTTTCCACCAAAGAAACCGGAACGGGTTTGGGGCTGGCGATTGTCAAAAAAATTATTGACGATCACAACGGATTTATTGAAGTAGATTCAAAGGAAAATAAAGGAACGGTTTTTACAGTTAAATTACCAAAAGCTGAACAGCAAAATTAGTAAAAAATCTTCTTAAATATCTTGTGTATTTTACCGGACAGAATATTTTAGAAACTAAATCAAGGGTTTAGACGAATTATTTCAAATGATGTTTATTTCTTTTGATATTCTTTTGGATTTGTTTTGAAGAGTTTTATCTTTTGAAATTTTTTATAAGCAGATCAGAAAATGTTTTCGAGTATTATGAAATATGCGACAAACGCTTGTAAATTATTATTTCCTATCGCAAAGATTTTTTTATTTAATTGATGTTACAAAAAATCATTTTTAAGGGCTATGCCCGCTGATGTGCGGAAAGGCTCTGCCTTTCCGATAAATTTCACCCGATTGGTGTGAGGCTGCGCCTCGAACATTTGGCAAAAGTGGAGGCAGAGCCTCAATATTCAAGGGAAAACAAACGGAAAGTCCCAGCCTTTCCGCACATCAAGCGGCATAGCCGCAAAAAATGTCAAACTGCGAAACATCAGTTATTTAATTATCCGTTTGGTGTTTATGAATTTTATTTTTAACTTAACATTTCGGGAAATCCGCTCATCGTGGCGGCGGCTTTTGTTTTTCTTTTTGTGCATTGCCATCGGTGTCGGTTCGGTTGTTGCGCTGAGGTCTTTGATTCAGAATCTCGGACACGCGGTCGGCGGCGACGCGCGGGCTTTGATGACGGCTGATATTGAAATTCTTTCAAGCAATGATTTTTCGCCGGTGGAAATCTCAAAAATCGAAGAAGTTATTAATAATTCGGCAATCGTCGAAGCAAGAAACGAAGCGATTACGTCTTCGGCGATGTCGCGCCCGACGGATCCAACAAACGAAAATTTTTCGATGGTCGAATTAAAGGGAATCGAACCGCCGTTTCCGCTTGTCGGGGATTTTATAGTTTCCGGCAAACCTTTTGATTTCAAACTTTTAGAAGATCGCGGCGCAGTCGTTCCGCCGATTTTGCTCGAAAATTTAGGCGTTAAAATCGGCGACAAAATCAGCATCGGGGAAATCGAATTCGAGATTCGCGGTACATTTGAATCCGAACCGGGCGATTCGGGTGGTTTCCGGCTCGGTTCGCGCGTTTTTATCGAGAAAAAAGCCTTTGACGAAGCCGGTTTGACCGGAAACCGCGGACGAACTACGCGCCGGATTCTTTACAGAACTTCGGACAATCCGACTGCGCTTGTCACCGAATTGCGCGAGGCTCTGAAAGGTACGATTCTCCGCGTGCGCTCTTACCGCGAATCTCAGGAAAGACTCGGCGAACAATTTGCGCGGACGGAAAATTATCTCTCTTTGACCGGACTTTTGATTTTGGTTTTAGGCGGTGTCGGCGTTTGGAACGTAGCGCGGGTTTTTGTCGAACAAAAACGCAAATCCGTCGCGGTTTTGAAATGCCTGGGTGCGAGCGGCACGCGCATAATAACGGTCTATCTTCTGCAAATTCTGACTTTAGGTTTTATCGGAAGTCTTTTCGGTGTTTTGCTGGCACAGCTCACGCTCTGGGCGGCGCAGGCGCAATTCGGGGCGGAATTGCCTGCAGAAATGAGTTACGCGGTTCATTTCGGAACGGCGATTCAAGGGCTTCTGTTAGGCGTTTTAATTTCCCTGCTTTTTTCCGCACTGCCGCTTCTACAGGTGCGCAACATTAAGCCGAATCTTCTGCTGCGCGATGAAAATAATCGAAATTTGCGCCGTCTCGATTGGACGAAAACGATCTTTACGATTGTTTCCGTTGGCGGGCTTCTCGGTCTGGCGGTCTGGCAAGCCGGTTCGCTTCTGGTCGGTGCGTTTTTTCTCGTTGGTCTGGCACTGACTTCCGTAATTCTGTATTTTGCGGCTTGGGTTTTGACTATTTTGCTAAAAAGAGTCAAAAATTTCGGCTCGTTTTCGCTCGCGCAAGCGATCAATTCGCTGTATCGTCCGGGAAATCAGACGCAGATTATTTTGCTGGCGGTCGGTTTAGGCGCATTCGTCGTTTTGAGCGTACAGTTTTTGCAGTCGAATCTCGTCAGAGAGTTCGATTTTACGCGCAATCAGACATTGCCGAGTTTGTTTTTTATTGATATTCAAAAAAGTCAGATTGACGAATTGCAGCGAATTATCACCGAAAAAACGGGCGAACAGGCGCAGGCGATCCCGATGATCAGAGCGCGGATTTCTTATATCAACGGCGAACCGATTGATTTTCAAAGTCCGCAAGTCCGGCAGGAACAGGGCAGAATCGGGCGCGAATTTGCCGTTACATATCGCCCGAATCTCGATGATAATGAAACCATCGTCGCCGGACGTTGGTGGAACGAAATTTCGGACGTGCCGGAAGTTTCAATCGAAGAAGGAATGAGCAAGGATTTGAAGGTGACGGTCGGCGATTCGATAACTTTTGACATTTCGGGCAGAAAAATCACGGCTCGCGTCGCTAATATCCGCGACATTGATCTAAGGAACACGCGCACGGCGTTTGTTTTTGTCTTTGCGCCCGGAGTTTTAGACCAAGCACCGCAAACCTTTGTCGCTACCGTTCTGAAAAAACTTCCCGAAACCGAACGCGCACGCTTGCAGCGCACGATTATTGACCAATATCCGAATATCCAGATTTTCGACGTTGCCGATATTGTCGCGGCGGTTCAAAAACTCATAAACAATTTCGTGCTGGCGATTTCATTCGTCGGCGGATTTGTGATCTTGAGCGGAATTTTAATCCTAATCGGTTCGGTCGCGCTGACCAAATCGCAGAGAATTTACGAAAACGCCGTTTTAAAGACGCTCGGCGCAAAACGCAAAACTCTTGCCGCGATTCTTTTTACGGAATACGGGCTTTTGGGATTGCTTGCCGGAATTATCGGAACGGGTTTTGCCGTTCTGCTCTCGTTCGGCGTGTCGAGATTTATTCTTAATATCGAATGGCAATTTGATTTTATTCTAACGATTGCCGGAATTTTGATCACGACTTTTCTGGTGATGATAATCGGCGCAATCGCCAGCTTCGACGTTTTATTCAGAAAACCTCTGGCAACTTTGCGTTCTCAGTAAAATCCTGAAAAAATTAAATAAATAAATTCACAGTGTCGCAATTTGGCACTCAAAGTCAGATATAATTTCTCCCAATGAAAAATGAAACTTTGAAAGATAAATTGCCGGTTGTCGGGCGCGGACATTTTCACGCGCATTTGAAAACGGTTGCCGTTCACCGGCAGATTGCCGAAAACGATTATCCGTCAATAAGTCAAATCTGCGAAAAAACCGAACTGAGCCGCCGCACGGTTTTTCGGTATCTCGAATACTTGCGGGAACTCGGTGCGCCGCTCGATTACGACCGCAAAAGAAAAGGCTATTTTTTTACCGATCCGCATTGGCAACTGCCGCCGTTTATGCTGTCCGAAGGCGATCTGCTTGCCTTTTTCATCGCCGAACAAGCACTTCGCCAGACCGGGCATTCACCGCAGGCGCAGCAGCTCCGCGCTTCGCTTTCAAACCTGGCGAGTTTTCTGCCCGCACAGGTTTCCGTCAATCTTGCCACGCTCGGCACAAACGTCAGTTTTCAATCTCTGCCGTTTGCCTCAGCCGAACCGGAAATTCTGGAACTTCTCGTTAAATCGGCAATCAATGAGCAAATAGTTGAATTCGATTATTTTTCACCGCACAGCCGGGAGCCTTCGCATCGCACCGCGGGCGTGTTGCTGCTTCATAATTTTATCGGCGATTGGTTTGCGATCAGTTACGATCAAGAAAAATCGGCATTGAGAGATTTTCACGCCGGACGAATGAAAAACGTCAAATTGCTTGACCAATCGGCTGAACTTCCCAAAAACTTCGATGCGGAAGACTATCTCAAACAAGGATTTTATATGATGCGCGGCGGAAAATTAACCGAAGTAAACATTCATTTCGACGATTATCAAGCCCAATGGATTCGCGAACGCGCATCATTTCACCCGGAGGAAAAAAGAGAGGATTTGCCGGACGGAAGTCTGCGCCTGTCATTCAAAATCGGCGAAATGGGCTTGGAAGCCGTCGCCCGCTTTTGCCTGACCTACGCCGGACATTGCCGCGTCGAAGCACCGGAGAAATTAAAGGAAATTGTGAAACAGAAATTACAAAAGGGACTAAATTTACATCAATGACAAAAAAATATTTAGCACATCTAAAAAACGCTTTAGGCGATTATCATTATCTTGATTGCCATTTACGGAGTGTTGGGGAATTGGCTGAAAAATACATTCGTGAAGCAAATCCCGAACTTTCCGAACAAGCGAATTGGGCAGGATTACTTCACGATTTGGGTAAATACCGTGATGAGTTTCTAGAATATATTAAGAGCGAAGGCACAATTAAAAGTTCAAGCGAAACTCACCACGCTGTTTATGGTGCGGCTTTAGCAATGGTTAAAGGTTGGAATATGTTGGCTTTTGCTATCGCCGGACATCACGCAGGTTTGCATAATTTTGAAGACCTAAAGAATTCCATCAACAAACCCGATTATCAAATTCATACTTCAAATGTATTGCAGGAACTTCAAGAAAAGTTTGAAAACGAACTTGAAAATATTCCGGAAAATTTCAGAAGCATCGGATTTATTAATAATAATTTCAAATTTGAATTTGCGACACGAATGATTTTTTCGGCACTAATTGATGCAGACAGATACGACACGGCACGACACGCTAACAACTGGAAAATGCCGGAAACGCCAAAGTTGAATCCGTCAGAATTATTGGAAAAACTTAAAAAAGTTCGACAAGCAAAATCCGATAATGCCGAGAAAAACGGGATTGACGAAAAATTACTCAAACATCGTAATCAAATTTTCGACGACTGTTTGCGTCAAGCTGAAAAAGAACGTGGTTTTTTTAGTTTAACTGTGCCAACAGGCGGAGCTAAAACTCTTTCGGGAATGGCTTTTGCGCTTAAACACGCGGAAGTTCACCAAATGCGCCGCGTCATTGTGGTTATTCCATATCTTTCAATCATTGAGCAAAATGCCAAAGAATATCGGGAAATATTTGGTAAAGATGTAGTGATTGAAAATCATTCGGCGGTCGAAGTTGAAGAAAAATCGGATGACCAAGACGATATGAATCCGCTTTCGTTGATAACTGAAAATTGGGATGCACCGATTATTGTGACAACTTCGGTTCAATTTATCGAATCACTTTTTGCACGAAAACCTGCCAGATGTCGCAAACTTCATAACATTGCAAATTCGGTCGTGATTTTTGATGAAATTCAAACTTTACCAGTTAAATTGCTTGAACCACTTTTTAGCGTGTGGCGTGAGCTAAAGGAAAATTACGGCGTTTCTTTTGTCTTTTCAACTGCTACTCAACCCGCATTTCGCAAGCAAAATAACTTGCTGAACGGCTTTGATGATAAATCGGAATTAAGCGAAATCACGACCAACACAAAGCAAATTTATAAAGACTTAAATCGGGTAACTTACGATTTTTCAAACTTCACCAAATCGCAAACGTGGACGCAAATTGCCGCTGAAATGCGAAATGAGGCGCAAATTTTATGTATTGTAAATACCCGAAAACACGCTTTTGAATTGTGGAACGAACTATCCGGCAAACTTGCCGAACCGCGAGAACACGGCATTTATCATTTATCATCAGCAATGTGTGCGGAACATCGTCTGCAAACTATCGCCGAAATAAAATTGCGTTTGGCGAATAATTTAACTTGCCAAGTTGTTTCAACACAATTAGTTGAAGCAGGTGTTGACCTTGATTTTCCTGTTTTGTATCGGGCAATTGCTCCGCTTGATTCGATTGTTCAAGCCGCCGGACGCTGCAATCGTGAAGGAAAGTTAGAAAAAGGCAGAGTGAAAGTTTTTATGCCCGAAAACAATATTTTGCCACCGGGAATTTATAAAAATGCGACGGAAATTACTTGCACAATTAATCTGGATTCTGAAACTTTGGCAAATGATTACGAAATTTTCAGCAAGTATTTTCACTTGCTTTTTCAGTCAAACGATACAGATCAAGAAAACATTCAAAAATTGCGAAACGAGATGAAATTTAAGACCGTTTCCGAAAAAGCAAAAGTGATTGAGAAAGAAGGAATCGGCGTAATTGTGCAGTTTGGAAAATCGTTTGAAATTATCGAAGAAATTCGCAATCGCGGAATTAACAAAAATCGGAATACCGAATTTGTAGATTTCAAAAAAGAAGATTGGCGACGACTTCAACGATTTACCGTTAATCTTTGGGAAACGGATTTTGAAAAACTGAAAAAGCTCGGACAATTACGCCCGTTGCTCGAAAACAAAAAAATTGAACTGTTTGTTTTGGATATTGGTTCGTATCACAACGAATTAGGAGTTTTGACAAATGAAAGACCGACAAATGAATTTTACGGCGGAATATAAAAAAAGGGAGAATTAACTCCCTTCTTATAAACACTATTCGTGTTTTCTCATTATTTCAATCCAACGCCTAAACATTAGGCGTTCCACAATTATCATATATTTAACGAAAAAAAGCTATTGACTTGCCGTTCGGGTTTTTTCATTGACATAGAAAAAATATTTTATTACTCTAGCGACTGAGGTGATGGTATGAAATGTTTTTCAGAGAATGAAAATTTAATATTTATTTCAGATATTAAAGGGAAAAAGGCTATCTATTTTGGAAAGATTGCTGAAATGATGGAGTCTTTGTTTTTCACGAATAACAATTGGTTGAAAACAGTCAATTTGAAAAAGCAAATTTACAATGTTGAAAACAAACGAGTTTTATTTATGGAAATTGAATCTGAAAATAATTAATTCATTCGGTGGCTTTAAAGAATTCATATTGTCCAAAAATTAGCTATCGAAAATAAAAAATTTCCGGTTTGGTCAATTTACTTACATTTAATTAAAAGGAGGAAAAATAAATGAATCAAAACCTAATCAATGTGCGGGTTTGGGGAGATTATGCTTGTTACACTCGTCCCGAAATGAAAGTTGAGCGTGTTTCATATCCGATGATGACACCATCAGCGGCTCGCGGCATTTTGGAAGCGATTTTTTGGAAACCGCAGATGTTATATCTGATTGATTCGATTAAGGTTATCAAACGCGGCGTATGGACTTCGTTTCGGCGAAATGAGGTTACGAAACGCATCAGTTTGAGCCAGGCAAAATCGGCGATGGCGGGAACGGGTGAAATTTCGACAATCAAAGCCGGCGGCGGTGCGGACGATGCGACACAACGAAATATGTTGGCGTTGCAAGAAGTCGAATATATTATCACGGCGGAAATTGCACTCAGCGAACTTGGCAAACATTCAAACCAAGTTTTGCCGAAATATAAAGAAGAAATTGAACGGCGGATTCGGGCGGGAAAATGTTTTCATCGTCCGAGTTTAGGCGTTCGGGAATTTTCGGCTGATTTTGATTGGGTTGAAAATCCGAATGATTTTTTGCCCGAAACGCCTTGGTCGGAAAATTTAGGTTTGATGCTCTACGATGTATTTTCTTACAAAGAACGTGCGGTTGGTTTTCGGTTTTTGGACGGTGAAGATTATGTTGACGAACAAGTTCCGCTTTTTGCGACGGAAATGCCGAAAAATAAAAAATCTAAACCTATTTCAGACGGCGTTTTAGTTAAACCTTCGGCTTCATTTTTTCGGGCTAAGGTTGAAGAAAATATATTGGATTGTCATCCGCATCGAGTCGAAATAATTCAGCGAAAAGGGGGCGAAAACTAATGTTTTTACAAGCCTTAAATGAATTTTATACTCGTGCAATCAACGAAAACATTATCCAGGAATCGGCTTTTACGGAAAAATATATTCGTTGGCAAATTCATCTCGATTTAGACGGGAGTTTGCTCGGCATTGTTGAATCGCCCGAAGAAAAAGACGAAAACGGAAAAAAGAAAGTCAAAACTTTCAGCGTTCCGAAAACCAATCGTCCGAAAGTTGCGGGCGGAGTTGCCGAATTTTTGTGGGACAGTTTGGAAGCTGTTTTTTGTCTGAAAACCGATTTTGAAGCGGTTGAGCCAAACGAGAAAAAACGTGCTTCGCAAGATGCCAATCGGCAAGCTAAATTTGACGATTTTTGGCGACAAATTGATGAAGCGTTTGCGGAAACAAATTCGCCGTTACTCAATGGAGTTTTACAGTTTCGGCAAAAATTTCAAACTTTCGGAACCGATAATTTTTTGCGTTGGGGAATTTTGAAGGAAGGCGAAAAACCTTGCTGGCTGGTCAAAACTTCGACAGGAACTGAGACAAAATTCAAAACCGATAATTTTACCTTTGTAGTTGACAACGAATTTTTATCGGAATCAACGGCAATCAGAGATTTTTGGCGAAATTGCTACAACAAGGAAATGGAAGAGAAATCTGCCGATGCAATGTTTGGCGTGTGTTTAGTCAGCGGAACGGAAAATGTTCCGATTTCAGATTCGCACTTGCCGAAAATCAGCGGTGTTCCGGGAACTTTGGCGATTGGTGCATCGCTCGTTTCGTTTGAAAAAAGTTCGCCCGCATATGCTTCCTACGGATATGAGAAAAGCTACAATTCGCCGATTTCTTTAGCGTCGGTTGAAGCATACACGAACGCTTTAAATTTTCTGGTGTCAAACAAAGATTACCGCTTGCGAATCGGAGAAACGGTTTTATGTTTTTGGTCGGAAGAAACTACGGAAATAAATTTTGTAGTGGCAAAACTTTTAGATTCTTCGCCGACTCAGGATACTTTCAAACATTATTTCAATCAACTTTTTTCGAGCATTCAAGCGAAAACTTTTGATTCGGAAAAATTTTACAGCGTAGTTTTGGGTGGAAACGCAGGTCGAGTAGTTGTTCGACATTGGATGCAAATTACTGTCAAACAAGCATTTGAAAATTTCGGTAGATGGTTTGAAGATTTACAAATCGTTCAATATAACTCAAAGCCGAGCGATAATTACAGACCATTGGCTTTGTATAATTTGGCGGTTTCAACCGTTCGTGAAGCCAAAGACTTGCGTCCCGAAACTCAACCGCAGCTTTTTCGGGCGGCGTTGGAAAATCACACGCCGTCAAGAAGTTTAATCGGCAACATTGTTAATCGTATCGCCATTGATTTGACCAACGATGGCAAAAAATCGCTGTCGAATCACTCGCGTTTTTCATTGTTACGCCTAATTGTTAATCGAAATCGAGATAAGGAGAAAGAACCAATGATTGATCCAAACTTAAATGAAATTGAAGATTATCCGTATAACTGCGGACGGCTTTTAGCAGTTTTTGAACAATTGCAGGAAGTTTATCACGAATACGAACTCGAAGGTCCGAGTGTGGTCGAACGCTATTACGGCACAGCGGCATCTTCGCCAAATTCAGCTTTTGGTATTTTGTGGCGATTACATCAACACCATTTGCGAAAAGTCGGGCGAACAAATCGCGGCACGGCGGAAAATTTCAAGAAGAAAATTGAGGGCATTACCAAATCATTTGAGAGAAAAGTGCCGGATGACTTAAAATCACCGCCGCAATTTCCGAAAAACTTTAATTTACAACAACAAGGACGCTTTGCACTCGGTTTTTATCAGCAATGTGCCGCCGACCGCAAAGCCAAAGAAGAAGCAATCGCCAAGAAGAAATCAGAGCAAAATCAACAAATTAACGAAGGAGAACAAAACTAATGAACACAGAAATTTTAAACAACCGTCACGACATTTACTTACTATTTGAAGTTACCAACGGCAACCCGAACGGCGATCCTGATGCCGGAAACATGCCGCGTCTTGAGCCGAACACGAATCGCGGAATTGTTTCTGACGTTTGTCTAAAACGCAAAATCCGCAATTATATCGAAACTTTTAAACCGGAGCGCAACGGCAATGCTTTTGAAGTTTTTGTCAAAAGCGGTTTAGCTTTGGAGCGCACAATTACGAAAGCGGTTGAAGAAAACAACGGCAATGCCGAGGAAACGGTTAAATGGTTATGCCGCGAATTTTATGATATTCGCGCCTTTGGCGGAGTTTTGAGCGTTGGCGATAAGGTAATGAAAGGTTCGGCTTACGGACAAGTCCGCGGTCCGGTTCAATTTACTTTTTCGCAATCGTTCGACCCGATAAATCCGCTTGATATAACGATAACCCGACTCGTGGCGACGACCATCAACGATGAATCAAAGGAACGCACAATGGGCAGTAAATTTATAGTTCCTTATGGTCTTTACGCGGCGAAGATTTATGTTTCTCCGGCATTTGCGGAACGGACGGGTTTTACCAATTCTGATTTGGATATTTTGTTTGAAGCCTTGAATTATATGTTTGAACACGACCGTTCGGCTTCGCGGGGCGAGATGATAGTGAGAGGAATTTATGATTTTGAGCATATCGGCACACAGCACGAAAATAATGCTGATGCCAATAAACGCGAAGCACGTTTAGGTTGTTGCCACGCGCATAAATTGTTTGAAGGAATTAAAGTTGACTTGAGAAAAGATGAAAATGGAAAGCGTCTTGAATTTCCTGAATCATTCAAAGATTATGAAGTTATTTGCAAATGGGATTCGGAAGATTTGCCGCGCGGCGTGAGATTGCTTAAACGGCATGAGTAAAAGGTAAAAGGTAAAAGGTAAAAGGTAAAAGGTAAAAAGTTGTTCACAAAGGCTTTTGCCTTTTGCCGGATTCAAAAAAATGAACGTAGAACAAATCGGAAAAATACTTCTGGCGCGTGAGAATTTTGTGGTTTCGTTTCACGCGGTCGAGCAATTTCAGGCGCGGATTTCAAATCTGCCCGAAACGGTTGTGCGCGAGATTATCGAAGACGGCGTAAAGACAACGGATAAAGTCAAACTTTTACCGGACGGCGGAACTTTGCGGGCGCGGACACGCCGACCTTTTCCGTTTGAGTTTCGGGCAATTTTGGTTTTTGACGAAGAAATTGAATGTCCGGTGGTTACAACAGTTCTGAACGGCGACAGTTGGAAGGTGAGAAAAAGGCGCAATCGTGAACTGAAAAACCGAGTTGATTAACAATGGAAGAAATTATCGCCATATCGGCACTTAATCAGTTTGTTTTTTGTCCTCGCCGGTGCGCTCTGATGCACATCGAAGGCATCTGGTCGGACAATGAACATACGGCAAAAGGGACGATTCTGCACAAAAAAGCCGATGAACGCGGCTATGAAACCGACGGCAGGGCAAAACTGCTCCGGGCTTTACCGCTCTATTCAAAAAGATACGGTTTGAGCGGTAAAGCCGATATTGTCGAAATTCGCGGGAGAGAAATAATTCCGGTCGAATATAAAAAAGGAAAACGGCGCGATTTTGACAATGACAATATCCAACTGACGGCGCAAGGTTTATGTCTTGAGGAAATGTTCGGCACAAGAATAAGGCGCGGGTTTATCTTTCACGCGGCGAGCAAGCGGCGGCGCGAAGTCGTTTTCGATGAAAATCTGCGGAAAGAAACCGTTTCGATCATTAAAACGGTCAGGGAACTTTTAGATTCCGCATTGATTCCCGCCGCCGAATTCAAGCCGCGCTGCAACGGCTGTAGTTTATACGGAACTTGTCTGCCGAAACTCTCCGACAAAGCGGAAAGATTAAAGGCTCTGGAAAACCTGTTTGAACTTTAAAGAATCAATATGGAAATTAAACAAAACACGCTGTATTTGACGACTTCCGGCAATTATATCAGCCGCGATCATCTGACGCTTCGGATCGAATTTGAAAAGCAGTTAAAACTCGCCGTGCCGATTCATCATATCGAATCGGTGTGCAGTTTCGGCAATAATATGTTCAGTCCGCAGGCACTTCAACTTTGCTGGGAAAACAGCGTAGCGGTCAATTGTTTTTCGGAAAACGGTTATTTTCACGGGCGTTGGGAAGGCACGGCAAATACGAGCGTCGTATTGCGGCGGACGCAATACAGAAAAGCCGATGATGAAACATTTTGTGCAATTCTGGCAAAACATTTTATAACCGGAAAAATTCTGAATTCGCGGCAGAGCTTTATGCGTTCGGCGCGTGAAACCGACGATCCGGCGGAAAAAGAAGAATTAAAGAAACGGGCGGAAGAATTGTCCGTAATTTTGCGCTGGCTGGAGCGCGAAGCCGAAAATCTCGCTTCGATCCGGGGGTTTGAAGGACGTGCGGCAAGCATCTATTTCGATTCATTCAATCTGCATCTGCGCCAACAGCGCGAGGATTTCAAGTTTGAAAAACGCACGCGCCGACCGCCGCTCGATTATGTAAATTGTCTTCTGTCATTTCTTTACGCGCTTGTGCGAAACGATTGCATTGCGGCTCTGACGGCGACCGGACTCGATCCGTTTGTCGGTTATCTGCATACCGAACGCCCGAACCGTCCATCGCTCGCCCTTGATCTAATGGAAGAGTTTCGCCCCGTGTTGGCTGATCGCCTGGCAATTACGCTGATCAACCGCCGCCAGATTGATGCCAAAGATTTCATTAAAAGAGAAGGCGGCGCGGTTGAATTTACCAAAGACGGGCGCAAAAAGGTGATTGCCGCTTATCAAACGCGCAAACAAGACACTCTAATTCACCCGCTCTTGCAGCAGGAATTTAATTACGGTCGTTTGATGCTCGTTCAATCGCGGATTCTTGCGCGTTTCCTGCGCGGCGATATTCCCGAATATTATCCGTTTCTTTTGAAATAACTGTTGGTTGCAATAGAAAAATTAAAGACAAAAATTATCCACTATCAATTATCCATTGATGCTTATGCTGATTCTAATTTGTTACGATGTTTCAACAATTGATAAAGCCGGACAAAAACGTCTGCGCCGCGTCGCGCGGGCGTGTCAGGATTACGGACAGCGCGCGCAAAACTCGGTCTTCGAATGCCGCGTCGGAAAAACGCAATGGACGATTTTGCGCGAAAGACTTCTGCAGGAAATGAAAACGGATGAAGATTCGATTCGTTTTTATTTTCTGGACAGCGATGTCGGAATCGAACATCACGGATGCAAGAAACCGATTGATCTCGAAAAGCCTTTAATTCTCTGAATTTACTAAAGATTCTTTCTTCAAAATTCCACTACTTTGTGATAGAATAACCCTAAATAAATGCCCGTGCGAACATATAGTGCCGACGAAAAACGGCTGGTTTCGCGTTTAGTAAAAAAGCATTTGTTTATAGCGAGTTATATGATTCTAAGATTTGTAAAAAGTCATTTTATAGCCACTCAAAATGCCGGTTCGCATTTTGATAGATGTAAACCGCTGCAAAATTTAGATTTAAATAGCCCGCGATTTCATCTCTGAGATTTCAGAGATGTGGATTGAAACTTGTAAGTTGTTGAAAACAAAAGGTTTATAAATATTTCATCTCTGAGATTTCAGAGATGTGGATTGAAACATTAAAGCGTAGCACGCGTCGAGATATTTTCTATATTTCATCTCTGAGATTTCAGAGATGTGGATTGAAACGTCAATGAGCGGTATAAAAACTAATACTAGACTGGATTTCATCTCTGAGATTTCAGAGATGTGGATTGAAACTGATCTATCACCTCGCACAAAACACCGCCAGCCACATTTCATCTCTGAGATTTCAGAGATGTGGATTGAAACAAGCGGATTGTGTCAAGCGATGAAATGTATTTGATTTCATCTCTGAGATTTCAGAGATGTGGATTGAAACTGCCGTTTTGCTTTTCGCCGTAGTTTGCAAATCAAATTTCATCTCTGAGATTTCAGAGATGTGGATTGAAACAATACCAAAACAGTATGCTCGACGGCTTTTCTAATATTTCATCTCTGAGATTTCAGAGATGTGGATTGAAACCCTTTGATCGAATAAACAACGAACGAAAGCGCGGATTTCATCTCTGAGATTTCAGAGATGTGGATTGAAACGCCTTTAATAGATACTTGTTGGTAAGACCGAAACTGATTTCATCTCTGAGATTTCAGAGATGTGGATTGAAACTAGTTGTATAGATTGCACAAAGTTTTTTTTAAATTTCATCTCTGAGATTTCAGAGATGTGGATTGAAACGAATTACTTTTTGAATAACCGATAAAAATTGTATTTCATCTCTGAGATTTCAGAGATGTGGATTGAAACCACTTAACATCTGTTTTCCTTCAGAAAAAACCTGAATTTCATCTCTGAGATTTCAGAGATGTGGATTGAAACAAATCCTCAAATGCCTGATTGGAGTAATACTGCATTTCATCTCTGAGATTTCAGAGATGTGGATTGAAACTTT
>JBGTIH010000182.1:0-38987 GCA_041745765.1 Pyrinomonadaceae bacterium | reverse complement strand
TCGTTTTTGATAAACTGCATCGTGTCGTAGATCGCCATTCCGGCAGTGATCGAACCGCCGGGCGAATTGATATATAAATTGATGTCGCGTTCTGGGTCTTCGGCTTCCAGAAAAAGAAGCTGCGCGACGATCAGATTGGCGATCATATCGTCAATCGGCGTGCCGATGAAAATGATGCTGTCTTTTAATAAACGCGAATAAATGTCGAAGGCGCGTTCGCCGCGCGAAGTTTGTTCGACAACCATTGGAACTAAAGCCATATTCTTTCCTCTTTTTTCTTAAAGTTTGTCTGAAATAGAGAATCTGCGTTTAAGTAATACTTTAACTGTTTGGAGATAAACTGTTGAAATGACAGCTTTGTCATTGGTTTTAGATTTTACATTTTATCTACCGAATTGCAAACTCTCCGGGTAAATTTTTTGTTCAGAGTAACGGCTTCAGCCGTGCTTTCTTTATTATTTCTAACGGCTGAAGCCGTTACTCTAAACAGTTAATCTTTTTTAGCCGATTTTTTCTTGGTTTCTTTTTTCGGTTTCACGGTTTCCGATTTTTCGGATTCTTCGGCTTTCGCCGTTTCTTCCGTTTCGGCTTTTTCTGCGGCTTCAGCCGCAACGGGTGCGTTTGTTTCGTCAATCCATTCGCCGTCTTCGATCTTTGCATTTCCGACCAGAGCCTCGACCGCTTTTCTTGTTCTCAAGCTGTTGGCGATATTGGCTTCGCCGCCTTCCTGCTGGCTCAGAGAAGCGCGAATTTCTTCGGACGTAACCTGATAATAATTTGCCATCTGTTCGATTTCAGCGGCGATTTCTTCGCCTGAAACCTCGGCGTTTTCGAGTTCGGCAACCTTTTCCAGCAGCATCGCGCCGCGCACGTCGCGCTCGGCTTGTCCGCGCATTTGTGTATAAGCCATTTCGATAAATTCTTTTTCGACCTTGCTCAAATCAACGCCGCGCTGCGCTAAATCCTGCCCGAAATTATTTAAAAGATTCCGCGCCTGCATATCAACCAACGCGTTCGGAATTTCGAACGGATGTGTTTCGACGAGTTTGGCGATCAATTCATTGCGCACGCGATTATCGGCTTCGGTAAAGGCGACTTGTTCCAGATCTGCGCGAAGTTTGTCGCGCAGATCGCTCATTGATTCAAATCCCTGATCGAGACTCTGTGCCCATTCGTCGTCCATTTCGGGCAATTCCATTTTTCCGACCGATTTAACGACCGCCTTATAATTCAAAGTTTTTCCGGCAAGCGCGGGCGATGAAAAGTCCTGCGGATATTCAATCGTGAATTCTTTGACATCGTCTTCTTTCAGACCGATCAGATTATCGGTAAAAGATTTTTCGATTCCCTGATCGCCGAGCGTGATTTCCAGATTTTCCGCCGAAATCGGTTCGGCATCGTGCGCGTCGGCAAAAATGCCTTCCAGATCAACCAGAATCGTATCGCCTTCTTCGGAAGCGCGGTCTTCGATCGGAATCAGCGAAGAAAATTGCTGACGGCGTTCGTCAATAACATCTTCGAGTTCGCTGTCCGAAACCGGTCTTACGCGGCGCGTAATTTCCAAACCCTTATATTCGGGTGTCGGGATCTCCGGCATAACTTCGACGTGAACGTGAAGTTTGACGGATTCCGTGCCGTTTAATTTAATATTTTCGGCGTTATCCAGATGAAGCTCCGGCTCGACCAAAGGCATCAATTCGTGTTGTTGAATCGCTTCGGTTACTTTCGGCGCGAGCAATTCCTGCAAAACGTCTTGGCGGATTTCTTGTTTATAGCGCATCCGCACCACATCAACGGGCGCATTTCCTTTGCGAAATCCCGGAACTTGTGCCGAATTTGCGTATTTTTTGCTGACTCTGTTATAAACCTCTTTAACGGCTTCGGGTTCGATCTCGATTTTGATTTCTCTCTGCGTCGGCGATACTTCGATTAATTCTGTTTTCATTATATTTTTTGTAAAATTTTGTTTTTTTAGTAATCAGATTATGCTGAATCGTTCAAGAGAAAGAATAACCAACTTGGCAATAAAAGTCGAATTGAGATTTTTGAGCAAAATATTCGAGTTTTTGAATAAATCCGAATTTTCGATAAACAAAAAAACAGCAGGTTCGGCAAAACTGAAAACCTGCTGTTCGCATTTAATTATTTTTTCGGGTTTTTAATTAATCCCACTCAACGGTAAATCTATAACGGTCTGCGCCGCTTTTCGGATCTTCGATTCTGATAATCGTCGTGTAATTATTTCGGCGGCTCGGCTGTTGAATGACGCGAATTCTGCCGCGCCCGTCTTCTTTATTTACACGGGCGCGTCCGACATCCCGGTTACGTCCGCCGCGCCGGTCGCGTCCCGAAAAACGCGCATTTCCGTCGCGATACGCTCTGCCGCTGACTGTGACCGTATCGGCTCTTCTGCCGCGAATCTCAACCTCGACGACATCATCAACCGTTCCGCGCCAGGTCATCGTCTGGGCGTTAACACTTTCCGAGCTTCCGAATACAAAGATTGCGCCGAGTATGGCGAATGCTAAAGCTAATTTTTTCATTTTTTTATTATGTCTCCTTAACTTATTTATTGGATTGTTTGGGGAAAGAGTTTTTGTTGACAAAACATAGATGTTCTGACAAGAAATTCAGGTTGTTTGTAAAAATCCGTTAAAATTAAAAAAAATTTATGGTGCTGAGGGCGAGACTCGAACTCGCACGCCTTTCGGCACTGGCTCCTAAGACCAGCGCGGCTACCAATTACGCCACCTCAGCTTGATTTTTTAATTAATTATACGTAAAACAGCCAAACCAGAATTTAGCTAAAAATGCGGATAATGTCTAGCAAATCAATCGCAAATTACAAATTGCAAACCGAAAAAATTTCATTTTTTCTCTTCGGGCAGATATTTACGGCGCAATTCTTCGAGCGAGCGGTCGGTTTCTTCAAAGTCCGAGATCGCCGTCGGTTTCTTTTCTTCGAGTTGCGGTTTTTCGTCTTCCGCATCGCCGCTCAGCAATAATTTATAGCCGACCGCGCCGCCGAGCGCGAGCAGACCGATTCCGACAATATAAAATAAAAGTCCATAAATAACGCCGATCAGCCAGAAAAGAAAATAAACACCGACACCGAGCGCGGCGAGTATCAATAAAAACTTAAGCCATTTCATAATTTCTCCGTGTCTTGCATAAGAAAATTCGTGCAAATATATTTATTATCGTATAATCTCAAACGTCATTTATCAATCTTAAATTCGAGGGAATAATTATTTTGAACTTCAAAAGCGCGACACTTCAGGAAATCGCCGAAAATTTGAACGCCAAACTTTCCGGCGACGGGAAAACAATCGCCGCCGATGTCACGCACGATTCGCGGCAAGCCGGAAAGGGCTGGCTTTTTGCGGCGATTCGGGGTTTGACGATGGACGGACATCGTTTTATTGACGACGTTATGCGGCGCGGCGCGGTCGGCGTAATTTCGGAACTCGAAGCTCCCGCAAATTTTCGCGGCGCATGGCTTCAGGTTGAGAACGCGCGGCAATCACTCGCCCGAGCCGCCGCGATCATCAACGGAAACCCTTCGGAACAATTAAAGCTCATCGGCATAACGGGAACAAACGGCAAAACGACGACGACTTATCTGATGTTCGCGCTGGCGACCGCCAGCGGCGAAAAAGGCGCGATGCTGACAACGGTTGAATACCGTATCGGAGAAAAAAGCGAACCAGCCGTCAGAACCACGCCGGAAGCGTCCGATACGCAGAGATTTTTGCGCGAAGCGGTCGAAGCGGGCTGCAAAATGGCGGTGATGGAAACTTCTTCGCAGGCAATTCACTTAAACCGCTGCGACGGGCTTAATTTTAAGGTCGGAGTTTTTACGAATTTGACGCGCGATCATCTGGATTATCACCAGACGATGGAAAATTATTTCGATGCGAAAAAAGCTCTCTTTGACGGCAGACTCGGCACGCCGCCCGCATCCAGCGTGATAAACACGGACGACGCGTGGGGCGCGAAACTCGCTGCCGAATTAAAGCGAAACGGGCAAAGGGTCGTTACTTTTTCGCAAATTGGCGAAGCAGATTTAACGGCGGAAAACATCGAAGTTTCGCTGATGACCGGAACTTCATTCGATCTGAAAACGCCGCACGGAAACAGAAAAATCGAATCGCCGCTCGTCGGCAAACCGCACGTCTACAATATGCTTTCGGCAACCGCCGCCGCGCTTGAAATCGGCTACGATCTCGATAAAATTACAGAAGGTTTAAAAACCTGCATTGGTGCGCCTGGCAGATTCGAACGCGTGCCGCACGACGGGAATTTTGCCGTCGTCGTTGATTACGCGCATTCGGACGACGCGCTTTTGAACATTCTGAAAACCGCCCGCGAATTAACAAACGGCAGAATCATCACGGTTTTCGGCTGCGGCGGTGACCGCGACAAAACCAAACGCATTCCGATGGGCGAAATTGCTGGAAAAAACAGCGATCTGGTGATCGTCACGTCCGACAATCCGCGCACCGAAGACCCTCTGAAAATCATTTCGCAGATCAAAGAAGGTTTGAAAAACACTGGTTGCCCGTATTTAATAACGTCCGACAGGCGCGACGCGATCCATCAGGCAATCGAAAAAGCCAAACCCGAAGATGTCGTAATTATTGCGGGAAAAGGACACGAAAACTATCAGATCATCGGCAGCGAAAAATATCATTTCGACGACCGCGAAATCGCGCTGGAAGCTTTGGAAAGTTTGAAGGATTTGTAACGGGGTTATTATTGAAAATAAACTGATTTCAAAATTATCGTTTTTTATTTTCAACCAATTGCTTTAAGGAAAATAACGCCGTGTTAAAGTGTTTTTGAAATTTTTCGATTCTTTTATTTTGAGCAATTGTTAATTGTACCGGAATTTTAATTTCGCCTTTTCCTTTCGCATCTATAATGAAATTAAAGGTGATTTTTCCTCGAATACTAACCGGTTTATTGTCCATTTTACTTGGCTTGAATTTCCATTGACGCACAGCTTTTGTAACTGCCTCGCCGGTCGCCGAATCGGGCGATTCTAAAATTTTCACCTCCGAAACGTCGCCGTTTCCGTCATATTGAACTTCGGCAACCGCAACACCTTTGACCAGTTTTTTCAAAGTTTCTGCCGGATAAATCGGCAACACCTTTTTGACGGCTGATTTTTGAATACCGTCTTCGCCGACTCTGACGACTGCTTCTTTCGTTTTTACGGGTTTGGGCTTTTTCGCCAAAATTAATTTGACTAGGACGACAAATGCTTGCCCTTTCAGAGATTCATTTTTTAAGTCTTCAATGATTTGAACGGCGTTTTCTTCCTTATCGCTTATCGCGTTTTCAAATGAGTTTTGAAATTCGAGATTGACACCGCTGACTACCAAATTAAATCGCACATTCAACGGGTCAAGCGTAACTTTACGCATCAACGACGGTTTTGTTAAATTTTCAAATTTGTTGAATGCTTTGATTGCCTCTGTCAAAATCGCATCTGACTGGAAATCATTATTTTTTGCCATTTGCCCGCTGACGAACAAAAGCAGAAACGGCGTATTTTCATCATTTAAACGAATAGCTGTAGTTTGCGCCGCATCGAGTTCGACATTTGCCGGAAAAGCTTTTTTTTGTTTTTCCGCCGCAATTCCGAGCCAAAGCAAACTTTTTTCCAAACTAACGGGAAGTTTTTCCGTTAGTTTTATAACGTCGCCGAGACTCGTTTGCCCGTTTTTGAGCAGATTATTGGCTTCGCCGAACAAAATCAATATTTCCAATTCACGGCGAACATCATTATTTTCAATTTTGGCGGCGGCGATTCCGGCTGTTTGAAAATCATTTTGCCGCCAGGCTTGAAACGCCACATCTAAAAGAAGCTGATCGCGCGTATATGAATCGGTTAATTTTTCTATCTCTTCAATTCTTTCGGAAGGCGCAGCGGTAGTAGTTTTCTTGTGATATTTGAATGCCTCTTCATTGGTCATTTCCGGCGGAACAACAGAATTTAAAGCCGCCATTGCGCCGCCGATTGCGCCGACTAAATCGGGCGCAAACTCCTGCGCTTTCGGAAGCAGCAAATAACCCAAAGCGTATTTTATCTGTCTTTGCTGATGATCATTCGTCGGGCGGCTGATCACCAAAACGGCGTTTCGAATATATTCCCTGACCAAACCTGCGGGAATATTCGGCAAATTAACCGTAATATTCGGAAACCCAATATTTCCGACCCTTGTCAGAGAAATGGTTTGATAATCCTGCGGATTAATAAATGGCGAAGTAAAAAGATAAGTTCCGAGCAAGGCAAATTGGTTTGCGTCAACCCGCGCCTGTCGCGGATAAAGAGCGATAGCTTGCAGAAACAGACGATTTGCTTCCGCTTCGTTTTGTTGTCTTAAATTTTTCAAAAACCGTACAAAACCTTCCGTAAATTCGGTTTGAAGACTTTGTTCGGCAAATTCGGCGGCGCGTTTCGTGTCGGTTTCCAATAATCGGTCGGCAATTTCGAGATCGGTTTCGGCTTGATCGGTCGTCTCTTTGGCAAAAGATTTGACTAATTCTTTCGTCCAATGCGGATCGTGTTTCGCAATTAAAGAAAGTACTTTTCGGTAAGTCGCGTTCTTTAAGGTAATTTCCCTTTCCGAATCTTTTTCCTCAATCACTAACTTACCGAGCGAGATCGTGAACAAATAGCGGGCGTATTCTTTGTCATTTTCCCAAACCAAATCGGCAATCTGAGCCAGAGAAACCGCCGTCACTTTCGGGTCTCGAAAACCCATAACTTGTTGTGAAATAGTTTTGATAGTTTCAGAAACGGGTAAAGGCGAAGCGACAGGGTTTTTCGAGTTTTCCGCAATCTTGCCGATTTTTGCGAATCCCGCTTCGAAAGAAAAAAGAATCACAAACAACAGCCAAATAGAAATCGCATATTTTTTCATTTTCTTAATAATCGGACATAAACGGGCATAATTGCTATTGAAATTCAAAGCTAAAAAATCACTTATGAGCGAGTTTTCACTATTGTTAGTTACATAAAATATATTTTCTCGAAAAAATTAGCAATCATTATTTTCCGGCAACTGAGATGTGCAATTTTATAGGAATACGAAATTAGATCATCCGCAGCGAAAAATATCATTTCGACGACCGCGAAATCGCGCTAGAAGCTTTGGAAAGTTTGAAGGAAGAATAATCGGGAAATGTCTGTAGTGTTGTGAATACAAGAAAATAATTAACAGGGATAATTTTTAATATCCTTGTCTATCCTGAAATACCTGTTAATTATTTTCTGAAATTTGCTCTAATTAAACACATTAGCTACTGGATTTTTAAGGTATCTACGAATTTTTCGAGAAACTCTTTCTGCGCCTCGCTCAGTTCGATAAAGCGTATAGCGAAACCGATTTCGGGAAAATGATTGACGACTTCGCCCCAGAATTGAACCTTCATTCCGCCGCTCAGAGGGAAAAATATTTTCACGTTTTCGCCGTCTTCGACCTCGCCGGAACATAATACAAAACAGCCCGTTTCGCTGATGTCGCTGATCGTTCCGGTTTTTCTCCCGACCAAACCTTCCCATTCGATCTCAATTTTTGTGCCGTATCGTTTAAGATCGCGGCGTTCGTCTCCGCTTCTTCGATCAATTGCCATATTTTATTACAGATTTCAGATTTCAGATTTCAGATTATTCTTCATTTTTCGGCTCAACCTTTCGATTGGTCAAATAATAATAGACGGGCAAACCTAAAAGAATCAAGAAGATTCCGATAAATGATTGAAACGGGCTGTAATACAAGGTGTTTATCAGCAAACCGCTTGCCGCCAGAATAAACAAAACCGGAACGACCGGATAGCCGAAGGCTTTATAAGGTCTTTCGGCATCGGGGTATTTGCGGCGGAAAACGAAGATCGAAAATGTTACGACCGTGTAGAAAATCCACGAACCGAAAACGACATAATTCGTCAAAGTATCGAACGAACCGGAAAGCGCGAGCAGACACGCCCAAATTCCCTGCACGATCAACGCGCCGACCGGAACCCTCGTCGCCGAAAGTTTGCCGAGAGCTTCAAACATTATGCCGTCTTTCGCCATCGCATACGGAACTCTTGCGCCCGTCAAGATCGAAGTATGCAGTGTGCCAACCGACGAAGCCATCAAGCCCGCCGCCATCAGAGCCAAAACGCCCGCACCGAAAAACCTGAAGGCGACTTCCCTTGCCACCGATGAATTCGTCGAAACGCTGGCAATTTCTGTCGGCGTTAATACATAAAAATAAGCGAAATGAATGAAAACATATAACAGAATGATTAAGATCGTGCCGCCGATCAAGGCAATCGGAATGTTTCTTTGCGGATTTTTGACTTCTCCGGCAACCAGCGTCAGATTATTCCAGCCGTCGTAACCCCAGAGAGCACCGAGCATCGCTGCGCTGAAACCGGCGATAAAATTAAACTCGACCGAACCGTATCTTTCGATATTGGCAACGCCTTCGCAAGTTCCGCCGTCGTTCATCATTCCGAAATGCGCAAAACTTCCGTCCGCCAGAAAGAACGCGCCCAAACCGACGAAAAGAACAAGTGCGATCTTGATAACCGTGAAAAATGTTGCAATTTGTCCGCCGATTGAAACCGCCGCGCAATTTATCGTCGTGATGATAACGATCATCATCACCGCGACGATTTGCAGCGATGTTAATTGATATTCAAATCCCAAAGCGTTTGTTGTAAATAAAACCTGGCGCAGCTCGCCGCCGAGCAGATCGTTCAAAAATATCGCAAACGCGACGGCGACCGCCGCCTGCGAACCGGTTTTGGCGATAAACATCTGCATCCAGCCGTAGAGAAAGCTCCAGACGCGCCCGTAAGCGTCGCGCAGGAAAATATATTCGCCGCCAGCTTGCGGCTTCATCGCGGAAAGTTCGGCGTAGGTCAAAGCGCCGGCAAGCGACAAAATTCCTGCCGCAACCCACGCGATTATTACCCATTCGGGCGAGCCGAGATTGCACGTCATCACTCGCGCCTTCAGGAAAACACCGGTTCCGACGACGTTTCCGACGATAATCGAAATCGCCGCAATCAGTCCGAGTCCACGAATCAAAGAAGCTTTATCAATTTGATCTGTTGCCATATTTTAGGTTTTGAAGTGTTTGTTATTTTAGATTCAAACAGATTAACACGGAAAGCGAAATTTTCTGAATCCGATTTTCAAATTTGATTGTTTTCATTCGTGCCGATTTGTGATTTGATATAAAGAAATAATCCACGAAGAGACAAGAAGTTTTCACGAAGGAAAGAAAAAATTAAAAAATGTTCTAAATCAAGTCGCCTAAAAAGCATTGAATCCGGCAAAATAAAGAGAAAAAACTTCGTGTTCCCTTCGTGAAAATTCGTGGATAGTTAGTAACTTAAATGCGCGAACTTCAATTTTCAGCCGATCAACTGGTTAAATCCCTGCTCAAAATTTCAGAGAGCGAACGGGTTTGTTTTCTGGACAGCTGCGGCGTAAATTATCTCGATTCGCATCTTTTGATCGCCGGAATAAAACCGCTTGAAATTTTTGAAATTTCCGATGAAAATGCCGAAAAGACTTTAAAGATTTTTAACGAAAAACTTTCAAATCCCGATTTTGCCTCGATTTTTACGATTTCCTACGATTACGGTTTGAAACTTGAAAAAATCGAGCCGCGCCGAAAAGAATTTTCGGCATTTCCCGAACCCGATGTTTTTCTTGCCCTATTCGATTGCTTGATCGTTCACGATTACAATTCGGGAAAGAGCTATTTAACCGGAAACGAACAGCATTTTGATGAAATAGAAGAACAAATATTAAATCAAAACACCGACAATTTATTTTTTGATTCAAGCGCGAAATCTGAAATTTCTTCAAATTTCACCCGTGAAAGCTATATCGAAACGGTTAAAATAATCCAGGAATTTATCAGAAAAGGCGACACATATCAAACGAATCTGACGCAGCAAATCCGCGCCCGTCTGCCGGAAAATCTTTCGCCGCAGACGATTTTTTCGCGCCTCAGAACATCGCATCCCGCACCGTTTTCCGCATTTATCAAACGCGAAAATGATTTCGTCGTTTCAATCTCGCCCGAAAGGTTTATCAAAGTTCAAGGTTCAGAGTTCAAAGTTCAAAGTTCTACTATTTCCGCATCGCCGATCAAAGGAACGCGTTCTCGCGGGAAAAATTATCTCGAAGATTTATATTTGAAAAACGAGCTTTTAACGAGCGAAAAAGACCGTGCGGAAAATGTAATGATTGTTGATCTTCTGCGAAACGACATCGGCAGAATCTGCAAATTCGGCAGTGTGGAGGTTGAAAAACTTTGCGATCTGGAAATTCATCCGACGCTTTTTCATCTCGTTTCGACCATAAGCGGCGAACTTCGGGAAAATGTTGATTTTGCAGACATTTTAAAAGCCGTCTTCCCGTGCGGTTCGATCACCGGCGCACCGAAAATCAGCACGATGCGGATAATTGACGAACTCGAAACCGCCAATCGCGGTCTTTCGATGGGCGCAATCGGTTATTCGGTTCAAGGTTCAAGGTTCAAAATTCAAAATTCAAAATTAGAAGTCCGAAAATCCAAAATCCAAAATCCAAAATCCAAAATTGATCTGAGCGTGGCGATTCGGACGATAGTTGTCAGAAATGGCGAAGCGGTTTTCAATGTTGGCGGCGGAATCGTCATTGACAGCGACCCGGAAAACGAATTTGAAGAATCGCTTTTAAAGGCTAAAGCCTTGCTTTCAGCGATTAACGGTGTGTTTTAAGTTTGCAGAATTCCCAGATAGTTTGCAGAATTTGCAGAGTTTTTGGAAAATTATTGAAGTATTCGATTAAAATCTTAGTTGTTCGCAATCAAAAACTCTGCAAACTTCCTGTAACTTTCTGTAAACTCTGCAAACTTTCCGCAAGCTTTAAAAATTTTCGGGAACAAATTTAAAACTGCGGTGTCTAATTTCTCAAAAATTCAAACAGGAGAAATTAAAAATGAATAATAAACCGCAGATAAATGTTACGCCTTTGATTGATGTTTTACTTGTTTTGCTCATTATATTTATGGTCATCTCACCGCTCAAGCCGACCGATTTTAAGGCTAAAATTCCGAACGAACCTAACAAAATGGATAAAGCTGACTCGAATATTAATTTTCTGGTTGTTTCTCTAAACAAAGATTCAACGTTAAAATTAAATACTGAAAGCGGTTTTGGAAATGTTCAGGAAACCGATCTTTTAACCAAAAAACTTTCCGAAATTTTCAAGGAACGCACGGAAAACCGAGTTTATTCCGAAAATCTCTTAAGCAGAAATGATCTGACAAATGAAGAAAAAATTGAAAAAACCGTTTTTATCAAAGCACCGCGCTCGATTGATTACGGAAGTGTTGTCAAAGTAATTGACGCGGTGAAAATTTCCGGCGCAGAACCGATCAGTTTGCAAATTGACGATCTGGATTAAATTTTAGAAAAAGTGAAAAAAAGTGAATAAATTTTTCCACACTTTTTTTCAATTCTTTGTTAAATTTGTGTTATAATTTCGTTTGTCTTTCTAAGACAGATTTTTACTAACATCTCTCCCTTTATTTGTGATGGTGAATTACTACAAAGTCCTGAAAGTTTCACCGAAGGCATCGAGAACCGAGATAAAATCGGCGTATCGTCGCTTGGCTCGGAAAATACACCCTGACATAAATGTAACGACCGATAATTCTTCAAAGGAGTTTGCACAACTCACGAAAGCCTATAAAACTTTGGCAAATGCGCAAAAACGCGCCGATTATGACCGCCAATTGCTTCAGGCGAAATATACAAACGATACATGCTCCGATTTTTCCGACAATCCACACGCCCGACGCTGGCGGCAGATGGTTTATGAACGCCGTTATAACGAGATTATTGACCGGATGATTGCCGAAGAACGCCGCGAATCAATGGCTCTGCAAAAGGTGATTTTCCCGACCGTCGCGCTTTTTGTCTCAACGGCGTTTGTCGCTGTTTTTAAGCCGACTTTTTGGACGAATTCCCCGATGATCGGGAAAATCATAATGTTTTCATTATTTATCATCGGCTGTATTCACCTGTTCAAACGCCTGAAAGCCGGATTTGAACGCTATACTTACAGCTCCGAAGACATTCACGATTCGATTCTCGACGATAATGAACCCGCCGAAAAACCTTATACGAAATTTACTGCGGCTTCTTTTTTAATTATCGGATTTTTTCTGAGCTTAGGCATCGGTCTGGTTATCGGAAATTATTTCGAACTGGTTATAAACGCTTCGATTCCTTCGGTTTTTTCTCCGACACTCAAACCCGAATTTATTTTCTATCCGCCGATTTTTGTTTTATGCGTTGATTTAATGCACACATTTGCTTCGAGATACGAAAATTAAAGGGCATCGCTTGACATCTATTTTTTCAACATTTATACTTTGTAGTTTCTCTGATTGAGAAAGATTTCACGTTATTATTTATACAAAATTACGGAGAGTTTGAATGCCAAATCATAAATCAGCCAAAAAGCGCGTCAGGCAAACTGCCAAAAAAACCGCTGTCAATAAATCAAATAAAAGCAGTCTGCGGACGCAAATCAAAAAACTGCGCACCGCTTTGGCATCGCAGGATAAAGACCAAAGTCAAGAATTACTGATTCCGACGATTGCTTTGATTGATAAATCTGTAAATAAAGGTGTTTTACACAAAAACACGGCGGCGCGTCATAAATCGCGATTAACTTCGCACGTCAACAATTTGTCCAAATAAAAGTTTTTTTCTCATAACTTCATAATTTTTCTCCTTTGAACTGAGCGGAAACAAATCTCAGATAGATTTGTTTCCGCTTTTTTTTCAAAGTTTTTTTTCGGTAAATAGTCATTAACTTATGTTACTCAGTGTCGGCTTAAATTAAGCCATCGAAGGCGCGAAATTGGAGCGCGGACACTCTTGTCTGCCGCATCGCGTTTTTCAGCGATGTCAATTGCTCCCAGGTCATTCAACTTAGTTTTAACAAACATCTTTTTTTTGCCTCTCCCTCCATTCAACTTCATTTTAAACTTTTATTCACGCGCTCTCGCGCTCAGGCGGACAAGAGTGTCCGCGTTCCATTCAAACTGCGTAACATGAATTACACAATAGGGCGTTTTAACGTCCTTTCAGTATTAAAAAAAATCGTTCCGCGCCATAAATGGACGCGGCTAAAACGTGCGCGGACGCACGAAAGCCTGTTAAAACAGGCTGAAAGAATGAAAACCGGCTGATTTTCTACTCTTGATTAACTTTAAAAATCTGACACTTTAATTTTATTGACGAACAAAGAAAAGTAAGAAAAATTATAAACTTTTTTCTAGAGCAGATTTAAAATGAGTGTAGGGATAAAAAGCAGAAACCGAAAGTGTGAACGAGTGTGCCATATCTTGCGAGTCCTTTAACTTACATTTTACTTGCATTGAAACAAACCTGCTCACTACCGTTCGCTATACTGATTGCTCATTCGCACGCGCTTATTTACAGTAAAAGCAGACAAAATAAAAACCTTGCCCGAATTGGGCAAGGTTTTTATTTTGTCTAAGGCTTGATGTTTATTAAAAGAAATTTGATAAACATCAAGCGGTTTATTTTCAAGCCGGAATTTTAATACGGCATATAAGCGGTTGGAATCGGAACATCGCCGCTAACGCCCCATTTGACTCCGGTAACCGTATTGTTTGAACTTCTCAGAACATACCAATTGCCCTCTGAAGGTCGGAACACGGCAATATCTGAAGTTCCGTCGCCGTCATAATCGCCGATTGCCGGAATATCATTTGCTAAACCGAATGAAACTACCCGGACATTTCCGAACAGACTTTCAAATATCCACCATACTCCATTACGGAAAATAGCGAAATCGGTTTTGCCGTCGCCGTCGAAGTCACCTGAAACAGGTCTGTCAGAAGCGAGTCCAAAATTAACAATCCTAACAGCATTATCGGAACTTCGCAGGACAAACCAAACGCCGTCTCGATAAACTGCCAGATCATTGATTCCATCACCGTCAAAATCTCCGGTGACCGGTCTGTCGGTTGAAATACCGAACTTAATCACTTTAGAACCGCCGGAACTTTGCAGAATGTACCATCTGCCCTCCGAAGGTCTATAAACAGCCAGATCGGTTTTGCCGTCGCCGTCATAATCACCCTGAACCGGAATATCTCCCGACAATCCCCAAGATTGAACACTCAGGGTTTTATTGCCGCTCAAGGTAATATACCAATTCCCTTCCGACGGACGGAAGACTGCGCGATCTGTGATTCCATCACCGTCATAATCACCGGGAACAATTATATCTCCGGGTGCGCCGAAGCTGTTGATATTCGGTACTCCGCTCGTGCTTTGCAGAACATACCAAACCCCTGTGCTTGGACGATAGACACTGAAATCAGTCAGTCCATCATTATCAAAATCGCCGATAACCGCACTATCGTCGTCAATGATAATACCAACGCCCTGCGCCCTCGTAATGGTCGCATTGGTCGGATTAAACAAATTGACAAAGAAAGTTTCATTGGCTTCCTTGATCGTGTCTCCGATAATCGTTACATTTATCGGCTGAGTCGTAGTTCCCGGATTGAAGGTCAACATTCCACTGGTTGCAATGTAATCAACTCCGGCTGTTGCCGTTCCGTTTGCTGTCGCATACTGAACGGTTACAACATTACTGTTGGGATTCGCGAGCGTAACCGTAAAGGTTGCCGTTCTTGTTCCCGTGTCGCCTTCGACAACCCTGACATCGTTAATCGAAAGCGACGGTGTCAGCGGCGGAGAATCATTGTCAATGATCGTTACCGTTGCCGAGGAAGGAGTTCCGATTGTCGCTCCGCCCGTCGCATTGCTCAGATTTACGTTGAAGGTTTCGTTGCCCTCAAAAATACCATCTTCACAAATCTCAACGATAAATGATTGACTCGATTGTCCATTAGCGAAGTTGACCGTGCCGCCTGTATTGACATAATCAATACCCGCTACACCGCACGCCGCACCACCGGTTGCCGAACCATCAGTCATTGAATAATTAACCGAAACCGCACCGTCCGTGCCGCCCGTTCGATTAACGGTAATTGTTACAGTGCCGTCACCTTCGCCAACCGAATAGGATTGTGAACTCAACGCCAATGTTCCCGGTTGGGCAACACTGACAAATTCGTCAGCACCGATGTCCGGTGTAGTTGCCGAACGCGGATCGCCGTCAATGTCAGTAGAAACTTCCGCAATCGGAGTTCCCGCGTTAATCATCGGGCTTCCGGCTTGCAGATGCAGGTCGGTTGCTGAAACAAATAACGGATTAACTGCCAACGAATTCGCATCCTGTCCGGTTGCCGTTTGCCATTCGGCAAGCGTCGCTCTTACTCCGCCAAGGAAACCGACATTTTCAGTTGAAAAATAGTTGTTGTAGTTAATCGCCGAATAGACGCTCGCCGGGGCAGCACTATAAACTGCAAACCGGGTTGCGCCTGCCGTCTGGGTGTTGGCAAAGATGTTATTGCGAACATCGAGCGCACCCGCGCCTGTAACCACCGAACCGACAAGCAGAGCGGAAGTCGTTCCGCTGCCTTGATTGGTATTCATATTTATCGAGTTGTGATAAATTCGATACCCGCCGGCTCCGGCTCCGTTGAAATTAATACCATGACCGTTACTGACCAGCGTCGCCGAACCCAAAGCCGCAACATCTGAAATGAAGTTGTTGGCAATGAGAACATTGGCGGCGGAAGTAGTTGACGATAGCTGCATACCGAATGCACCCGTGCCTGAAGTACTGGTGTTCTTAATGTCGGTAATCTTATTATTGACTATTGACCCGCCATTAAGCGCAAACGCCAACTGAATTCCGCTCATCGCGGCAGTTGTCGTCCCGGATGATAAAACCCCGTTCACCGTATTACCGCTGACCACAAAGTTCTGGGTATTACCTATCAACATACCTCGGAAACGATTCTTGTCCGCTTCCACAGTTGAACCGAACTCGTTATTTGTAATCGTCCAGTTTTGATCGAAACCGACGTTACCCTGATTAAAGATTGAGTTCTGAACACGGAAGATGTGATTATTCGTCACCGTGTTGTTGTTATTCGGAGCCTCAGCCGCATTGCCGATTGTAACGCCGCTGCCACCCAGAATACCGGCTGTTGTCTGCGCTGTCCCTGCTGTCGCGCCGTTAATAATAGTGTTCTTGATCGTATTATTATTGGCACCATTTGTCGCACTGGCACTCCGAATCCAAATAACGGTTGAAGTTCCTGTTTGACTGTTGGTAATCGTCAGACTTCGATCGGTACCGCCCGAAAGCGAACCGTCAAAGACAACGCGGTCTGCACCGTTCAGGTTGATCAAACCCCGGTTTATCACCGCAGTTCCTGATATTACGCGCGGCGCACCGCTCGGTTTAAATGTCAGCGTGTAGCCGCCGGCACCGGTTTCTGTAAATTGATTAAGAAAGACCGCGCCGGTTTCCGCCGTCAAATCAGATGTGATATTGACGGTTAAGTTATTGGACAAGCCCGCTTCATTGATTGCTTCAAAGATACCGCCCGGATTGGTCAGAGAGGTAAAGATTTCTCCTGTACCGACATTGACCGTGCCGCTGAACGGCGGCGGAACGTCAACAATTGTCAGCGTCGCCGGATTGTTTGCTCCGATCGTCGCTCCGCCCGTCGCATTCGACAGCGTTAAGATCACTGTTTCATTTGCCTTGAGCGTTGCGTCCGAACAAGTTTGAATCGTGAACGACTGGAGTGAAACTCCATCGCCGAAGGTCAGCGTCTGCGGTCCCGGATTGATATAATCAACGCCTGCGGTGCAAGCCGCGCCGCCGGTCGCCGTTCCGTCTGTGATTGTTGCAGTTACTCCGACCGTTCCGTCCGTTCCGGCTGAACGAATGACGTTGATTGTCGCTGTCGTTCCTTCATTGGTACTGAAGTTAGTCGTGCTGAATTGAATTACGCCCGGACCGGCAACAGAGATTTCGTCTGCCCCGATGTCGGGAACTGCCGGTCGCAGATCGCCGTCTATATCGTCAACTACGCCGACGTTAACACCTCTGCTTTCCGCCAACGAAGTCGGCAGAATATGCAAGTCCGTATTTGAAACGAACTGCGGATCAACCGTTAAGCTGGCATTATCATTAGTTCCCGCCGCATTTAAGGTGCTGGTATAAGACCTTAGATTCGAAGCGGGAGTTGTGGAACCCGGATCAAAGTCAGATGCCTGGAAGAAACCTGTTCCGGCAACTGTTCCGACCTGGGCGATGCCGTTTGTCGGAGCCGAACCCTGAAAATAAATATTATTATTCAAAGTCAGATTCATTGCCGAAGTTGCGCCCGACGGCAGATACATCGAAACGTGAGCCACATTTCCGCCGCCGCCCGTAAGCGTATTGGCAAAAATGTTATTGCGAACATCAACACCTAATCGGGCTGTTGCAGTTATTGCAAAGGCAGCCGACAAAGCGTTTGTTTCGCCCGGAATCACGCCAAACATATTTACGCTGTTATGGTAAATGTTGTGATCGTTTCCACCGACAATCCGGATACCGAATGCGCCGAACGTCGTGCTGAACAAACCGCCTGACGTTACATTGTGGCGAATATCGCTAACGAAATTGTTACGAATAACGTGAGCAGTTCCGCCGCCGAGATTGATACCGAAGGCACTCCACGTTCCCGTGTTGTTGCCTTTTACACGATTTATTTTATTTTTTTCAATAATCGTACCGGTAGTCGCGGCTGCCAGCGTGCTGTTGACCGAGGCGTTGATACCGTGATTTGCCGCGCTTGACGCGATAAACCCTTCGACATAAACCGTGTTTTTCGAAACTATGGCATCCGCCGAACCCTGAACCGTTACGCCGATGGCATAAACCTGATCGGGAGCGTCGGCTGTCGGATTGCCGATAAAGTTTTCTCTAACGCGCAATCCCGGGAAGACGGTTGCCGCCGAACCGTTAATCGAAACGGCTCTGCCGACCGTATTGAAACTGTTGTTATCAATTAACAGATTCGATGCCGTCGCGCCCGCGCCGATTGACGTAAGAACGGAAGTTACCGCCGTTGGCGTAACACCTGCTCCGCCGCCGGCAAAAATACCGAAGGTAGTGTTCTGCGGACCGGTTGCCGCGGTAGCAGTAGAAACATTTAAGCCGGTCGCACTGCCGAGAACATTGACGTTTCTGACAGCAACATTATCGGCATTGGAAATTCCTTCACCGGAAGTTGCCAGAGCGATACGAATAACTGAAGTAAAGTTAACCGTATTTTCAGCAGTGTTTCGAATCGTTAAATTACGATTCGTTCCAGTCGTATTCGGATTGTCGCCGTCAATCGTCACGTTATCCGCGCCGTTGAGTTCGATTAATCCGCGCCCTTGCACCGAAGGACCTGCAACCGTTACACCGTCAGTAATCGGATTGATCACAACTGATGTGTACGATGCCGAACCTACTCCGCTACTGTTTAAAACAATCGGACCTGTTTCGGTCGTATTTGCGTTAATACTAACAGTTACAGCACCGGTATGCGTTCCGGCGTTGATTGCCGCAACCGCTTCACCGAGTGTTGCATACACGACGTTGCCCGGATTAACAATGACGTTTCCTGTCGGAGATGAATCATTGTCAATAATAGTCAATACTGCCGTGTTTTGTGCGCCGAGTGTTG
Source organism: Pyrinomonadaceae bacterium (assembly GCA_041745765.1). Taxonomy (GTDB): domain Bacteria; phylum Acidobacteriota; class Blastocatellia; order Pyrinomonadales; family Pyrinomonadaceae; genus JAHCHG01. The sequence goes on along the minus strand of JBGTIH010000182.1, from coordinate 20,289 downwards.
CACCGCCGGTCGGATTACTTAATGCCAGATTAACCGTTTCGTCGCCTTCAAAAACAGAATCATCACAAATCGTTACTGTAAAAGTTTGACTCGTAACAGTATTTCCGAAAGAAAGTGTGCCTGACGTGTTAATATAATCAACGCCCGCACCGCAAGTTGCGCCGCCGGTCGCCGATCCGCCGCTAACTGTTGCATAATCAACCGTTACCGCGCCATCTGAGCCGCCGACACGATTTACCGTGATTGTTGCCGCGCCGCCGTCTTCAGCAACCGTATAAGAAGCGTTGCTAAAGACCAACGATCCCGGATTAAGCAAAGCAGCAGGTTCGGCAAGCGTCCAATCCGAGAAAGATGTTACGCCGTTAATTGTTGCCGTGTTAGCAGCTGTATCAACTGTTCCGCCCGGGAATGTAAATGCGCCGTCATATTTTAGAATGGCGAAATTAGCTTCCGTGGCAGTTGCCGGAATGTCGGTCGGATCAAGATAATTAAACGTCAAATCTGCCGTTAAACCTGTTCCCGCCAAACTCCAGTGCCGCAAAAGAGCTTTTGAAGGCGAAGGTACATTCGGCTGTGCGCCTTGAATCGCCCTCACTCTTAAAGCCTGCGGGAAAGTTCCCGCCGTAACATTTGCCGCAACAGGCGAATAACCGTTTGCTGTTCCGACGTGATATGTAAAGGCTCCCGCCACCGCATAATTTCGGCTTACATTGCCGATCACATATCCATTTGTCCGAGTCGCCGTCCCATTCATAAACAACGTATTCGCTCCCGTCAGGATAAATCCGTTGGTCAGCGTTACTGCTCCGGTTACAGTCAAATTACCGCCGGCAATCGTCAAATTCTGCGTTGCCACTACATTGTTGTCGTGGGTTAAGCTGTTCAAAATCCGTGTCGGATTTATTTCAAAACCGGTCGTGCGCGGTGAATTTTCTCTCAGGTAAAGAAGAATTTGACCGCCCGATCCCAAGTTAAAGTTAGGCGCGACATCGAAACTGCCCGCATCTGTCGGCGCGCCTGAATTGCCTATCTGGATAACTACTGATGAAGCAGCACCATCGCCAAAGGTAATTTGATTACTGTTAGCAAATCCGCCGCTGAAGAAATTCGCGCGGTTGACAAAAATCGGAGCATTTATCGTAGCATTATTACCGGTCGGACTGTTCGCGCTGATGCCGACTCCGGCAAAAGGCGTAACCGCCGTGCCGAATGTTCCGCTTCCGGCGTAAGTCATCGGTCCGCTTGCCGCGAAATCGAAACGTGAACTCGTGCCCTGGATTGCGATGGCTCCATTGTTGGTAATAGAAGATCCTCTAAAGAAGATCACTCCGCCAGTTCCGCTGCCGACATTCATTGTCTGTCCCGAACTGACCAAAATGTTCGGCGTGTTGCCGAGAACACGGAAAGTCGAAGAAGCAGGCGTAGTTGAATTACCAATTTGAAGCGTTGTTCCGGCAGGATTTGCCGTAAAGGTTGAACTCGCACTAACGCTGTAATCGAGCGGTGTCGCATTTCCGCTCGGCAGAACGAGAACAATCGTGCCGCCCGTCAAATTAAAAGTGTTTGACAAACTCGTCAAACCGAAACAAGCGGTTGTTGCCGTATTCCCTACCGTGCAAACATTGACCGTTCCACCTGACTGGGTATAGTTGACAGCACTTATCGTTTGTAATCTTCCGGCGGTATTTAATTCACCGCCTTCGATAATAAACTGCGCTCCCGCGCCGCCGCCCATCGAGTTTCCGGTAGATGTGCCGACGTTATATGTTCCGTTGCTGATACGCAGCAGACCGTTCATCGTTGGAGAACCGTTTAGTCCGTTAACTGTAAAATTCGGATTGTTGAGCCAAAAACCGCCGGTTGAAGGAATGGAATAGCCGGTAGTTTGAAAAACGACATTTGAGAATGTGTTTGTTCCCGAAAATTTAACAATCCCGTTAAATGTTGCCGTATTCAAAAATCCGAGTGTGCCGCCCGTAGATAAACCTCGGATGCTCATGTTTGACAGATTGACTTCAAGCACCGGGCTTGTATTCGCGTTTATCGCTCCCGAACCTTTGTTGATTGTCAGAAGACGCAGATCGGTTGTCGCGCCTGTGCCGCTGAAAGTGTTATTAGACGTTCCGGTAAAGCGAAGTTCCGCACCGGCAGTATCAGCATTAGTGCTGAAATCCAAAATTCCGTTATTGGTTAAATTTCCACCAACGGAAAGAAGATGCGTTGCAGTAGTTCCGGTTGCCGCAGATTGCACTGTTCCGCCACTGTTGATCGTGACATTTTGCGTAACTGTCAGCGTGCTTGCCGGAGTTTCAATAAACTGCAAAATCCCGCCTGTCTGAACGGTTACGTTCAAAGCTACGGCAGTTGTTACATCAATCGTTACGGTACAGCCCGACCCGATTGTTACATTGTCTGCGCCTGTCGGCACACTGCCGTCTGTCCAAGTTGCGGGAGTGTTCCAGTTGCCGCCCGCGCCGTTACAGGTATCATTGCCCGCCGGACTTGTAGCCTGACTTCCCGATAAAGCACTACTTAAAACACCCTCGGCTGCTGCATAAACCTGATAAAAGTAAGTCGTTCCCGGAAATAATCCGGTATCGTTAAAAGACGTTGCGTCTGCTGCTGTCTGAGTTACGAAAGTGAAATTCGTTCCATCCGTCGAACGATAAATCGCATAGCCGACCTCGTTCGTTGCATTATCCGTCCAATTTAATTGAATTGATGTTCCCGTAACGGGCGCAAAGGTCAATCCGGTCGGAGCTGCCGGAACATTCGTCGGCGTGAATAGATAACTTTTTCCTGCCGCAATTCCCGCCGCGTTGAGCGGATCGTGAGTATCATAAGAAACTGTATCGGTTGATACCGTAACGGACGCAAAATTAGTCGCCGCGCCCGATTGCAGACCGATTGACGCGCCGCCATCTACTGGAGCAGAAGGACCGATGCCCGCGCCATAAACAAATTGAATCAAACCGGGAGTTGTCGTTCCGGCGGATTCTAAAAGCCACATTTGAAAAGTGCCTGTTCCTTCGCCCGCGCAGGTCGTGCCGCGACTAACCTGCATTCCCGTCCATTCAACGACGAGTTTGCGATTCGGCGCACTGCCGACTGTTTTGAAATGAATTTTGCCGTTTGTGCCGACACACAGGTCTTCAAAATACGGCGCGATCTTCGGCGCATTAGTCGTGGTATTCAACCCACTTGTTGCATTATTAAAAGCCGTAGTAATCACGACCGGTCCCAAACGAGCCAAGCCGTTGGCATTGACTGAAAACTGAGAATGACGAACACCGTCAAACCAGAAATCGAACCCGATATTCGTTACGGGTGAAGCGGTATCGTCAACGCCGGGTCCGACGAGTTGCGCCGTTCCGCTTGACATATCTTCCAAAACCGTGGTTCCCGGTGCAAAACCGTAAGTTGCGGCGGTGATTAAATTACCCGTCGAAAAGGACATCGAAATTTCACCGGAAACTTCTTCGTCAACTTTGATAGTATTTAAATGGGGTTGTGCCTGTTCAGCATGAACAGACTGAGCGTAGCTATTTAGACTGAAAACCGTAGTCCAAATAAACAATCCGGTCAGCGCGATTAAGAAACTTCTGTTTCTTAATGTCCGACCAAAGTCTTTTCTGTTTTTCATATTTCTCCTCTACTTAGAAATTACTTAGAAATGTTTTTTTGTTTGATTACGAGAGTGGAAGCAATTATGTAAATCTCTATTTTGCCCTAGTTAAAAAAATAGAGAAAAACTTTAAACTTTAGCGCAAGGAACAATTATTTGTTGAAATCTGTTGATTTTAACAAATAATTGCCGAGTTCCAACCAAAGGAACTAAAGCCTTGATAATGCAAATTCTCGAACTAAATTTTTATTTTTACTTTGTGAAATATACCTGAATTTTAAATTTTGTCAAGGAATATTTTTATTTGATTTATATTGCAGGATCAAAAAAGATAATCTTTCAGGCTTTTTAAGAATGAAATGTCTATGCAAATAAGTATAAGTACCGAGGTATTATGAAAACCCTAAAAACGCCTGTAAATTTTTGATTCAACGATAGTTAAGCAGTTTTAATAAATTTTTCGTTTTCCTCTTCTCATTTTCCATCGGTGCTTAATTCTACTTTGTTAGATAACCTTGAAAGTTGAAACTTAGAGCAAATTTTAGATGAGTGTAGGGAATTAGACGAAAGGCGGAAACCGAGGCTGCTAAGGAGCGTGCCGAACTCTCAGCCCTCGCACGCTCAGCCCTCGCACGCTCCTTAGCAGCCTCGGTTTCCGCCTTTTATGACCTTATATTCATTTCAAATCTGCTCTAAGAAAATTAGCCGCGGATGAACTCATATGAACGCGGATAAACGCTGATTTTTTTTCTCTGATTTTAACAGTTTTAACGGTTTTAAATGATTTATCCGCAGCTGATTTTTAATCCGGCAAAGCAGAATTAAATAATTAAGCATTGCTCCAATCGGCTTCGGAACGGGCGGTTAAAATCAATCCGACGCTGATTGATAGTAGAATAAATAACCCGAATATCCAAAGAAACGGCAGTGAAAGAAAAAATGTCCAGACCAATACGCCGATTAGAATCGCCAGAGTTTCCGAATGGCGGCTTTCCGGCAAAAATTTCTTCTGTAATTTCTTGCCGATGCTGACCTGCAGGGCGACTCGCCCGAAGATATATGAAAGCATCAGCAAAATAAATGTCATCGAAATAACTAAAACGCTGATATAATTCGGCAGGAAACTCAGAGAACCGACGACCGCCACGGTTGTTAAAACAAAACCGATCACGCCGATTCCGAGTATTTTCAGAGAAGTCAATTGAAAACGTGCGACTGAACGGCTGACCGCACCCGGCGCAATCGTCGTCAGAGCCATCGAGATTATAAACCAGAACAGAATCGAAACCAGCCGCTGAGCGAAAAACTGCCAGGTAAATGCGGGAGAAAAAAGCTGTGAAGGATTTTGCGTAAAACTGCGTATCTCGTCTTCAAACATTGCAATCATTACGGTTTCCTTTTCGGCATTACGCAGCGGAGTTTCGCTTTCGGGAATGTATTTTCCGCCGAAAACGATGACATCGCCGCCGATAAAAGCGTCTTTGGTCTGTGTAATCGAACCGCCGATTGCCGCGACATCGCCCGAAACATTTCCTTCGATGATTATGTTGCCGCCGAAAACCAAAACGCCTTTGGCTTGCTTTTTGATAATGACATTTTTGCCGAATGAATAAACTTCTTTGTCGGGCGCGTCGTTGACGATGATCGTTTTTTCGTCGGGCTGTAGAGTGATGTCGCTTTGTGCGAACGTGCCGAAACAAGCGAGCAAAACAAAAACAAATCCCGAAATCAATTGAGCGGACGGAATTTGTTTTAGTAGAAAATTATTTATTTTAAAGCCTGAATAAACCACTTAATTTTTTAAGTCTTTTTTTAATTTTGAGTGTGATATTCCCTCGAAAACAAACGCGAAAGCACCAGCATCGTCAAAATAAAAAATATCAGCAAAACGCCGAGCGACACGGCTGAACTAAAAATAAAACGGTGACTTAGTGACCGCAAAATAACGGCGATCCCGACCGCCAGATCGTGCATTAAATTAAAGGCAAATCCGCCGACCGCCCCGAATTGCGCGATAAACTGTTCGGAACCCGCGACAATGCTTCCCGCTTCTTCGCCAAGTCCGAGCAAGACGAGCAAAAATAGAGTCGAACAGACGAATAAAGCCTTGAAACGCTCTTGCGGACGGCGCAAACCGCAGACATTACTTTCGGCGTTCGTTACAATAACTTTTGTAAAATCTTCGGGAAGCTCAAATTCCCTTTCGTTTTCATCGAGAACGAAATCCAGAGCGCAGAGCAGTTTTTTCTGTTCGTTGAGTTCCGCCGCGCACGTTCGGCAAACCGCCAGGTGTTTTTCCAGAACGATTTCTTCGCGCGGCGAAAGATCGCCTTCGATATAAGCAACTATCTGGCGGCGCGAACATTTTTTTTTGGTTTGAGCGGTTTGCAAAGTCATCCGTTTTACTAAAAATTATTTCAAAAATTTGATCGTCAAAGGATATTCCCAAAGTTCGCCGTTGTTTGCCTTGATGCCGCCGACGATTGAAAAAACAATTCCGGCAATCCAAATTGCCAATAGACCTAAACCGCCCAGAATAATAGGTATAATGCCGACAACAATAAGCATCAGCGGCACTCCGATTCCAATTAAAACACCACAAATTACCGAATAAATCACAGAAGAAATTACCCAGTTGGTGATCATTTTTCCATGCGCATCAAGAGCGGGCATTTCATCTTTTTTTATCTGCCATAAAACTATTGGAACAATTAAACCGACCCAAGGAAAAAATAACGTTGATAGCTGCGAAAGATGCATAAACATTCCCATTTGTTTTTCGTCTTGCGTTTGTAATTGCATCGGCGGTTGGTGCTGCATATTGTAGTTCATTGATTTTTCTCCTTTTTCGGTAAAAGTTTTTACGTTTGATTTTCGTTTCGGGTTTCTAAAGTTTAAATGCCGTCAAAGCCGCGTTCGATAAAAATCTCGCGCATCATTTCTCTGGCGCGAAACAGGCGGTTTTTCACCGTTCCGAGCGGCAATCCGGTAACTTCGGCAATTTCGTCATAGCTTAAATCCTGCGCGTGCCGCAAAAGAATCAGTTCACGATAAACCGCCGGCAGACATTTGACGACCGCTTCGATCTCGGTGCGCCATTCGCTTCTTTCGCGTTCCTGTTCGGGATTCGGCTGTTCGCTTTCGATCTGAAGCTGATAACTGCCGTCCGGCGTTTCGACATCGAGACTTTGCTGATAGACCGAATTGCGGCGCATATAATCAATCGCCGCATTATGCGCGATTCGGTAGAGCCACGTTGAAAATTTATAATCGGAACTGTATTTATCGAGGGATTTATAGACCTTTATGAAAACTTCCTGCGTTACATCTAACGAAGCATCGTAATTATTCAACATCCGGTAAATGTAACTTGTAATTTGGCGTTGATACCGGTTGACAAGTTCTTCAAACCCGGCTTCGCGTCCGCTGATTGCTTTTTCAATCAATTCAACGTCGGTCAAACTTTTTACACTATTTAATGTTAAAGAAGTTTTTATCATCATGATACAAAGGCTATACGGTTATAAATTATAAATTGTTTCAGGGCTAAAAATAAAAATGGAATTATTTTTTTGTCGCTATTTCAGGCTTCTGTTTAGAATTCTATACTTTCAACGATCATAAATCGCAATTTATTCCCGTTTTGATTATCGCGGTCACTAATTATTTAGGTGAACTTCAGCGCGTCGTTATGATTTAAAACCGCGTCTGCATTATTTTGCAAAGCGGTTTGAAATTTATTGTTAAAATCCTCGTCAGCGTCTTCAAAATTCAGCAGAACTTTCGCCTCGTTTTGCAATGATTTAGCTTCCGTTTCCGTTGCCGGACGGCGAATCGAAACGGCTTGGTCAATTAATGCAATGAGCGAAGAAAGTCGGCGAAGCCACGCAAAATGCGGATCGTCAATGACGAGTGAAAGATAGTGATTCGACGATTCAATCTTGCCGTTTTTCGCTTCATATTCAGCCTTTGCCCCGGCAAGCAAAGACGTGTGCAAACGCAGCATTCCGAGACTTAAATATTTCAATTGTGTCCGTGTTTCATCAGTTAATTTGTCGTTTCCGTTTTCAAATTCGTTGTTCATAAAATCTATTTTACCGCAAACGCGCCATTCCGCCGAACCGATTTTGTCTGCTTTTAAAATCAACATTTCTTCATTGCCTCAAAAAGAATTAGTCACGAACAAACACGAAAAAGACACGAAAAAAAATGAATTGAACTAACTATTTTCATCAACCAAATCAACAGAATCACAGGAGATTTCTCTATAACCCGCGTTAGTTTCCAATTTAAATTTTGTCCAACCATCTTTCTTCTCAAGAGTCTTAATTTCTAAAATTTCAGGGCTGCCTTGAAACTTCATTTCGTGAACTTGATAATTGAAGGCATTTAAGAAGATGAGGCGTTTTTTTTCGTAAACGCTTTCAGACCAATCAACCGGAAAGTTCACATACATTGTGATCGTGTCAGTTGCCGTATCTTCAAAAACAGACAAGATGTAAGTGTCGTGAAAGTTCTCAGTATTAAATTCAGTTGCCATCAAAAGTTCTTCAAATATATTTTCTTATTTTTCGTGTCTTTTTCGTGTTTGTTCGTGGCTAATTTTCTTAGTCCATCTTCCGCAAACGCAATCGCAAAGCCTGAAGTTTGATAAAGCCTTCCGCGTCGAGTTGATTATACGCGCCCGCGTCGTCTTCAAAGGTTACAACCCGTTCTTTATAAAGCGAATACGGCGATTTGCGTCCTAAAATCGTGACGTTTCCTTTGTATAATTTGATGCGAACATCGCCTGAAACCGTTTCCTGTGTTTGGTCAACCATCGAGCGCAAAATCTCGAATTCCGGCGCGAACCAGAAGCCGTAATAGATTGATTCGGCGAATTTTGTTGAAAGCGAATCGCGCAGGCGCATCACTTCCCGGTCAAGCGTGATTGATTCCAGAGCGCGATGCGCGTGCAGAAGAATCGTTACGCCCGGCGTTTCATAAACTCCGCGCGATTTCATTCCGACGAAACGGTTTTCGACCAGATCAACGCGCCCGATGCCGTGTTCGCCGCCGAGAAAATTCAGTTTGGAAAGCATATCAACCGCGCTGAATTTTTCGCCGTTGATGGCGACCGGCTCGCCTTTTTCAAAAGTCAAAACAATTTCTTCGGCTTTATCTTTTGCCTTTTCCGGCGATTTCGTCAGGAGAAAAATATCTTCCGGCGGCGCGTTCCAAGGGTCTTCTAAAATTCCGCCTTCGTAGGAAATATGCATCAGATTTCTGTCCATCGAATACGGCTTTTCGGCGGTCGCAGTAATATTTATATCGCGCGCCGCGCAATAATCAATTAAATCCGCACGACCTGTAAATTCCCAATGCCGCCACGGCGCGATGACTTTAATATCCGGTTGCAAAGCATAATAAGTCAGTTCAAACCGAACTTGATCATTTCCCTTTCCGGTCGCGCCGTGCGCCACTGCGTCTGCGCCTTCTTTTTGGGCGATTTCGATTTGTTTTTTCGCAATTACGGGACGCGCCAGAGCAGTTCCGAGCAAGTAAACGCCTTCGTAAAGCGCGTTTGCCTTGACGGCTGTCCAGACGAATTCTTTGACGAATTCCTCGCGCAAATCTTCCACATAAAGTTTCGACGCGCCGGTCTTCAAAGCCTTTTCTTCCAAACCTTCAAGCTCTTCGCCTTGCCCGACATCGGCACAAAAACAGACTACTTCCGCGTCATAAGTTTCCTTGATCCACAAGAGCATTGCGGAAGTATCAAGTCCGCCCGAATAGGCTAAAACTACTTTTTTTATTTTCTTTGTCATTCTTTTTGAAGTTTATCCGCGGTTCGTCGTTTGCTATCGAATGTTTATTTTATATCAAGCCGCCCATTAAGCAAACCGCTCTCAAAACCGCGCACGACGAGCCATTTCAGTTATTATAATTCTCGTTACTGTAACTAATTCTCTGCGTTCTCTGCGACTCTGCGTGATAAAAAAGTTTATTCACGCAGAGTCGCAGAGAACGCAGAGAATGAGAAAAACGCTCGTAAATTTAGCATCTCCGTTTTTTCAAAAAAAAAACAAAAACGCCGTCAACTTTCGATTTGACAGCGTTTTTTTTTACTCTTTAGACGGTAGAGTTTTTATTGATCTTTCGCTTTTCTGAGGAAAACCTTTTGACCTTTGAATTTATCGGCGATGTTTGCCGGATTTATTTCATAATTTGTGATGTCTATGTTTTGCGTCGGCTTTCCGCCGACCGTTTCCGTCCATCTATGCGGCAATAAAAGACCGCCGACGCTGCGGAAATCGGCGAATTTTAGTTGATGTTCAAGCGTTTTTGCATCTGTTGAATTGATCTTTGATCCGACAAAATTTTCCGTTATGATTTCGTCCGAACCTTCTTTTTTGAATCTGACGATCTGTATATTTCCGCCTTCGTAGCTAATCATTCGCGGCAGAAATGTTGATTTATCGAGAAAAAGTTTAAAGGTCGAACCGCCCGTCTGCGCCGCGACAATGTTGCAGGCGTTTCCATCAACATTGCCTTCGCCCGCGAAAGTGTAGCTGACATCTAAACCTTCCGGCGCGATCAAAAGAAGCGCAAGTGTCATCCGAAACATTTCATTTCGGCTGTTGCCAGAAATATTTTCCATTTTCAGATTATCGCTAACTACAATTTGTTTCCCGTTTTCAGTATTCCAAACCTGCGTGCCATCTCCGGATTTTCTTTCAAAAACAAAAGTTTCACTCTCACCCGGTTTTAATTCCTGAACGCTGCCGTCATCTTTTTTGATAATAATTTTGCGTTGTCCATCGCCCGGTCGGAAATCTTCGGTCAGAATTTTTTCGTCTCCGTCTTTAACAATAACAACGCTTTGTTTGCCGTCAGTTGAAGGAATTGCCGAAATTGTTGTGCCGTCTTTCCTCGTAATTAAAACGTCAAGCTGCTTTTGAACTCCGGTTGTTGCCGTGGCATTTTCGGGATTGCCGATTCTGACCAATTTGCTGAATTGTCCCGGCAATTGCATATTGATTTCCAATGTGCCTTGCTCGGTTTGTTGAAAACCCTCTTTATCAAAAAAATGCGTCGTGTTCCCGACAATCGTCAGACTGCGAACATTTGAAATGTTGGAATAACCGCCGATGGCGATGCGGGATTGTTGAATCAATTCCAGAGCCTTCGCATCAGATTTAAATCTCGCCCCGGCTTGTTCGACCAATGCGCTTAAACCGATAAAAAAGGTAGAAACTAAAAGTATCATTACAAAAAATTTTTTCATATTTGTCTCCTAAATGTTTGAATTTCGTCTTTATGACTGTATGAAGTATTGCAGAAGTTTTTACTCAGGTGTTTAAGATGACGCAAAGAATTTGTTAAGAATGTAAAATCTTTTACCGAAGAATATATCAATTATTTCAGCAGTTTTTTTAGAAAAAACAGAAACTTTCCACATCAAAGCCCGGTTTTTATAATGTAAATCAAGAGTAGAAACCAGTCGGTTTTCATTCTTTCAGCCTGTTTTAACAAACTTTCGTGCGCCGCGCTCGTTTGAGCCGCGTCCATTTATGGCGCGGAACGATTTTTTTTCATACCGAAAGGGCGTTTTAACGTCCTTTTTCCGCTTTAGCATTGAAATGGATTCGGCTCAAGCCGTCGGAAAGGACGTTAAAACGCCCTTTTCGGGTAATTTGCCGAACCGACCCGCGCCATAAATGACGCGGCAAAACGTGCGCGAAGCGCAGAAAGCCTGTTGAAACAAACTGAAAAACCAACGGTGAATTAACCTTAATACTCTTGATTCAAATTATTATAGTAATCTGTTAAATGAGCAAAACTTTCCTGACAAAAAAAGTATCCCTGTAAATTTCTTTTTGCATTTTAGTTGCCTGAACTTTGCCCTAAATTACGATGCGATCCATTTCACAAAATTCAGCCAGATTGCCGAGTCACCGATGATGTTTCGCATTGGTTGGGCAATTAATAATAACAAAACTCCGGCGGCAAAAATTTTATTGAGTTTGCCGTGTTTCGCCGTGAACCAGATCAGACAAATGATTGCCATCAGATTCGGAATCCCGAAAGCAAAATGGATTACGGATTCTTCGGGGAAAATAGGAAATCGAAAAAGCGCGGCGGGCAGAAAATTGATTGCCGTCAAAAGCATCAGAGATTTATGTTCTGCCGGACGTTTGCGAAAATAAATCGCTCCTGTAAATAGAATGACAAACAAAACCATATCCGCCACCGGATAAATCAGAAAACTATGCGGATTTATTCCGGGCGGAGCCGCTTCTCTCACAATCTGCGCGTCATACGCCGTCATAAGTCCGGTAATTACAACAATTGCCGCAAGTGCGATGCCTGCCATTCCCAGAGTTATATGCAGTCGAATATTCTTCGAGCGAATCAAATAAGTCTGCGCGACAAAAAACAAAACCCAGACCGACATTACGATCCCGTGGATGTGTACGAGCGAATTTGCCACCGGTCTGACATCAAAAAGCGCGCTGAAATAATAAGTCTTAAAATAGCCGATAAAAACGAGCAGCGGAAAACCGATTGCCGCCGCTAAAAATAAACTCCGATCCGACGGTCGCTGTATTAAATTTCCATTGATTGCCATAAAATCAACCTCCGATTTTAAACGCGTAAAATCGGGGCAAACCGTATCGCAAAATTTTCGATTTCCGGGAAAAATAAAATAACTTTTAGAAAATTACTTTTTTTGCTTTAGATGAATCTCAAATGAATTGCAAAGCGAAGAAATCTAACAGTTTGAATTTCCGGTAATTTTTATTTTTCTGAACAGAATGAATAAAACTCAATGTTTTTCGCCAAAAAAGTGTGGCGAATTTTACATAAACTGGTTTATTGTATTAAATTAAGGTTTTTATAATGAGCCTGTAACCTTATTCAAATATGGACAAACAAAAACGTGATTTGCGCCCCGCGTTAGTTTCTCTCAACGGTGATTTGATTGCTGTTCCGATCTTGCTTGAGCGCGAAGAGGTTACACTAGGGCGCGCGCTCGAAGCCGATGTTCGCATCAATGATTTCAGAGTTTCCCGTCAGCACGCGCAAATTGTTACTGTTCAAAATTCGGAAGATCATTCTGAAAAATACCTTTTGAGAGATTTGCATTCAAGAAACGGAACGATTCTGAACGGGCAGAAGATTGTGCAGGAATTTTTGCAAAACGGCGATAAAATTACAATCGGTGAACAGATTTTTCGATTTGATTTGATGGACGAAATTGATCGCGAATATCAAAGCCAGATTCGTCGTTTGATCTCGCACGACGATTTGACCGGACTTCTTTCGAGCCGTTCGTTCTTTTCCGAACTTCGCCGCGAAACTGCCCGCGCCTCGCACGAAAAAAAGACATTTTGCGTTTTGATGATGGATATTGATCACTTTAAAACCGTTAATGACACTTACGGTCATCTGACAGGCAGTAAAACTCTGGAAGAAATCGGCAGCTGCATCACGCAAAATTTGCGAACGGGCGATGTTGCGGCGCGTTTCGGCGGCGAAGAGTTTGCCGCATTTCTGCTTGATGCCGAACTCGCGCAGGGAATCGTAGCGGCGGAAAGATTTCGCAGCGAGATTGAAAAAAATGAGTTCACAATAATCAAAAGAGGTAAATTTCCCGAAATTCATCACGTCACTATCAGTATCGGTATGGCTTCATTTCCGCACGATTCAACCGATCCGATTGAGCTGATCGAAATGGCTGATTCCGCACTTTATCACGCCAAACGCGAAGGCAGAAACCGCGTCTGCACTTATCAGGAAGTTAATCCCGAAAATATTGACAAATCTCTCCCGTCGCGCTCGTTTTAACATTTTTAATGACAGATTCAATGAGAAGTGTCTATATGATCCGTTGCAAAAGAAATAAAATAGAGAGAAATGCTATGAAATCAATAAAAAAGTCAGTAATTATATTTGTGATGGTGTTATTTTCTACAAATATAGTTTATTTAAAAGAACCGGATTGGTTAGTAAGAATTAAGAGCATCAAGCCCCTTGTTTCAACTCGTGATGATGTAATTAAGATGTTTGGAGAACCTTCAGACAAAGACAGAATAAGTTATGGAGAGCATTATGATTTTAAAGACCGAAGAATGGAAATAATCTATGAAACAGGACTATGTGTAACTAAGATAGAGGACGGGATACCAAAAGTTTATGGTTGGAATGTTCCTGAATGGACTGTAATTGATGTTAGTTTCACTCCAAAAAAGAGAATAAATCCTAAAAAATTGAATATCAATTTTGACGAATTTAAAAAAGAAGAAGTCTGGGATGTTCCGGGATCATTTGAATACCTCAATAATGAATTAGGTATTTATGCGAACATTTATAAGGGAAAACTGGAAACAATTTCATTTTATCCAGCCAAAAAGTATGATGATTTATATTGTATGTGAATTAAGAGTAGAAATCAGGCGGTTTTCATTCTTTCAGGCTATTTTAACAGGCTTTCGTGCGTCCGCACAAGTTTTAGCCGCGTCCATTTATGGCGCGGAACGATTTTTTTAATACCGAAAGGGCGTTTTAACGTCCTTTCTAACGGCTTAAGCCGAAGCTTTCTAAATTGCTCAAGCGGAAAAAGGACGTTAAAACGCCCTTTCGGGTAATTTGCCGAAGCGACCCGCGCCATAAATGACGCGGCTAAATACCGCGAAGCGCGGAAAGCCTGTTGAAACAGGCTGAAAAACCAACGGTGAATTCACTTTTCTACTTTTAACTCATATATTGTAAATAATTTCTATTATTCAGGAATTTGAAATATAACAAACTTGAATGATTTTTGAGCAGTGCTATTTCAGTCGAAGACATTTTTTTGCAACTTTTAGGTTTAATCAAACGTGAGAAAAACGACGGGATAAATAGAATAGTAAAATTCCCCTCCGAAGTTGTTTGAGACGAAAGAATACATCTTTTATAAAATCTCGAACATCTTTTTATAAAAACGCTTAGAGATATTATATTTCAAGCATTTATATAACCAATGCACGAAGCAAAAGACTTTTCTTTTGCTTCGTGCTAAAATCTCAAGAGTTTTGGATTTCAGCGGTTTTGAATTTTGAGTTATTTTTTGTAAATTCAGAACTTTAGAATCCATTTATTTGATTTAAAACCTGTGATTACCAAACTAAATCTTGCCAGCAAACCTTTTCGCAACCGGACGCTTCCATACGTGATGGCTCTGGTTATGCTTGCTTTTGCCGTTGCGGGCGCAATTTTCGGTTTTGCCGAATTAAATAATGTCGCCGCTGAAAACGATATTGTTAAAAACGACATTAATGAAATGCAAATGAATGTCGCCGCCTTGACCGACAAAGGGGCAAAAGTGCAGCAGCAATTAACGCCCGATCAGCAATCTCTGCTAATTGCTTCGCATAAACTCGTTGCCGGTAAATCGTTCGGTTGGTCGCGTCTTTTTGCCGATTTGGAAGCCGTTCTGCCCGGAAGCGTCAGCGCGTCGCGCATCAATGTTCAAAATATTTTTAAAGACGGCGACAGAATCAAAGCCGAGTTGGAGTTAGGCGTTCTGAGCCGCGATTATCAAAGCGTAATGGCACTCATCGCCAATATGAACAATTCCGGTATTTTCAGAGCCGAATTGCGCGGACAGAATTTGCAGAAAACCGACCGGATTACTTATATGGAATACAGTCTGTATATCGTTTATTCACCGCGCACATTTCTGCCGACGAGTCCGGAAAATGATTTAGCTAAAGGAGGAACGGAATAAATGAACGAAAATTTAAAGCCTGACGAACACAACGAAAATTCCGAAGAATCCAAAAAACTCGCGGAAATGACGGTCAATGATTACGGTGAAACAAAAGATTCGACCGTCGTTATCGAAGAAGAAGACCGCACGGTGATGCTCACCAAAGACGAAACTTTAATCATTGAAAAAACTCCGAAGGTGTGGGGTATCGTCCCGAAAAATCGCCCACGAAAAGTCTATGGCGGAATGTGGGGACAAGCGGAAATTGCCACCGTCGGTCTGAGTCTTATGGCGATTTTGACGGTTATTGTGTTTCATATATTTTTCGTAATGCCCGCGAAAAAAGAGCTTGAAGCAAGTAAAGCTCAACGCGATCAGATCGAAGCGGAATTAAATTCGGCGAAGAGCAAATACGGCTCAATTACCGATACGCAATCGCAGGTTGACAAACTTCTGACAAGTGTCAATGATTTTGAAACCCGTTTTTTACCGGCGGAAATCTCAGGTAGATCTGCTCTTTACGAGCGTTTGAACGGTTTAATCGGAGCTTATGGTTTAGTTAATTCAAATGGACCCGTTTATGCACCGCTTGAAATTGTTGATCCGCAGCGCACTCAGCAGACGGATAATGAGCGCGGCAGAGATAAATTGAGAAGTCTTTTTCCGGGTGTCTTTGTAACGGTTACGGTCGAAGGTTCTTATCAAAATCTGCGACGCTTTATAAATGATATTGAAACCAGCGGACAGTTTATAATGATTAGCGCGGTCGAACTTGTTCCGGCGGAGAGGCAGGTCAGAAATGCCAATCCCGAACAAGCACAGCAAATTAACGAAAACGGACAAATTCAGCCCGACAATAATCAAAGATTGGGCGATGTCTATCGCGGAAAAATGCAAGGCGAATGGGTTAGCTTGAAACTCGATATGGCGGCATATTTCCGCCGCCCCGATTATACGCCTTTCATCAGTGAAGTCAGCGTCAAATAGCGAAGTTTTGCAACACGGAAGAGTTGATCTACTAAGTTTAATTTTCTGAAAGATTTACGAGAAATGAAAATTTTTGAGGGCAAAAGCCCGGCGGAAAGAAATAAAATTATTGCGGCAATCGTGCTTGGCACAATGGCGGTGCTTTCGCTCGGTTATACATTTTCCGGACTGTTTATGCCAAGCCGCAAAGTTACCGTTAATGTTAAAGCCTCGCCGTCCCCGACGGCAACCGTCAGAAACACTTCACAAAATCAGAATTTGCCGAGCCGTCAGCAGATGGATTTTGAATATACGACCGTGCCGGTGATTTATATTCCGGGAAATTTCAATGCGCCCGGTGCAGGCAGAAACATCTTTGCCTTTTACGAACCGGGAAAACCGACTCCGTTCAGCCCGACACCGACTCCGCCGCCGACTCCGCCGCCGACTCCGCCGCCGCCGACTCCGCCGCCGATTTTTGTCGCTTACGCCACACCGCAGAGCGTCTATGCCGGTTCAAAAGGTTTCAGGCTTGAAATTTCAGGCGATAGATTTACGCCTGATTCGATAATTTTGTTTAACGGAAATCAGATGCCGACGACGTATCTGAGTCCGCAGGCACTTTCTACACAAATCTCCGATGGTTTGCTGGCGTTTCCGGGAACGCGAAATATCAGCGTCATTACGCCGGATGGGAAATTTTCGAATTTGATTGCGCTTAATGTGCAGGAACCTCCGAAACCGCAGTTTAAATATATCGGAATGATTGCACGTAAACTTTCCAATAATGATACGGCGTATTTTGAAGAACCCGGCAAAAAGACACCCATCGGAGCGCGACTTAATGATATTGTCGCCGGACGTTTTCGCTTAAGAAGCATTTCGGCACAAGAAGTTTTGTTTGAAGATATAAACCTCGGTTTCTCGCATAAACTTCCGCTGACACGTCCGACTCCAGGACAAAGTGCGCCGGCAGGAGTTTTAAATCCGCGCGGCGGCGGGAATTTCCCGCAAAATATTCCGCCCGTAAATATCCAACCGCCGCCGCCAATGGGCAGTATTCCGGGCATACCCGATGACATTCCGCGTTATAATCCGACACCGCGACCAACGCCGGATTCTAAAATGGATGTAAATGATGAAGATGGAGTTGAAAGAAAACCGTAAATCATTGAAAAACTGGAGTTTGCGGGTTTGTAAATCAAATCCGAATTCCGAAGCAGGAATGTCTATGCTGGCTGTCATGGCGGCAATGGTTATTTTTGCAATTGCGCTTCTGGCAATTGCGCCGAGCATTCAGCAAGGCGTTCAGCGCGAGAAAGAACTCGAATCAATCCGGCGCGGCGAAGAAGTCGCCCACGCCATCAGGCAATATGTCGAATTTCATCGCGGCACAAAACTCCCGAATTCAATTGACGAACTGCTCGAAGGTTTGCCACAAGGCACAAAAAAGCGAGCGATTTTGCGCCCTTCGGCAGCGGTTGATCCTCTGAGTGAAGATGGAAAATGGCGTTTGATCGAGCCGGAAAGTCAGGCTTTCATAAATTTCGGCAAGCGCGTTCAGATTTATAATAACGGTCTTTTGCCGTCAAGTCCGAGTCAGGTTTTCGACCGCTTCGCGCTTCCGCTCGTTAATATCTTAAATACCGAAAGCGAAGAAGATAATAAAGAAGCCGATGATGCGGAATTTGAAGAAACGACAGATAATCTGCCGTTTATCGGCGTTGCCAGCCAAAGCAAAAGCCGTTCGGTTCTCGCCTATTACGGCATCGAAAATCACAGCAAATGGATTTTCACGCCGATGTTTCGCGGAAGCGGTGTAAATTCTACCAAATCATCCGCTATCCAAAGAGAGGAAACAGTCAACAGTCAGGATCGTTAAGAATCTAAAAGTCTTCTTTTTTATCTTCCAGAGAGATATTTAATTTGTCGCCATTTTTTATAACAACCGGATTTGACGGATAAAGTCCGATTTTAGCTTGGCGCAATTCGCGGTTGATGCCGACCGCCGCTTCATCAAAAGTTTTCAAAGGCGAGTTTTTATCAGTATTTACCCAGAAATAAACTGAAAGATTTACTCCGTCCGATGATAAATCAGTCACAAAAACACTCGGCGCGGGTTCGTTTTCAATTGTTTCCAGCTTTGCTAAAACTCTCAAAATCACAGTTTTAGCTTCCTGAACCTTGGTTTCATAACCGACACTAATAGTTAGACGCATCCGCCGGTGCGATCCCGCGCTGCGAATCACGAGAGCATTTGAATACATTTCGCCGTTCGGAATCAGAATCTGTTCGCCGTCGTCCATCCCGAGCCGCGTTGCGCGAACGCCGATGTATTTCACCGAACCTTGCTTATCCTTAATAAAAATATAATCGCCGATATGAAACGGCTGTTTCCATAAAATTAAAACTCCCGACAGCAGATTATTCAAAATATCCTTTGTCGCAAATCCGATGATAAACGATGTAAATCCAAGTCCCGCAACAAGCTGACCAAAGCTGAAATTCGGAATAATAATCGTCAAAGCCGTAAAAAAACCTAAGACAAAGATCGTAATACTGATTAGACGGCTGACCAGAATCCGCAGGCGTTCATCGAGTTTTGTGCGACTTGAAGTTGACAAAAAGATCGTTTTGAAAATTTTGCCGATCAGCCAGAAAAATACTAATACAATCATTCCGGCGGCAACCAGAGGCAATTGCTCAAGGAGTTGATTTATCAATTTATCAATCGAACCGTAAGCGGTGATCGTAACATCCGACGCGCTTTCCAGCGTTTTATCTAAAGCCGTTGAATTTGAATTTTGTAAAAACATATTTGATATAAAAAATTTAAAAGTTATTGTTATACTTAATTATTACAAGTTTAGCGTTTATGCCGTAAAATTCAAAAATCAGATGTTTTTTGAAGATGTTACAGCCGCTTGACTTTAGCTTACTTTAGAATTAGAATAATTCTAAAAGAGAGAGAATCAGGGAGAAAAAATTTATGCACGTTACGAAAATTGATATTAAAAAAGAAACCAGAGAACAGATGATCGAACTTCTAAATGCGCGGCTTGCCGACGCAATTGATCTGAAATCACAAGCAAAACAGGCACATTGGAACGTGAAAGGAATGAGTTTTATCGCTTTGCACGAGCTTTTCGATCAGGTGTCCACGCAAGTTGACACGCATTCCGACACGATTGCCGAAAGAGTTACAATTTTAGGCGGAACGGCGGAAGGCACGGTGCGCGTCTCGGCGGCAAAATCTTCTTTAAGCCAGTATCCGATGGAAATCACGGACGGACGCGATCACGTGGACGCACTCTCCGGTGCGCTTGCCGAATTCGGCAAAAATGTGCGCGCCAACATTGACGATGCGGACGAAGCCGGAGACAAAGATACGGCTGATTTATTCACGGAAGTTTCGCGCGAGATTGATAAATTGCTGTGGTTCGTCGAAGCGCATATCCAAGAGTAGAAAAATTTAACTGCGGAAAAAATCGAAATCAAAGCATTAGAGTCTATTGAAACTTTTTCTATTTAGTCGCTGAAACCTGTAGCTTTTAAAGAGCGTCAGGTTTCAGCGTTTTTCCATAAACTTAAAAAATCTCTAATTCAAAACCAAAAAGCGTAAAATGAAAATAACGTGTTTCTGCCACCGGATTGCCCGGTTCTTTTAATTTTCCCTTATAAAAAAAGCCGTCGTCTGCACTTGTGCCAACACACACAAAACTACCAAATATAAAATTAAAAATAGTTGTTTCGACATAAAACTTTCCCAAAGATGAGAGTTGCGCATTTTATATTTCGATGTACCGGCGAATTGATTTCGGTGTAACTAAGCAGGTGAGAATAAATTTTGTAACATAATGTGTCGTGTTCAGAGTCCAAACTTTAGTTTGCCTTTCCGCCGCGCTTCGGTGGCGGAAACACGCTGAAGCGTGGAATTTGAACTAAAACCAAAATCTTACAAAAC
>JBGTIH010000181.1:0-8037 GCA_041745765.1 Pyrinomonadaceae bacterium | reverse complement strand
GTTTTGTAAGATTTTGGTTTTAGTTCAAATTCCACGCTTCAGCGTGTTTCCGCCACCGAAGCGCGGCGGAAAGGCAAACTAAAGTTTGGACTCTGAACACGACACATTATGTTACAAAATTTATTCTCACCTGCTTAGTTTTGGCGGACGAAAACGAAATAAAAGTCTCCGGCAAGACTGATCCCGAGAACGATAAAACGCCGCCTTTGATTCGGTATCGCTTGTCGGTAATAATAACTCGTTATTCAACCGATAAAGCAATAAGCTGGATGTTATTAGGTTTTAGAAGTCAGGAAATGATTACAGTTCGAATCAATCTTCTCGATAAAGCTACGGGAAAAGTCATTTTAGAAAAAAAAGTTGACGGTTCAACATCATTTAATTTCAAACGGATTGAAACTCCCAGAAACATTACGATGAAAGGTGTCGCCAAACAAGCCGTCAGAAACATTAAAAAGGCGATTCATAAATAATCTAAATTTCTTTCCGCGCCGGAGAAAATCGCCAAAATCCGCCGTGGCGTGTAAAATAAATCCCACGATTGTTCGCAATACACTTTTGCAACAATGCTCAACAAACCTTATAATTTCTACTTTTTGATATAAAAATATAACAGGAGCAATTTAATAAATGTCTTTAACAGTTGTAGGTTCGGTTGCGTTTGACGCATTGGAAACGCCTTTTGGCAAACGTGACCGCCTTTTGGGCGGTGCGGCGACGCATTTTTCTTTATCGGCGAGTAATTTTACGAATGTCCGTTGTATCGGCGTGGTCGGCAATGATTTCGGCGACGACGAATGGGCGGTTTTCAAGCGTCATAATATCAATACGGACGACATCGAGATCGTCGCGGACGGCAAAACATTTTTCTGGCGCGGGAAATATGAATATGATCTCAACACGGCGCACACTCTGGATACACAATTAAACGTGTTTGAAAATTTTCAGCCGAAGCCTTCGGAAGAATCGAAAAATTCCCGTCTTTTATTTCTGGCAAATATTTTGCCGATGCTGCAAAAGGAAGTTCGTGAATCGTCAAACGCCGAATTCGTCGCGATGGACACGATGAATTTCTGGATTGATTCGATGAAAGATGCGGTTATCGAAACCGTCAAAGTCGTTGACTGCGTGATAATTAACGATGCCGAAGCACGTCAGCTGGCGGACGAACCGAATGTCATCACGGCGGCGAAAAAGATTCTTTCATGGGGACCGAAGGCGGTCGTCATCAAACGCGGCGAATACGGCGCGGCACTTTTTACGGAAAATATGTATTTCGCGATTCCGGCTTACCCTTTGGAGTCGGTTTTCGATCCGACCGGCGCGGGCGACACATTTGCCGGCGGTTTTATGGGTTATCTGGCAAGTCAGGAAAAAATTGACGAACACGCAATGCGCCGCGCAATGATCTACGGTTCGGTGATGGCTTCGTTTAACGTCGAAGAATTCGGCACGGAACGCATTGACCGCCTGACGCAAAAAGAGATCAATCAAAGATTCTCGGATTTCAAACGATTTACGCATTTTGAAGAAATTCCGTTTGAACGCGCTTCGTCGGCGGGTTAATTTTTTCAAATAAAAGAAAATATTAACAGGGATTCTCAGGATGAACAGGGATTTTCATAAAATTTTTGTTATCCGTGTTTATCCTGGGAATCCCTGTTAATTGTTTTTTCAAGATTTCGAAATTCTAGATTTTTAAATGAAAAAAGCTATCTTTCTTCTCTTGTTTTTCGGTGTATTTGCGCTCGATTTATCGGCTCAAACCGAAACAAATTCGCCAAACAGAGAAATGCCGCCGGATTTTAAGAGCGACGGCTGCACGCTTTTTCCCGACGGAAAATACAGAGATTGCTGCGTCGAACATGATAAAGCTTATTATTTCGGAGGTTCGCGCAAAGAAAGAAGCCGTGCGGACAAAGAGCTTTATAAATGCGTCGCGGCGAAAAAAGGCTGGTATCATAAAGCGATCATCGCGCCCGTGATGTGGGTCGGCGTGAGAATCGGCGGAGTTTCGTTTTTGCCGACTCCGTTTCGCTGGGGTTTCGGAAAAAATAAGCCGAAAAAGCCGAAGAAAAACAAAACACGCAAGCACAATAATATCAAAACAAATACAACAAAATGAGTAATTTATCAGACATCGGCTTTCCCGTAAAAAATGATGAAGACATCAACGAAATGATTGTCAGCGTAATGAAAAACGTGCAGGAAATCCCGTGTTTTCAAGGATTTTATTTAAAATTTGCCGACGAATCCGGCGCACAGATTTATCTGCAAGGCAATAAAGATCAGGAATTGATCGGTTTTAACCCGCATTTTGAGGGAAAAAGCCGCCGCCGCGTCGGTTTGACGCAGGCAATCGAACGCGATTCTTCCGAACTCGACGGCGGTTTTCACGCCTGGGCAGAACCCGCCGAAGAAAAAATCATTGATTCGGGCGAATATCCGTTCGTTTTCGACTTGCCGGATTTTCGCACAATCGGGAAAATCGAATTCCCGAAGATTTGCGAAATTCAGCTAACCGCCTTTGCTTCCAATGATTTCAAAATCTTTGAAAGCGAAGACGCATATTTTGCCAGTCAGGACAGCGAAGTCAGATTCGCCGCTAAATCCTTTGTTCCGAGCGGGCTTTTTTCATTCGGTGAAAACGAAGAAATTGATATGAAATTAGTGCGCCCAATCGGAATGTTCTCGGGCGAGATCAAAGAATTCGAACTCAAAACTAATTCGCTGACAAACGAAAATTTTTATCATTTATTGGTCGAAACCCTCGGCGGCGAAATTGATGTCGTCACCGATCCGAAATTAATCCCCGAAACGCCGCAGATCGGCGGAATCGTCACCGGTCAATTCTGGCTTTCGGGAAGATTGTTGAATAATTAATCAGCACGAGTGAGCGGTAGCGAGCAAGTTTGAGAATCAAGTTGAATTAGTATCAAGGGATTCGCTACCGCTCGCTATACTGATTTTTCAAAAACTATGATTGTAGTTTTAACAACAACACCAACCGCCGAAGAAGCGGAACGTCTGGCGCGGAAGATTATCGGCGCAAAATTAGCCGCGTGCGTGCAGGTTTTGCCGTCGATGAAATCGTTTTATTTTTGGGAAAACGAGGTGCAAACAGATGCGGAAAATCTGCTTTTGATCAAAACTCTCGATGAAAAATTTGACAAATTAAAAGAGTTTATCCAGAAAAATCACACTTATGATGTTCCCGAAATCGTTGCATTAAAAGCAGAAAATGTCGCCGAAAGTTATCTAAAATGGCTGACGGACTTCCTTAAATGACAAATGAAAATAATCTTACTTTTCATTTGTCATTTCTATTTCCCGTTCCCGTTATTCTCGCTTTCTTCGTGTCTTTTGATAATAAAATCAACCGCGTCCTTCGGTGAATCGGTCAGATGAATCAAACCCAAATCTTCGGGGCTGATGTTTTTTTCCGAGAGCATGGTTGAAGTTATCCACGAAACAAGCCCTTTCCAGTAAGACGAATCGAACAGCACGACCGGAAAATTGCGGATTTTGCGCGTTTGAATCAAGGTTAAAGCCTCGAAAACTTCGTCCAGAGTGCCGAATCCGCCGGGGAAAATTATATAAGCGTTGCTGTATTTGATGAACATCGTCTTGCGGACGAAAAAATATTTGAATGTCAGAGATTTCGTCTGATACGGATTGGCGATTTGCTCGAACGGCAATTCGATATTGCAGCCGACCGAAACTTTTTTCGCCTCAAACGCGCCGCGATTCGCCGCTTCCATAATTCCCGGACCGCCGCCCGTGATAACTTCAAAACCGGCTTCCGCCAGAAGTTTTCCGGTTTCGCGGGCGGCTTGATAACTTTTATGATCTTCCGGCGTTCGCGCCGAACCGAAGACGGAAACGCCGCGCGTAATGGTCGAAAGCGAATCAAATCCGCCGACGAATTCGCCTAAAATCCGAAAAACGCGCCACGAATCTGAGCTTTTAAACATATCCGAAGGTTCGGGCGAACGAAGCAAAACCTCGTCTTCCGTCGTGTGCCAAAACGCATTTTGCTCTTCGAGTTTCGCTTCCCCGACCGTTTCCGGTTTTACCTTTTTTGCGCTGACATTCGCGTCTCTTTTACTGCCTTTTGTTTTTGCCATATTTTTTTTTAATAGTTTACCGAGTTTGCTGAGTTGCTTAAGTCAGACAATTTATTAAGTCTGCTGAATCTTTCAAAGTTAAAGATTTTAAATTAACTTAAAAAACTCTGTAAACTCTGCAAACTCGGCTAACTCGATAAACTAAATTCCCATAATATTGTAGCCGCAATCAACGTAGATCGTTTCGCCGGTGATGGCGGAAGACAGATCGCTGACGAGGAAAAGCGCGGTGTTTCCGACTTCGCGCGCTTCGACGTTGCGGCGCAGAGGCGATTTTTCGCCGATGTGAGTGAGCAGCGTTCCCATATTTTTTACGCCGCGAGCCGAAAGCGTGTTGATCGGTCCCGCGCTGATCGCGTTGACTCTGACATTTTGTTTGCCTAAATCTTCCGCCAGATAGCGAACGGAAGATTCGAGCGCGGATTTAGCCACGCCCATCACATTGTAATTTCTGACGACCTTTTCCGCGCCGTAATAGCTCATTGTGACGATGCTGCCGCCTTCCTTCATTAAAGGCGCGGCTGCCATTGAAAGCTGCGTCAGCGAAAACGCGCTGATTTCCAGCGCGGTCAAAAACGCCTCGCGCGTCGTTGTTAAAAATTCGCCTTCGAGAGCTTCTTTCGGCGCATAGGCGATCGAATGAACCAGAAAATCGAGTTTTCCGTATTTTTCGCCGACTGCCGAAAAAGCCGCGTCAACTTCCGCTTGATTCGTCACGTCGCACGGCAAAACGAGCGTATCGTCTAAATCGTGGGTTAATTTTTCGAGATTTCTCTGAAGGCGCTCGCCCTGATACGTAAAAGCCAATTTCGCGCCGTGTTGCAGACAAGCCTGAGCGCACGCCCAAGCAATCGAACGCTGATTTGCCACTCCGAAGATCATTCCAACTTTATTTTCAAGCATATTCTTTTTTTAATGGATAATTGATAATTGATAATGATTTTCTCCATTTTTCAGATTTCGTCGGTAACACAGATATTTGTTAAACAAAGTCAGTTTTATTATCAATTATCCATTTCCCCTACATAGTATAAATTTTCTGCAGTTCTTCAAAACCGTAAAACGATATTGTAAAATCATTTACGGGAATTTCGGAAAACCTGTCTTTCGTTAAAACCGAACGAAGTTTAGCTTCGCCCATCGCGTCTAACTGCGTTACGACAACGACCGAGAGTTTCAGGTTCGAACCCGGAAATTGTTTCGCGACAATCTTTTTGGCAGAGGTCATTTTATCTCTGATTCGACTGATTTTTTCCCCCGAAAGATCGGGCGCAACCAAAAATGTAACCTCGATGCAGGTGATCAGATTATCCGTCAGCAAAACCGCGTCAAATTCCGTTTCTCCGATCATTGCGTGGCGAATCAGAGGCTGCGCGGCTTCCTGCTGAATCTGCCGCAGAGCAAGGTCTTCGGCGACGATATACGCCAGCAATAAATCGCTGTATTGATCGGCGGGAATGTCCATCGTCGAGGCGATTTCACCGACTTCGCGGTTTAATTTCGTTTTCTGTTGTGCGGGCAGACTGATCGTCCAATCAAACGCTTTATTGCCTTTTTCAATCGCCGAATTCCGCGCTTTTTTCAAATGCAGAGCCGTCGAAGAAACAATCCCGAAAATCGCCGTTAAAATCAGAATAATTATCAAAACACGGCTTAAAGTCGCGCCGAAACCTTCAGTGGCAAATGTTATAAATAAAACGAGAATTAAAAGAATCAGCGCGATCAAATTAATCGTTACAACAGTTTGATTTGACATTTGCCGACCGAAATCTGATAGTGTTGGATTTTTTTGTTTCGACATTTTCTGTTTAATAATTTTTACAGACGGGAAAATCTTTCAGCAAAGTTTTAATAATAAGTCGGCGGGCGAAGTTTTGACAAATTGATAAAAAAAATAACCGCCGTAAAACACAAATAAACTTCAAAGCTATCGGCGTTTTCCGGCGGTTTGCTGTCTAAAATTCTACATTTCAGCTTGCCGAAATCGAATCGCTTTTGCCCGCGCGCAGGCGATGCGCGTAGAGCGGGAAATTTTCGGTCAATTCCAGAACTTCTTTTTTAACACGTGATTTCACATCTTCCGATTCCGGTTCGCGGACGATGGCGGCGATAAATTCGGCGATTTTCCGCATTTCGTCTTCCTTCATTCCGCGCGTTGTCAAAGCCGGAGTTCCGATGCGAATTCCCGAAGCGACAAACGGCGAATTCGTATCAAACGGAATCGTATTTTTATTGACCGTCAAATGAACCGCGTCGAGTGCTTTTTCCGCGACTTTTCCGGTAATTCCCTTTCCATTATCGAAAACGTCAATCAAAATCAAATGATTATCCGTTCCGCCGGAGACGAGGCGCAAACCTTGATTTTTTAATTCTTCCGCTAACGCTTTGGCATTGTCGAGAATCTGCTGTTGATACGCTTTGAAATCGTCGCGCAAGGCTTCGCCGAAAGCGACCGCTTTTGCCGCGATGATGTGAACCAGCGGACCGCCTTGAATGCCCGGAAAAACGGCTTTATCAACTGCTTTGGCAAATTCTTCTTTGCACAAAACAAGTCCGCCTCTCGGTCCTCTTAAAGTTTTATGCGTCGTCGTCGTCACAAATTCGCAATGCGGAACCGGCGACGGATGAAGTCCGACAGCAACCAAACCTGCAATATGCGCGATGTCCGCCATCACAATTGCGCCGACGCTCTTTGCAATTTCTTCAATTCGCGCAAAATCAATAATTCGCGGATAGGCGGACGCGCCGCAGATGATCATTTTCGGCTGCTTTTCTTCGGCAATGCGCTGCAATTCGTCATAATCAATCGTTTCGGTTTCCTTGGAAACGCCGTAATCGGAAACTTCGTAATTTATTCCCGAAAAATTCATCGGATGCCCGTGCGTCAGATGTCCGCCGTGCGACAGGTTCATTCCCAAAATTTTATCGCCGTGCGTGAGTGACGCAAGAAAAACCGCCATATTCGCCTGCGCTCCCGAATGCGGCTGAACATTGGCGTGATCCGCGCCGAAAATTTCCTTCGCCCGGTCAATCGCCGTCTGCTCGACGACATCGGCAAATTCACAACCGCCGTAATACCTTTTCTTCGGATAACCTTCGGCGTATTTGTTCGTAAAAACCGTTCCCATCGCCTGTAAAACGGCTTCGGAGACAAAATTCTCCGAAGCGATCAGTTCCAAACCATTTGTCTGACGATTGATTTCATTGTTGATCGCGTCATTTATCACCGCGTCAACATCCGCTAAATTTGCTGTAAAAAGATTGTTCATTTTATTTTTTTATACAAAATTTCAGTCGTTATTTTTTTTTCAGAGTTAATTTTACTCTGAAATGCAAAATTAAAACAAAGCATTCCGCCAAAAATTGAGAACATTTGGATAATGAATGAATAATAAAGATGTGTGTTTTTGAGTTGTCTTTTCAATTCTACAACGTCCTTTTTTAAGCTTTCTATATTTTCTGCTTGAATTAATTGTGTTTTGGAAATTTCTTCGATTGTTTTTAATTCTTCGGATGCCGTTTCTCTTATGCCCTCAGATCGAGAATAGGAAGAAACGTAAGGTTTGAACATCGGCAGACAAAAAATGAATATTCCTAAACCGATAAGAACATATTTGCGAATAATAATTTTCTTATTTTCCTCGGATAAAGTAGTACTTTTAACTAAACCAATAAAGCCGATACAGCCCGCTAAAAGCAAGGCTATACCGAGTCCGCCCACTATATAATTCGCATCATTTAAAAATCCCATAACGGTTCTCCAAATTTTGTAAGCACCTAAGAAAAAGTAATCAGGTATTTTGAGCTGATTTGTGAAAGGATGCTGTCCAATTCTTGTTTCAAGTTTTTCTGCGAACTGTAGGCTTCCCACGACAGCCAATCATACTTGAGCTTTTCCCATAACATTTCT